>JAFGLU010000097.1 GCA_016927865.1 Anaerolineaceae bacterium
ACACGGGCGACCAGGGCGTGCCGGACTTTCTGTGCCCGGCGCCCATCGACGAAGAACTGGCCGACGAACTGCGCGAGCTGGCCATCCGCGCCCACAACGCCCTCGGCACGCTGGACGTTTCGCGCGTGGACATCCGCCTGGACGCCAAAGGCAGGCCGTGCTTGCTGGAGATCAACACGCTGCCAGGCCTGACCCCCGGATTCAGCGACCTGTGCGTGATTGCCGGGGCCGAAGGCATCAGCTACCAGGATTTGATCCTGGAGATCCTCTACCTGGGCGCGTCGCGCTTCAACCTGTTGCAAGTTCCACAGGAGTGCCTGCCGGTGCAGATGAGTGTCCCGGTCGGCAGCCTGCACCACCCCCGGCTGCAATACGAGTAAACCATGAAAGAAATGGACGCCTTCCTCGATAAAGCTCACCTGGCGCGCATGGCCACGGCCGACCCGCACACCTTGCAACCGCATGTGGTGCCGGTGTGGTACGGCTGGGATGGCGAGAGCCTGTGGATTAGCGCTTTTCGATCCACGCGCAAGGTGCGCGAGCTGGTGAAGAACCCGCTCATCTCCGTGGTCATCGATGTGGACCAGGGCGAAGGCATCCGCGCGGTGCTGTTGGAGGGCAAGGCCGAGTTGTTCACCGAGCCGCGCGAGCGCATGGAAGAACTGACCGCCTGGATCTACGAGCGTTACCTGGGGCCGGAGGGCGTCAAAGCCGCCGACCCGCAGTCATGGATCAAGGACCCCGAGGCGCTGCTGATCAAGTTGAAGCCAACCAGGGTGAAGAGCTGGAAGTAGGGTGAAATATTAGACCCTAAGGGTTTCGGAAAACCCTTAGGGTCCTTTTTTTAGGCTGTCAGGCGCAGGGAGAAAATCTCGAACGGGCGCAGGCTTAATTGAACGGTTCCAGTCTGCAGCGCCAGCTCGCGCAAGGGCTGCTCCATCAAGTCCACCTCCGCCGCCCGGCTGACCGGGAAACCAAAGCGCAGCGCAGCGTCTGTGGTCATCCCCGCCGCTTCGTATAAACGCACAATCAGCTCTTGGCCGTCCTCGGCGCGTTTGACCGTCTCGATGATCACGTTGGGCGCGTCCACCTGCATGGATGAATACTCACCGGCGACCTGGGGTCCGGCTTCTGCCACACGCAGCGGCAAATTAAACTCATAAGCCTGGCGCAACACCTGGCCCTCCACCAGGTCCCCCTGGTGCGGGTAGAGCGCATAGCGGAAGCGGTGCTCGGCCTGATCGGTATAGGCGCCGTGGTAATCGCCGGGAGTCACGTCCTCGTCACGCACCACGCGCGTGCCGGGGTAGGGCACGCTACGCAGCAAGTCCAGCTCGAGGGTGTGCCCCTTGATGCGGTGGCCGTACTTGCTGTCGTTGAGTAAAGCCAGGCCAAAGCCGCGCTCCGAAAGGTCCACCCACTTGTGACCGCAGGTCTCGTCGCGAGCCTGATCCCAGGTGGTGTTGGCGTGGGTGGGGCGGAAGAGGTGCCCAAACTGGATTTCGTAGGCAGCCTGATCGGCGCGGACGGCGGCGGGGAAGAAGGCCCGCAGCATGGTGCGTGTCTCGCGCCAATCCAGGCGGGCCGAAAACTCGAGGCGCGGGCAGCCCGCCGTCAGGCTAATCTCCAACGCCAGCGTTGAGATGCCCAGGCGGTAAGTCTGCTCCAGAATGGCGCGGGGACCGTCGGTGCGGGCCGTGGAAGAAACCAGCTCCATCGGGCGAGGCTGGCTTTGGGCATAATCCATGGGAAAGTCCCAGGCGTCGCCGTGGTCGGTGAACACCAGCAGACGGTTAGCGGGCTCGCCGGGGGGAATGACCTCGCGCCCGGTTTTCTTCTCCACCAGGGAGCACAACCCCCCGCTGGCATCAAAAGCGGCCCGCAGCAGGTCGTTTTCCAGGCAGTCGGGCGCCGCGCTCAGCGTGGTCGGTGCTTCGGCGGCGGGCTCGCCCACCTCGGCCCAGCCCATCGGCGGCGCGGTCACCTTGCGCCAGCCGGAATCAAGCCGCAGCCATTCGCTGCGCGCCCAGTTGAGCGAATTGAACACCACCGACTTGCCGCCCGGTTGACCGGTCAAAGCAGCCTGCGCCTGAGCGGTCAGCCCTTCAACCTCCTCCAACAGCGCGGCATAGCGGGGCAAACTCTCGTCGTAGACGCGCTTGATCGACGAGCCCGGCAGAATGTCATGGAACTGGTACAGCAGCACCTCTTTCCAAATCGCTTCCAGCCGCTCGGCGGGATATTCCCCTCCGCTCAGGGTTGCCATCGCCGCGGTCCACTCCAGTTCGCGCAGAGCCTGCTCCATGCGCCGGTTGTACCACTTGCTGCGGGCGCTGGTGGTCAGGGTGCCCTCGTGGCGCTCCAGATACAGCTCGCCCGCCCAGGTCTTGAACCGCTCGGCCTCGGCGGCCCAATCTTCCAGGAAAGCCGCGGTCCACTCCTGCTTCACCGGGGGCAGCCCGGCAAAGTTGCGCAGGCGGGCCAACCGCTCCAGGTGCTCTTCACCCGGCCCGCCGCCGCCGTCGCCAATGCCATAAACCATCAGCGCGCGGGTCGAGACGCCCTTGTCGGTGTAGTTTTCCTCGATCTTGCCCAACGAGCGCGGAGCCGCCGGGCTGTTGTAGGTTTCCTCGGGCAGCATGTGCACCAGCACTTGCGAACCGTCGATGCCTTGCCAATGGAAGGATTGGTAGGGGAAGCGGTTAATCAAACTCCAGCTCAGTTTTTGCGTAGAGAAATATTTCAACCCGGCTTTTTTCATAATCTGCGGCAAGGCGCCCGAATAACCAAAGGCATCCGGCAGCCAGATATAGAGCGGGTCGACGCCAAACTCGGCCTGGAAGAAGCGCCGCCCGTAGAGAATCTGGCGCACCAGCGACTCACCGCCCGTCAGGTTGGTGTCACATTCCACCCACAGGGCCCCCTGAGGTTCCAGGCGACCCTCGGCCACCTTGCGGCGAATCTTCTCATACAGTACCGGGTGGTCTTCTTTCATCCAGGCAAAGTACTGGGCCTGACTGGCGGCAAAGACGTAATCGGGGTACAACTCCATGTTCGCCAGGGCCGTGCAGAAGGTGCGCGCACCCTTGCGGTGCGTCTCGCGGATGGGCCACAGCCAGCCCAGATCCATATGGGCATGGCCCACCGCGCTGACTTTGAGGGCCGGTTCGCCGCCGCGCTGCGCCAGCAGCGGAGCCAACCGGCGGCGCGCCGCCAGCACGGCCTCTGGGGAGAAGCCCGACCAGAGCAGATGCACGGCGTCGTTGAGGCCCACCAGAATCTGCTCGCGGCGAGCCGATTTCTCGGGCAGGGCCTTCAAGCTGTCCAGCAGCACTTCGTAATCAAAAAACAGGCGGCGCGTTTCTTCGTTGCACACCGCCAGGTAGGCCTCCTGGATGGCGCCGTTGTTGCGCACCCGCCCAAACAGGTCGTTGCAGCCCGCGTCGGCCCACACCTGCACCGTTTCGCCGCCCTGAGCGCAAGCCAGCAGCGGCAGCACGTGCTTGCCGGGCCGCCCCAGGCTGTAATCATATTCCGAGGCCACGTTGGTCAGGCCACGCACGGGCACGCCGTTGTCATCAAAGACGCACATCTCGCCGCTCACGTCCAGCAGCGCCACCACGGGCTGCCCGACGGCCTCAGGCGGCACCTGCCCCGTGAAGCGGAACCAGGCGCAGTCGAACAGTTCGCCCCAGCGGTCGCCAACCTTCAAATTCAACTGCCGGCCCTCTGTCCGCCTGGCGTAGGGCACAGGTTCGCGGGTGCGCCACGCGCGGATCTCCAGCGGGGCGACGACCGTATAAATTGCGCCCTGGAGCAAAGCCAGGGCGTGGTCCAATTGATGAAGGGTATAGGGAATGAAATCGGGCATGGGGGAACCTCGCTCCGTTTGGGTAGGATTCGGACAACTGAGCGCATTGGCTCAGCGGGATGAATCTGATTCTACCGCAAACGGGCCAGTTCTTCTTCCAATGCTCGCACCTGGCGGCGCAATTCCTCCAGGTCGGGGTTGGGCTCAGGCTCGGCATCTGGCGGCGGAGCGCCAGTGGCGCGCATTTTCTCAAACATGGCCCGCGCAACCTCGGCGGTCAGCTCGCCGCGCGTCACCAGTTCATCCAGGCGGCGGCGAAGCTCGTCTTCCAGGTGGCCCTGGGGGTCAAAGGCCGCCAGCAAGCGCTCGCGCAGCGTTTCAATCGTCTCACCGCCGGCCTGGATCAAGCGGGTGAGAACGACCTGAGGCAGCAGTTCACCGATGCGTTTCTCCTCGCCCAGCAAGATTTGAAAGAGGGTCAGCGAGGTGATATCGCGGCCGCTGTCATGGTCCACCACCTGCACGTCCTGGCCCTGGCGGATCATGGCGGCGACTTCGCTCAACGAAATATAGCGGCGCGCCTCGGTATCGTACAGCTTGCGGTTCGAATACCGTTTAATAATCATAGTAGTTTCCCACACAGAAGCAAAGAATTCCCGAATATGAGTTGTTTATGGGTGCTTCTCACCCATAAACAACTCGAATTCGGAGCTTTTCTTGACCCCTGTGCTGGGAGATTATTTTTCCTGAGCTTTCTTCAATTCCTCAACCTGGCGGGTCAATTCGGCAATCCGCGCGGTCAGCGCTTCGAGGTCAGACTTGGAGGCCGAACCGGCAACTTTCTTATCGTGTTGTTTGCGGTCGCGCTCCAGCTTCTCGCGGCGGTCCATGATCTCGCGCACCAGCTTGCGGGCGTCATTTTCGGCCATCTCTCCGCGTTCCACCAGCCGGTCAACAAACGTGCTCATCTCTTCCTGGGCCAGCGACGCAGCCCCAACGGCTGCCAACAGCACCATGCGGGTGGCATCATATAATGTGCCGCGCTTCGATTTTTCAGTCTCGTCTTTTTCAGTCATGGGGGTATCTCCTTGGTATCAGTTCTTTTAGGGTAACTATTCGACCAGAGGCGAGGGCTTTCTCCTACCCACTGAGCAGTTACCATGTAGACAATATCAATATAACGCGGCGCGTCACAAATGTCAAGCGCGAGGGCTCATTAGGAATCGGTGTAGTGAAATCCCCATTTTGGGATGTGCGTGCGGTTAGGACGAATTTGGTTCTATGTTATACCTTTAGTTTCCGCTAACTGGTCTGGACAAAAAGGGTGGTAATGGGTTCAAAACGTGATAATCTTGTTTGTGACGCAAACAAATTTCA
>JAFGLU010000098.1 GCA_016927865.1 Anaerolineaceae bacterium
GACCAGCTCGGGGTCGCGCAGCCGAGATTGAATGCGCCCTTCGATTTCATCCAGGCTCTGGTTGGTGGTGATGACCATCGGCAGACGGTTCACGTAGCGATGGTTAAAAATCTGGTACAGCTTTTCTTGAGCCCAGGGAGTGGCATTTTGGGTGCCCAGGTCGTCCAGGATGAGCAAGCCGATATTGCGGATTTCTTCAAAACGGGTCTCGAAATTATCCTCGGTAGTGCCGTAAGCGTAGCGCAGCCAATCGAGCAGGTCGGGGATGGTGAGGAAGAGTGTGGGAACGCCCATGCGCACGGCGAAGTTGGCGATGGAAGCGGCCAGGTGGGTCTTGCCTACGCCGTAGCCACCCACCATAAACAGCCAGCCTTTGAGCGTGCCGGCAAAGGTCTGGGCCTGGTCGAAGGCGACTTGCAGCGAGTGAACCTGGTCATCGCCCAGCCCGAGACGCCCGCGCACCTTGAAGGTCTCGAAAGTCATACTTTCAAAAGCTTGTAAGTTGCTGAGGCGGAAGACGCGCTGGTATGCCGATTGAACAACTTCCTGGCGGCGGCAGTCGCAGATGGTCACCTTGCCGAAGTTGGGGTCGGTGATAGGCAGATCACGGCGCACGAAACCGACGCCCTGACAGATGGGGCAGTTGGGGTCGCCGCGCAGCTCGCTTGGACTTTGGGGATCAGTGCTCGATGAAGTCGGCGAATTCGCCTTCGACGTATCGGCGGCGATCTTTCGCAGCATGTCGTCGATCGGTTTGGTCACGGCCTTCCTCCTGCCACGAACGTAAAATGGCTTCAATATATTTCCAGCGGCGGACGTTCTTTTCCACCGCGATCTTAAATGCTTCTGCGATCCAATCTTCCGGGTATGTTTTCTCGGCGTCCTGCAGCATTTCGGCTACCAGCGGGGTGAGTGGGCCAATGTTTTGCTCGTAGAGCTTGTAGATGTTGGGCTGTTCGACCGCCAGGGCCACGGCGGGGTGGGGCTGGTTGGGCAGCGCCCATTCTCCACGCTGGATGGCCTGGATGGCGGCTCGCCCGCGGGGGCTGTTCAAAAAGTAGACAGTGTCTTCCAGGTTGCCGCTTTGCGGCACAGCCCGCAGCAGCGTTCCGCGCTGCACGGCGCGCTCCAGGCAATCGGCCAGGGGCTGGTCACCCAGGCCTTGTGCCAGGCGCTCATCCGCGGAGAAATCGGTGTGCAGCAGGTAGCGCACGGGCTCGTCGAGGCGATCGAGGAACCAGAAAGCGTACAGGGTGACCTTCATCTCGCCGAGATTGTCAATTTCGGGCAACAGCTCGCTAAAGAACTGCGCCGGAATGGGGGTCAGGCGCACCTTGCCGGAGGAAAAGCCCGTAAACGTTTTGCCGCCTCGGTTGGAACTCATCGGCGCCCACCGGCGGGGGCGGGGGCGGCGTTGTCAAAGCGGGCCAGGTTGTTGAGGAAGACCAGCTCGATGCCGCCGTGGGTGGGGCCGTTGCGGTGCTTGGCTACGATGATTTCGGCCAGGTTGGAGCGCGGATTATCTTTTTCCAGCGCGTCGGGGCGGTTGATGAACATGACCACGTCGGCATCCTGCTCGATGCTGCCGGATTCGCGCAGGTCGGAGAGGACGGGTTTTTTGTCGGTGCGCTGCTCAACGGCGCGGGAGAGCTGGGCTGCCACCAGGACGGGCACGTTTAACTCACGAGCCAGCACCTTGAGGTTGCGCGAGATGTAGGAAACCTCTTGGACGCGGTTGTCATTGCGCATGTCGCCCGACATGAGCTGAAGGTAGTCGACAATGATGAGGTCCAGCTCAAACTCCATGTGTAGGCGGCGGCACTTGGTGCGCAACTGCATGGGGGTGATGGCGGGGGTGTCGTCCAGGTAAATGCGCGTGTCGGAGAGCACCTCGATAGCGTGGGTGAAGAGCGGCCATTCTTCGTCGGTGAGCTTGCCGGTGCGCAGGCGTTGGGTGTCGATGCCGGTTTCCTGGGCGATAAGGCGCTGGACAAGCTGTTCGTTGGACATTTCAAGCGAGAACATGGCCACGTGTTTTTTGAAGCGCTGGGCGGCGTTCTTCATCACTGAGAGCATGAAGCCGGTTTTACCCATGCCAGGGCGCCCGGCGATGATGAGCAGATCGGACTTCTGCAGGCCGCCAAGGAGCTTGTCCAGGTCGATCAAGCCGGTGGGCACGCCCATGATTTCGTCGCCGCGCTGCGAAAGCTGGTCGACGCGGTCGTAGACCTGAGAGAGGACCTGGTTGATGGGCTGCAGGTCTTTGCGCACGCGGCGCTCGCTGATGCTGAAGATGGACTTCTCGGCCTCATCCATGACCGTGTCGACGGTTTGAGTCTGGTCGTAGGCCAGTTTGGCCATATCGTTGGCGGCTTGCAACATGCGGCGGCGCAGGGAATGCTCTTCCACCACGCGGGCGTAGGCGTCGGCGTTCAACGCGGTGGGGGTCTGGTTGATGAGCGCGGTCAGGTAGGCCTGCCCGCCCACATCGGCCAACTGGCTGTGCTGGTCCAGTTCCTGGATGACGGTCAGGTAGTCGATGGGCTGGCGGCGCTCGTGCAGGCGGGTGAAGGACTCCCATATCCAGCGGTTGCGGACGATGTAGAAGTCTTCGGCGCGCAGGAATTGGGAGACATCGAAAAAGGCTTCGGGGTTGATGAGGACGGAGCCCAAAACGGCCTCCTCAGCCTGGCGGCTGTGGGGCGGGGCCTGGATTTCAGTGCTGGGGGCGGTTTCTTCGATCGGGATGTCGCTCATCTTACTTTTGATTTTATATCGATTAGACAAAATTTGGGCAGTCAATTGCTGCCCAAATTGGAACTCTGCTGCGTTGGAGAGAGAAGTTACTTTTTGGGTTTCTCTTCGTCGTCTTCGTCTTCTGTGCCCGAATCATCCAGCGTGTCGAGATCGAGGTTGGAGAGGAAGTCCTCAAATACAGAAAGCCGCTCTTCGGGCTGGTCAGCGGATTCGGATTCGTTCGAATCTTCGGGCGCAGGGGCTTCCGGGGGTTGGTCGCGCAAATCTTCTTCGGGGACCACACCGGCGCTGTCTAATACATCGCGGGAAACGAGAATGGGAACGTGGGCGCGGACAGCCAGGGCCAGGGCGTCGGAGGGACGCGAGTCGATGTTGAGGATGCGTCCGGCGACTTCGACAACCAGGTTGCCGTAGAAGACCTCGTCTTTCAACGAGATGACCTCGATGCGCAGCAGGCGAGCACTGAGCGAGGAGAGGATATTTTTAAGCAGGTCGTGCGTTTGGGGGCGGGCGACCTCGATTTCTTGCAAGGCGATGGTGATGGATTCTGCCTCGTAGGGGCCGATCCAGATGGGCAGGTAGCGCTCGGCGTCGACCTCTCTGAGCACAACAATGCGCTGCTGATTTGTGAGGCTTACCCGAACGCTGTCGATTACCATTTCTGCCATTCGCATCATAAAGAGCCTTCCTTGGAGGGGTGGATCAACCACTAGCAACAATATTCTAACACGGGGGCGGGATGTGTGCAATTAGCTGAGCGAAATTCTCCACAACTGAAGGCCGAGGAGTTTTGGGACGATTGGATAGGAACCTTAACAAAGAGAATTTTGTAGAAATGGATTCCACGTTTTTAAAGTTTTTTAAGGTATAATGCACACACCTTAACAAAGGTTACTCTCGTCCATTACCATCACTGACAGCGCGGGGGAGTGCCTAAGGACCTATCCAAAAATTTGGAAGAGAAGCGATTTTGAGGTTATTGCGGGTGCTTCGCACCCGCAATAACCTCAAAATCGCAAACCTGCCCAATAGTTATTAGGATAGGTGCTAAAAGTTATTACGTAAAGGAAGAGTATTCAATCGTGGTGTGCCCATGAAAGTACGAATTATGCTGGTGGAAGGCAAGCGGGCTGACAGGCCTTCTTTTATTACTGGGTTAACC
Organism: Anaerolineaceae bacterium; assembly: GCA_016927865.1. GTDB lineage: Bacteria > Chloroflexota > Anaerolineae > Anaerolineales > Anaerolineaceae > Anaerolinea. Next base: position 3,920 of record JAFGLU010000098.1, read on the forward strand.
AGAAAGGGTTACCAGGTTGAAAGCGTTCCGAATGGCAGCGCTGCTTTGGCCCGCGTGGATGCGTTCGCGCCGAATTTGATTATCGTCGACGCGGCCTCGATGCGCACCAGCGGACGGCGCATTTGCCAATCGCTACGCACGCACGCCCATGCCACTCCTCTGGTTTTAATCGTCGAAAACGGGCACTCGGAAGCGATGGAAAAAGAAGCGGTGGCCGACATCGTCCTGCCTTTGCCGTTCACACTGCAAAAGCTGGTCAACCGCATTCGCCCGCTGCTGCCAACGGACCTGAAAGACTTGATGTGCGTGGGGCCAATTCAACTGGACCCCATTCAGCGCTGGGTGAGGGTGGGCAACCGCCAGACCAGCCTGACACCGCGGCTGGTAGCGCTGCTAAAGCTGTTGATGGAACATCCCGGCGAGGTGATCGAGCGGGAGAACCTCTTCCGGCAGGTTTGGGATACGACTTATACGGAGGATACCCGCACCCTGGATGTGCATGTGAGCTGGCTGCGCCAGGCCGTGGAGGCCGATTACCGCCACCCGGAGTTGATTAAGACGATCCGCGGGGTGGGGTATCGGTTGGATGTGTAGGGGGTTTTAACACTTACTAAGTTTCTACCCTTCTCGAGTCAATATCTTCTTTTTGTAAATCACATGCATTGGAAGAACCCCAAATAACGATGCTTATTAAATCAACTTTGTTTCGCTGGAGTTTAAAGTTTTTTTTTAGTGTCGGTGATCAAGTGGTTGTTTCTACTGCAAATTTCCTGCTTAATATAAATTTAGCAAATGTTCTTTCTACTGATACATACGGCGCATTTGCTTTCGGTTTTTCAGTATTTTTATTTCTCTCAGGCTTCAACAACGCTTTGGTGTTAGAGCCGTTTACTATTTTTGGATCAGCATATCCAGAGAATGAATTTTTTCCTTACTTCTCAACGGTGCTCTTCATTAGTGTGTTAGTAAATACCGGATTAGCCCTATTGGGCGGGATTTTGGCTCTCATAATCTCAATATATTCTATCGCCATAGCAAATGGAATATTAGGCGCTTCGCTCAGTGCACCTTTTATACTCACTTTTTGGCTGTTTCGCCGGGTTTGCTATGTTAGGAATCGCCCTCAGGTGGCATTTACTGGAAGCACAATCTATGCAATGGCGTTATTGGCACTGGTTCTATTAACTCCGGGCTTAACACTTCTAGTTTCGTTTATTTGGTTGGGAATCTCAAGCTTAATTGGGTCTATAGCTATATTCATTATTCTATGGTTTACTGACAATCTGCGATTAACAAAAGCAGAAAATTTTAAAGGTGTGATGAGCCAAAATTGGCAATATGGAAAATGGGTGGTTGGCTCGGCTTTTGTTTATTGGATTGGAAGCAATGTAACTATTCCGGCAATTGGAGGCATTATTGGGTTGAAGGAACTGGGAATATTTCGTCAAACACAAAACTTTATCCTACCTTTACAACAAATAGGGGCTGCCCTTGGATCACTTTACCTTCCCTGGCTATCAAGGAAACAGAATAGTTCTACACCAAAAATGTTCCTAAAAGCAACCTCAAATCTAATGCTTGGACAATTGTTAGGCGGGGTAGGGTACTTTTTACTATTGTACTTCTTGGGGAGTGCAATGTTAAGAATTGTTTATGGTGAAATTTCTCCAATCGCCGAACCGCTATTATTGATTCTAGGGTTATTCGCCCTGCTAGATTTTGTTGCTGGTGGCATGGGAAATATCTTGCGGGTTCTCAAGAATTCTGCTGGGGTATTTCGTAGCCAGGCGTGGGGGGCCCTATTTTCGGTAACAGTCCAATTATTCTTAATTAATAAATATGGTTTGCTAGGTGCTGGTTATGGGTTATTAATAACTGTGGTAGTTATATTCATTGTTTTGGTTTTTGAAAATTTTAAGAGTATACAAAAACAATTGCTTATGCAAAATATTAAACGTGATTAAGGCAAGAGACTTCTACGGTTGATAAATTTAAGCAGTTCTTTTCAATTAAAAGGAACTTTCCACATTGGTGCTTGATCAATTTCTGGAGGCGTTGCCGTGAAAATTAAGAAAACGTGTCCTTTTTGTCATTCTGCGACAGAATCTATATGGCGAGGACAATTGTTCCTTGAATGCAGAAATTGTCACTTATTGATCAGGAATGCTGATCTTAATAAAACAGACCTTGATAGGTTATATCGAAATAGTTGGGCACATCCATTTAGTGAGATTGACGAAACTGGTGGAACCACGGACCGTTTGGCGAGAAATTATGTTGCCCAACTCCTATCTTCATTGGGACAAAAACATTTTGAAGGAAAAGTTGTTCTGGATTATGGAGCTGGAAGAGGTTCCATGTCTTTTGCCCTTCAAGAGGCAGGGGCGAAAGTACTTGCTGTTGAGCCTTACGGTTATGAATTCTTAAGTGATCATGGAATTCAAACCTACAAATCTATCGCCGACATGCCGCTAGATCAGCACCTAGAGGGGATAGTCTCTCTAGACGTAATCGAACATTTGGTTGAACCCTGGAAAGACCGGAAATCAATTTCAAAATGAAACTAGCACTTCTGATAGCATATATACCTCCATATAGAATTCCGCTGTTCAAGGAATTGTCATCCAAAGTGGGAGACGTGAAGTTTCTGCTATCCATTCCAATGGAACCGAACAGAAAATGGGTCGCTGATTATAGTGACTTAAATGTCGAGATTCAAAAGAGCCTAATGATCCCCTATATCTGGCGCCATCCGAAGGGCTTTTCTGAAGTTCTGTATATGCATTTTCCATATAATACAATTCGAGAGCTGTGGAATTACTCCCCTGATGTAATTATTTCTGTTGAGATGGGCTTTCGTACTTTACAGGTTTTGATTTACAAATTCCTCAAGCCGAAAGCGAAGCTAATAATCTGGGCGTCAATTTCCGAACACACTGAATTGGGAAGAGGCTGGGTGAGACGATTCCTTCGTAAATTCTTCCTGTTATTCGCGGACGCTGTTCTAGTAAATGGTGAAAGTGGCGCTAGATATATCCAACAATTTGGTTACTCCAAAGATAGAATTGTAAAAGTTCCGTATACAACAGATTTTTCGATATTTCAATACGCTCCTATGATCGAGGGGTGTAATTGTCAACGCAAGATATTGTACGTGGGGAGATTAGAACAACGAAAAGGGCTCTTGGCGTTGATCCAAATTGTTAAGGAGTTGTGTAACGAGAATGATGATATATCCGTCGAATTTGTCCTTGCTGGAAGTGGGCCGCTTGAGTTTGAAATAAAAGAGATTCATTTGCCTGAAAATTTCACGATTCAGTTGATGGGTGATGTAGTATTTAGCAAATTGCCGGCAATTTACCGCGATGCACAAATTTTTGTTTTTCCAACATTGGCCGATGAATGGGGTATGGTGGTAAGTGAGGCGATGGCAATTGGGCGGCCTGTGTTGGGTAGTTTATACAGTCAGGCTGTAGAAGAGTTAGTGACAGATGGCGTGAATGGTTGGGTCTTTAAACCGGATGATTTACAATGGATGAAAGAAAAAGTGAAAGACGCATTATTTTCATCATCAGATAAATTAAGGACATTAGGTGAGAGTGCCAGGGAATCGGTTCAACGGCATAGCCCGGAATTTGCGTCCGACCAAATGGTCCTCGCGATAAATAAAGTTTGTGGAAACGAGCCATGAAATTTCTATATACATCCACGGCGTACTATCCTTCAACTGGTGGTGCACAAATTTATTTGCACCAACTTGCGAGATATTTGTGCACTCATTATGAAATTAATGTTGTCAGTTTTTGGGATGAAAACCGTACTGATTGGCTTTTGGGAACCTCGCTCCGTGCTCGTACATTACCATACAATTATGTCGTAGATAACGTGCCTGTCCATTTGATTGGCCTTTCAAGAGCAGAGAAACTAAAGATGCTGCCCCATGTTTTGCTTTATTACGCTGCCATTGGAAAAGCATCCGAAAGAATTTCCTCCGTACTTCAAACACACCTGGATAGTCACGTAGAAGGCGTATCATTAATTCATAATGTTCGAATTGGTCGAGAACCTTTGAGTATTTCTTCACTGAATGTTGCCAGGAAGAGAGGGATTCCATTTGTGCTGACGCCTGTTCATCATCCCCGTTGGCAGGGGTTTATCTACCGGACTTACGAAAATCTCTATAGACAAGCCGATGCGCTAATAGCACTTACAAATTTTGAAAAAGAAGAGTTAATCCGGAAAGGAGTTAAAGAAGAGCGTATTTTTGTCACAGGGACTGGGCCTGTATTATCTGAGAATCCGGAACCCGCACAGTTTATGGCCAAATATGGGATTCGGAAACCGTTTTTGTTGTTCTTAGGTCAGCACTATAAATACAAAGGTTATCGGCAAATACTAGAGGCTTCTAAAATTGTATTTGAGCGAATTCCAGAGATGAATTTTGTTTTTATCGGCCCTGCAGTGAATGATTCGGAAAAATATTTTGAACATTATCGTGATCCTCGGATTAAGCATCTAGGGAGGGTAAGTTTGGAGGAAAAAACGAGCGCTCTTTCTGCCTGTGACCTCTTGTGCGTTCCGTCTACACAAGAAAGTTTTGGAGGGGTTTACGTTGAAGCGTGGAGCTTTGGAAAACCAGTGGTAGCATGCAATATTCCAGCTGTTTCTGAGGTTGTTGATGATGGAATTAATGGATATTTAATCAACCAAAAGCCATCCGAAATTGCAGATCGAGTTATTGACTTAATAACCTATCCTGATCGGTGTGCTCAGTTTGGAGAAGCAGGAAGACAAAAAGTAATTTCGCGTTATTCGTGGTCGAATCTAGCGAAGCTAACGGAAAATATCTATCTTTGTGTAATGGGTTAATAAAACGAGATGAATATGAGTGACCACTCCAATATGTTGGGAGTAGCAGTTTCAAATGTTTACCCAGTATTAGCACTAGAGCAGATCGGTGAATGGGTTGAAAGTAACAACCCAAATTATATCTGCGTCGCAAATGTCCATACGGTGACAGAATGTCAATGGAACCTAGATTTGCGTCAGGTTGTGAATCGCGCTGGGATGGTTACTCCAGACGGCATGCCGCTTGTCTGGGTAAGTCGCTGGATGGGGCATAAACAAACGCAACGAGTCTATGGTCCAGACCTACTGCTCAAAGTTTGTGAACAATCCATTGAGATGGGATGGAAGCATTATTTCTACGGGGGCGGGCAAGGGGTTGTGGAATTGTTGGTGAAAAATCTTACCAGCCAATTCCCCGGTTTGCAGGTGGTTGGGATTGAGACGCCGCCGTTTCGAAAGTTGACAGATGCTGAAGACCAGGATGTTGTGGATCGGATCAACCAGGCCAACCCTGATATTGTTTGGGTTGGGTTGGGGATGCCGAAGCAAGAGCTGTGGATGGGGGATCACTTCGGCAGAATCGATGCCCCTGTCATGATTGGCGTTGGCGCAGCATTTGATTTTCATGCGGGCCTAAAGCCTCAGGCGCCAAAATGGATGCAGCAGAGTGGTCTCGAATGGCTTTTTCGGCTCTTGTCAGAGCCGCGCCGTTTATGGAAACGTTATGTGATTAATAACCCTGTTTTCATCATACTAGTCGCCCTCCAATTGCTGGGATTAAAGAAATACACAATAGAAAGGTGATATCGAATGAAATCTTCCTTCCTGCGCGACCTTCTCCTATTCTGGCTGACCTTTCTTTTCCTTGGCGGCGTGATTTTCTACCCTACGCTCTATTACTATTCGCCTCGAATCCTGATAATCTTTCTTTTACTTCTCGGTGCTGGCGTTGCAACGTGGCTGGTGGTTCAGACACGTCAGGGACAGAAATTGCCACATATCGGACTTGGATGGGTCTGGCTAATTGGATTGGTAGCTGCACTTTTATCCACGCTGCTTTCCCCCAATCCTCGTGTGGGGCTGGAGCGTACTTTGTGGTTGGGTGCGGCAGTATTTATTTTATACCTGCTTCTGGCAATTATTTACTTAGACGATGATGTTCAACCAATTCTGGATGGGGCATTGTGGGTAAGCGGGATTGTAGCCCTATCGGCTACCACAGAGACGGCTGCCTGGTACTCAAGTTGGCGTGATGCGGTCGGATCGACGCAAATTGCGCCGATGTACCCTTATCGGTTCGCCAGTTTTCTAGGCCACGCCAACGTGTACATGGGGTTCATGAACCTTTGGGCACCGATTGCAGTGTCCTCGCTTGTAAAAGCCAAAACGCGCCTCCGGCGAGTCTTATTGTTGGTATGGCTTGTTTTGTATGCACTTTCTATCCCATTTTCTTCCTCTCGCGGTGGGTGGGTTGGGATGGTAATCTGGATCGGAGTGCTGGTGATACTTTGGTCCACAACGCAACCCTGGTTCTCGTCTGTTTGGCGTTGGGTGAAACAAAAATGGTTCTTCTCCATCATCGCTGCTGTTATATTGCTTGGGATTGCGGTTGTGGTCTATGTTGCTTTGAGTAAATCGGTAACTACGCACCCCACTCATGGCAGCAGTTTGTTTGGATCGCGTGGTGATTTTATCCTGATAGCGCTGCGTGCCTGGCAAATGTCTCCTTGGGGAGGAATGGGACCAGGGCGTTTCGCCTTTGGCTGGTTAGAGCAGGGATACTCGATTCCGCCGGGTTGGTGGCCCGTACACGCACACAACTTGTGGACCCAGTCGTTGGCGGAGTATGGCCCATTAGGTTTTCTAGCACTGTGTGCTCTACTTATTAGCGGAGGTTGTAAGCTGTATTCTGCATGGAAATCGACCCCTGCCGACCATAAACTTGTCATCGCAGCGGCTATTGCGGGATCGTGTGCATGGTTAGTGCAATCGCTGGTGGACGATTTCTCAGGCTCGCCACATTTATTGATCAGTCTGGCTATTTTTGCAGCGTCCTGCTTGACATGGGTATCCGTAAAAATCAGATCGGGCAAGTGGTCGATAGGGTGGCTGCTGGTGCCGCTGGTATTGTTGGTGGGATATAGCAGTTGGAGTTTGTGGTCGTCGATACCATCCCATCTTGCGGCGAAAGCTGGGGAGGAAGGTTATTGGGCCGAGGCTGCCGCAGGTTTTGAAGAATCTCTTGCTTTTGATCCGCAGTTACCTTCGTACTCCTTCCATGCCGGTTTTGCCAGAGCAATGTTGTGGTGGGAGAGCAGAGATGAGCATGATCTTGCCCTAGCCCGTCAGTATCTCCTAAATGGTATCCAATTGGAAAGCGGCTTGGTTGAAACAGCATTTCGAAAGAAGGAAGATGGGTACGCTTTGTGGTGGGCGAATTTGGCAGTGTTGGACTTTCAGGCAGGAGACGTAGCCCAGGCGGAGGAACATATTCGGCTGGCTATTGCTATTGCGCCAGATGAGGCAACTTTTTACCTAAATCTAGGTTGGATGATGGAAGAACTGGGTAGGGACGATGAGGCTGTCTTGGCTTATCAGAAAGTGCTAGATCTGAAGCCTTCATATGCCAGCCACCCATTCTGGAAGGGCAGCGCGATCCGAGAAGAAATTCGCCAAAGCGTCCCAGAGATGATGGCTGCTCCCACTTATAAGTATTTGAAGCAAGCCGAGCAGGCTCTTCGACAAGGGGATATCATAGGCGCTCAGCGGGCTCTAGCTTTCAGTGGTTTGGCGGGTGAACCGGTTATAGCTAGACAGGTAATGCAAGCGCGGGTGGCTCAAGCCAGGGGTGAAGAGATGGCTGCCTTGCTAGAGGTGCGCGACACACTCTCAAGGCGGCAATTGGACGCCACATCGGTAATTTTGATGGATCCAATATATTATCGCATGAATCTATTGATGAACCTCGTCCCTGGGTATGCGCGGTTGGACGCTGAGCATGGACAATACCAGTTGATGGAGAGGTTGCACACGCTCCAGGTGCAGCAAGGCAACTGCGCCGAAGCAGCGCGCACCTGGGAAATCTGGCATGAAAGCATGTCTGGTGGCTTCCTGGCAGAACTTCCTCCGGCCCCGGCCTGTCCTTAAAACAAAACCTGGCTGGGTGTTTCGCCAGCCGGGTAAATTCTGCCTCTAGCTGCGCATCGCGCCGCGCACCAGGCTTTCGTCAAAGTATCCTGAAACCTGACCCTCCACGGCGTACTGGTACACCGCCGCGGAGTAAATTCCTTCCAGTGTGGCTTTGATGAGCCCGATGATGGAGAAGGTGAGCAGGAACAAAACCACCACTCCTCCCAGTAGCCACAGGTTAGGCTCGGCCCCGGAGACGATCAGCAGGACGACCGGGACGAAGATAACCAGGGCCAGGATGTAGATGGCGGCGAAGATCCAGCCCAGGCCCAGGCCGCCGACGATTTGCTCGCCCCAGGTGCGCTTGAGGTAGGTGACGCTGCGCTTGATGGCCTCAATGGGGCCGACATCTTCCAGGGCCAGCACCGGCACCACCAGGTAGGTGGCTACGTTCCAGGCCAACCCGATGAGCGAGACGATCATGCGGCCCAGACCGTTTTTGCGGTTGAGGGATTTCAAGATGACGCCCACCGTGGCAGCGATGAGCGCGTAGCCCAGGATGGGACCAAAGTGCTTGCTCGCCACGCGCAGCCCGTCGCCGATGGTGGGGTCGCCACCGCGCAGTCGGATCATGGCGGCGCCAACCAGGGCGGTGTTGGCAAAGAAGATCACCGTGTACTGCACAACGTAGAACAGGAACAGCACCACCACGCCGGTAATTTGAAATCCCCCGGCTACCATCGAGTCAAAAAAGCCTGACAGAAACATGGGCAGTGCAAAGGTAGCCGTGACGATCATCAGGCCGATGGACGAGATGATGGGGAAGATGAGTAGTTCTTTGTCTGCGGCCAGCACTTTCAGGCTGGCTTTAAACAGTTTCCAGGAGTTTGAGAAAGTGTTCATAGGGTCCTCAGCGACTCGTACAGACCAGATTAACCGGAAGAATCGACTTTTCCGCGCTCGGGGGGCTGGGTGTTGAGGCCTCTGCCCAGCTCTTTAGAGCGCTCATAAGCGGCCCAAATGGCGCGCGAGATGGCGGTGCGGAAGCCTGCTTTTTCGAGGTAGTACAGCGCCTCGGCAGAGGTGCCACCCGGCGAGGTGACCTGGTTGCGCAGTTGGGCAGGATGGACACCGTTTTTCTTGTAGTAGGAAACTGACCCCAGAATGGTTTGTGTGACCAGTTGCTCGGAGGTGCGCCTGGAAAAGCCCATGTGAACGCCCGCGTCGATGAGGGCTTCCATGAAGAGGAACACGTAAGCTGGGCCGGAGCCGGAGAGCGCGGTGGCCATATCCAGGTAGGCTTCGTCTTCCTCGTAAATTTCCTGCCCTAGCGCGGTGAGCACCAGGCGGCCAAATTCGAGCTGTTCGTCGCTCACCGAGGGGGATGCCGTCCACAGGCTGATGCCTTCGCCGATTTGGGCGGGAGTGTTGGGCATGGCGCGAATGATCAGGTCGTGGTTCAGGCCGTCGGAAATTTTTTGGATGGTTGCGCCCGCGACAATGGACAGCACCAGCGAGGTTTCGGGGATGTGGTTCTTGAGACCATCGAGCACGCGATTGATGCGCTGGGGTTTGACCGATAAGATGACCAGGTCGGCATTTTTAACCGCCTGGACGTTGTCACTCAAGGCCACGACTCCGTAGCGCTGATGCAATTCCTCGCCGCGCTCAACAATCGGCCCGGCGGCCAGAATGCGTTCGGGGGTAGTGATGCCCTTTTGCAGCAGCCCAACGATTAAGGCTTCGCCCATTGCACCGGGGCCAATTAATCCGATCAGTGGTTTATCTCCCATATATTCCCTCCTGGGTTATGATTCTTTTGCTGCGCCCCAACGGGCGAAAATGGCAGCGGAAAGTAATCTACCGGCGCTTTGATCTTGCAGGGTGACCTCTCCAGCCTGGATGAATCCACCTTTGCCGCGCATCATCTCTTCAACGGCGTTGTACAGCGTGACCGCAGAGGCTTTCACGGCATAAGCGGTGAGGACCAGGAAGGACGGCTTGGGCGCAAGGATTTCGCGGCAGGCAGAGAGCAACTCGGGGAGCAGTTTGTAGAACTCCCACACCTCGCCTTTGGGGCCGCGGCCAAACTTGGGCGGGTCGAGGATAATGCCATCGTAGGCTACGCCCCTGCGCGCATCACGACGCACAAACTTAAGGGCGTCGTCTACGATCCAGCGAATGGGGCGATCTTGCAAGCCAGAGAGGGCCTGGTTTTCGTTTGCCCAGGATACAACCTTGCGTGATGCATCCACATGCGTGACGCGCGCGCCGGCCTGGGCAGCCGCCAGCGAGGCCATGCCTGTGTAGCCGAACAGGTTGAGCACCTGCAGGGGTCGCCCGGCGGCGAGGATTTGCGCGGAGGTCCAATCCCATTGGGCGGCTTGCTCGGGGAAGATACCCAGGTGGCGCGAGTTGGTGGTTTGGGCCCAAAAGCGCAGCCCTTTATACTCCATGCGCCAGCGGCCTGGATCGGCCTGTCGCCATTCCCAATGCCCGCCGTTCTCTTCGGGAGCGGGAATGAAGCGGGCGTGCGCTGCCTCCCAGGCACGGGCCGGCAGGGCGGGAGCCCACACGGCTTCGGGGTCGGGGCGCAGCAAAATGTAGGGGCCGAATTGTTCCAGCCGCTTGCCGTCTCCGCTGTCCAGAAGTTGGTAATCCTTCCAGTCGGGTGAGGTAAGCAGGACCAACTGCGGTTGTTGATCGCTTGTTTTCATTTGTAGTCTCGGGTTAATGAATGCGGTGAGTATATCACAATTGTAACTGCTTGGAGGTCGCTGTAGGTTGGGTTCGTTGTGAATCAGCGTGGTGTAATCACAAAGAGCCGTGGTTTGGCTGTCTGGGATTCGGCATGGATATCTTCGGACTTGATAACGGCGATTCGAATAACCCGAGGAATTGCAGGTTTATTAGGGTAAAATTGACGACAAATCTTCTTCTTAGGGGTATTCATGAGCTGGAACTTTGACGAAATCATTGATCGACGGGCGAGCGATAGCATCAAATGGAATTACTTTGATGAAGATGTGCTGCCGATGTGGGTGGCGGACATGGATTTTCGCGCGCCAGACGTTGTGATTGACGCGCTGTTGAAGCGGGTGCAGCACGGCGTGTTTGGCTATGCCTCACAAGAGACGGACACTGCTGCGGCCGTGGTGGATTACCTCAAACAGCAGTATGCCTGGCAGGTGGACCCGGAAGCAATTGTATTTTTGCCGGGCGTGGTCGTCGGTTTTAACCTGGCCAGCCATGCCCTGGTCGGGGAAGGCGAAGGGGTGCTCATCCAGCCTCCCGTATACATGCCTTTTTTGACTACCGCCAAGAATGTCTCCGGCATGCGCCAGGATGCTCAGCTTGTGTGTGATGAATATGGGCGCTACAGCATCGATTGGGATGTCTTGAATGCCACGTTTGAGAAAAACACGCGCATGTTCTTGCTGTGCAGCCCGCACAATCCGGTGGGGCGGGTTTGGACCCGGCCTGAGTTGGAGCGTGTCGCTGAGGAATGCCTGCGGCGCGGGGTGGCAATCTGTTCGGATGAAATCCATGCCGACCTGGTTTTTTCGGAGAGTAAGCATATCCCCATTGGAGCACTTGACCATGAAATCGGCAAGCAAACGATCACGTTGATGGCCCCATCTAAAACGTTCAACGTGCCCGGTTTGTACTGCTCCTTTGCCGTCATTCCGAACAAGGATCTGCGCAAGAAGTTTCTGGCTGCGCGACGCGGCGTGGTGGGCGAGAGCAACGTGTTAGGCATGACTGCTGCTGCTGCGGCTTACCGGGAAGGTCGCCCCTGGCTGGATGCTCTGCTGACTTACTTGCAGAACAATCGTGATTCTACTGAGGCATTTATCCGCCAAAACATGCCCGACTTAAAAATGACCCACCCCGAAGGCACCTATCTGGCGTGGATTGACTGCCACGGGGCGGGGTTGGGTGATAATCCGGCTGAATTTTTCAAGAATGAAGCCCGCGTGGCCCTGAATGAGGGGTCCTGGTTTGGAGCAGGCGGCGAAGGGTTTGTGCGCCTGAACTTTGGCTGCCCGCGGTCCATGTTGATGGAAGGGTTGGAGCGCATGCGCGCGGCCCTGGCTGGGCGGTAGACTTTGGAAAGGAGCAATTGATCATCGAGCAACGCAAACCGAAAGGCTGCTGCCTGGCCGGAATGGGAATTGTGGCGCTCCCGGTGGTTCTTGTTGTCGGGCTGGCGGCTGTTTACCTGATATTGCGCCTGGCGGGAGCGGTGTTGATCATTGCCGACCCGTTGGAGAAGGTGGACGCGGTGGTGGTGTTGAGCGGGGGAAGTGAGCGCTTGCCTGAAGCCGCACGGCTGATGCGCGAGCGCTACGGGAATTGGTTGGTCTTGACCGAAACGGGCGAAATCCGTCCGGGGGTTTTTGGTAGCGATGATTTGCATGCCGAGGCAAATCGCCTGGGGATTCCATCTTCGTCGATTTTGATCACCGAGCGGACAGTGACCAGCACGCGCGATGAGGCGGTGGCGGTGCTGCACCTGATGCAGGAACGCAACTTGTCTTCGTGCATTGTGGTGACCGACCCGTTTCATACCCTGCGCACGCGGGTCATCTTCCGGGATATTTTCCGGGGAAGCGACAAAGAAATCATCGTTTCCCCGGTTCCTGCGTCCTGGTACCGCTCACGGGATTGGTTTTTATCGGCCCGTGGCTGGCAGTATACGGCCCAAGAGTATTTCAAGCTGACCCTCTATTTGTTAGGTTTTCGGTTGGATTGAATTCACTAACTGCTCAGGGGCTGGAGGGTCTATCCACCTAACCTTATGTCGTTTAAACGCAGCAGGGACGTCGTGAGACGTCCCTGTTGTTAATCAATCCGGACAGATTATACTACCGGGGTTACGTTCGCGGCCTGAAGGCCTTTGGGGCCCTGCTCAACCTCGAACTCAACTTTTTGGCCCTGCTTCAAAGAGCGATAGCCTTCCATGGTGATGGCGGAGAAGTGAACAAACACATCATCGCCTTGCTCGTCGTCACGGCCGATAAAGCCATAACCTTTAGTAGCATTGAACCATTTTACGGTTCCCACGAAACGATCAGACATTCTTACACACTCCATGCATAAATTGAATTCGACGACGCAGACTCACCCACAAACCCTTCGTGCCGGACAGGCCTGCAAGCGATTTCAGGCGAATTCACAGCGTCTTGCAACTTGGCAAGGTTATCACGTCTTGGTATTCATGTCAAGATTGCCTGCTTGCCGCCTCATTGGGAATCATGGTGGTGAAATCCGCATTTTTGGGTGTGAGAACAGCGAAGCCGCTCTCACACCCAAAAATGCGGTGCCTTCCACGGCAACTCCCAAAGAGCCTGTTTGCTAAGCCGTTCGCGGCGGTAGTTTCGCCTTTATAATGGGATGATATGGAAGATCGCGTTTCAATCTGGCGGTTTATCCCGCAAATTCTTCTCCCGCTGCTGATATTGGTGCTGCTGGATGTCGCGCCTTTGCCGCACAGCGTGCATAGCAGCCTGGTGGAGGGTTACCAGGCCAGGGTCGGCGGGCAGTTTTCGCTGGCAGTCATCCATCTGCGGCAGGTGGTGGAGCAGCAGCCCTGGCGCAGCGACCTGTGGGAACAGATTGGCAGAATGGAGTGGACGCTGGGCCGAAAAGAGCAGGCTCTGCAGGATTTGACCCGCGCCCGGCAAGAAGGCAGCCTGAGCCGCGAAGGCAGGATCCTTTTGGCTGAAGGGTTGGAGGAGAACGGGCAGGCCGAGGCAGCCTTGAGGCTTTGGGAAGAACTGGCCCAGGCTGGCCTGGCAGATGAGCAGGTCTACCGGCATCTAACCGGTTTGTACCGGCAGTTTGGCCGCCTGGATGAGTCTCTGCTGGCGGCGCAGCGTTGGCAAAGCCTGGCGCCGCAGGACCCAGAAGCGGCCTTCCAATTGGGCCTGTTGTTGAGCTTCAGCGATTTGGAACAAGCCCAGGCTCTAATGGCAGAGGCCGCCGCCATTGATCCTGCTTACGCCCCGGCACAGGAAGGGCTGAAACGAGTGGCAGGCCTGTTGTTGCTGTCAGACGATCCGGCTTACCGGAGCACCCTGGTGGGGCGGGAGTTGGCCGGATTGGGCGCCTGGGATTTGGCCGAACAGGCTTTTCAGCAGGCAGTGGCGGCCAACCCGGATTATGCCGAGGCATGGGCCTTTTTGGGAGAGGCGCAAGAACAGCTAGGTATGGACGGGCTGGAGGCGCTGCGGCGTGCCGAGCAAACCAATCCGGAATCCGTCCTGGCGCAAGCGCTGCTAACGCTGTACTGGTCGCGCGTGGGGGCGGTGGATCAGGCTTTGATCCATTTGCAGAGGGCTGCTGACATTGAGCCGCAGCGGGCTGTCTGGCAGATCGAGTTGGGGGCGCTAACGGCTCGCAAAGGCGACTTGCTTTCTGCGCAGTCTTACTATGAAGCCGCGGGGAAACTGGAGCCGAAAAATACGCAGGTGTGGTTGGAGCAGGCTCGCTTCAGCCTGACCTATCAGGTGGATTTGAGCGGCTATGGGCTGAGCGCGGCTCGCGAGGCTTACCGCCTGGCGCCCGAGGATGCCGAAGTGTTGGACACAATGGGAGCGGTGTTTTTGGGGTTGGACGACTTGACCACTGCGGAACGTTTCTTGCAACAAGCTCTTGTAAAGGATTCGGAACTGGCTTCCGTTCACCTACACCTGGGGCAAATGTACCTGATCCAGGCGGAAAGTGAAAAAGCGCGCGACAGTCTGCTTCGAGCGGCTGTGCTGGACGAGGGAGGCGGGACCGGATTGCTGGCCCAGCGGCTGCTGGAGCGGCACTTTCCGTAGAGAAAATATCCCCAAAACCAGGTAAGGAGCTTGAAATGGGAAAACGATCCGCACTCATCGGTTGCATGGCATGGATGGTCTGGTTTTGTGCCGGCTGCGGCCCGCTGATCGCTGCGGAGACCTCTACCCCTACGCCCCAATCAGGGGAGGTGCTTTTTGAAGACGATTTCTCTGAGACGCCGGGCAGTTGGGGCACGTGGAACGATGACGGCGCCGTGATTACCTATGAGGGCGGCGGCTTGCGCATTCTGGTGAATGAAGCGCATTACGATTTCTGGTCGGTTGCCGGGAAAACCTTCTCGGATGTGCAAGTTGAGGTGGATGCCACGCGCGTTGGCGGCCCAACCGACAATGATTTTGGCGTGGTGTGCCGTTATCAGGATTCTGAGAACTTCTACATTTTTATAGTCAGCAGTGACGGCTATTATGGCATTGCAAAATTGAAAGACAATCAGCATAGCCTGATCGGCATGGACCAGTTACAATATAGCTCCCTGATCGCGACCGAACAGCCCGTGTATCGCATCCGGGCAGATTGCGCCGGCCAGACATTGCGGCTGTTCGTGGATGGGGAATTGTTGATGGAAGCGCAAGATAGCGACTTCAGCGCCGGTGACGTGGGCGTGCTGGCTGGATCATACGACACGCCGGGCGTGGACATTTTGTTTGATAATTTTGTAGTGAAACAACCTTAACGGATGAAGATTTATCTGGACTCGGTCGGATGCCGGCTGAACCAAAGTGAAATTGAACAATTTGCGCGACAGTTCCGGGCGGCAGGCCACACGCTGGTGGGCAGCGCGGCCGAAGCGGACCTGGTGGTGGTGAACACCTGTGCGGTTACCGCGGCGGCCTCGTCGGATTCGCGCTCGCGGGTGCGGCAAGCGGCGCGGGCGGGCGGCGCAGGAATTGCCGTGACGGGCTGCTGGGCTACCCTGGAACCGGGCGCAGCCGCGGGCCTACCCGGCGTGACCCGCGTGGTGGACAATATGCACAAGGATGCCCTGGTGGCGGACCTGTTGGGGCTGCCTGCCGAGGTATTCGATCTGGAACCGCTGGCGCGTGAGCCGCTGCCGGGGCTGCACCTCCGCACGCGGGCATTTATTAAGGTGCAGGACGGCTGTGACAATCACTGCACGTTTTGCATCACGCGGGTTGCACGAGGGGCGGGGCGCAGCCGGCCGCTGGACGAAGTGCTGGCAGACGTGAACAGCGCCCTGGCAGGCGGCGCCCAAGAAGTGGTGCTCACCGGCGTCCATTTGGGTTCGTGGGGGCAGGATTTTACCGCCCCGGCGCATCTCTACGATCTGGCGCGGGCCTTGTTGGAACGAACTGCTGCGCCTCGGCTGCGCTTGAGCTCGCTGGAGCCGTGGGACCTGGACGAGCGCTTCTTCTCTCTGTGGGAAGACCCGCGCCTGTGCCGCCATTTGCACCTGCCTTTGCAGTCGGGCTGCGCCGGTACGCTGCGGCGTATGGCGCGCAACACCACTCCCGAAGCCTACGCCCGCCTGCTGGATCAAGCCCGGCAGGTGGCCCCCGAAATGGCCATCACCACAGACATGATCGTTGGTTTTCCGGGCGAGAGCGAGGCGGAATTTGCCGAAAGCCTGGCTTTTGTGAAGCAAATGGCTTTTTCTGGGGGGCACGTCTTCAGCTATTCGCCGCGCAGCGGCACCCCGGCGGTGAAGCTGCCAGGGCCGGTTGCCAGTGCAATCAAAAAGCAGCGCAGCGCGGCCATGCGGGCGGTGTTCGCCGAGTCAGCCTCGGAATATGCGCGGCGCTTTGTGGGCAGTGAGTTGGATGTGTTGTGGGAAGCCGGCGACTCTTACGGGCCGGACGGCTGGCGGATGCACGGGCTGAGCGATAATTACCTGCGCGTGACCACCACAGCGCCAGAGAAGATGTGGAATCAAATCAGCCGCGTGCAAATCGACGCGGCGGATGGGGAAGGGCTGCGCGGGCGGATTGTTGGTTGAAAAAAGCACTGCTCAAGCAGCGTTACAACGAATTTGAGGGATGTGAGGGCGCTATGCACTCTCACATCCCTCAAATTCGTTTTTTTCCTTGCTCTTAGCCCCACAGATGCAGCGCGCCAAAAATGAAGCCTGCGCCGAGCGCAGAACCAGCCACCACCTGTCCAAAGGTGTGGCGGTGCAGGCGCAGGCGCGACCAGGCCACCAGGGGGATGATGAGCAGGAGGGGCAGGCCGCCCGAACCCAGCAACTGCCAGGAAAGCACGGCAAAGCTGGCCGTGCCAGCTGCGTGCGCGCTGATCTTCCAGCGCGTGTTGATGAGGAACAGGGTCAGGCCCTGGCCAACGGCTGCGCCGGAAAGCACCAGGAACATTTGCGGGGCGCCGCCCACGCTCATCACGATCCAGGTCAACGCGCCGCAGCTCAGGCTGACCACATAGGGCCAGAAACGCTGCTTACGGACGTAAACGTCGAAGTCGGTGATTTTTCCGCGGCGCAGCAGCCAAACGATGAACAGAGTGGGCAGCAGGATGGTGAAACCCACCAGGAAGCCCGCCCAGCCCCAGGCGCCATAAGTAGCGGAACGCGCGGCGGTGAGGGCTGTGCAGATGACCGCCAGGAGCGGCGGGCTGGCCAGCCGAGACACCCAGCGGGCAACACTGCGCCCGCGCGTAGCGGGCACTTCGGGGACAACGGTTTCAATTGTTTGAACAGAAAGGGATGTTTCGATCGTCATGATAATACTATAAGAGCCGAGTATTAATAACAAGTTGTCAGACCGTTAAGAGACGGATAAGAAGCAGACTTGTTTGGATAAGAATGAAAATATTATACGGAGTTATTCCGTGTTTAGGGGTCGTTTGTAATGCAGTTGTATGGAATCAGTAAGGCAGGAGAGGTTTAGAGGCCCAGGTCCTGGATTAATTTGCGCAGCAGGTTGGCAGAGTTGAGCAAGCCGAGTTGCTCGGCATCGTCCAACTCGAGGTGCAGCGTTTTCTCGATGCCGCCGCGGTCTACCACGCTGGGCAGGCTGAGATACACGTCGTTGACACCGTAGTAGTCTTCAATGTAGCTGGAGACGGATAACACCGTGCTTTGATCCCGCAGGATGGCCTCGACGATGCGCAGCAATCCCATGCCAATGGCGTAATAGGTGGCGCCTTTGCGCTCAATGATGTGATAGGCGGCGTCGCGAGTTTGCTGGAAGATGTCCTGCAGGTCGGCATCTACGCAGTGCATGTTGTTTTGCCGGCAGTACACCGGCAGGCGCATCCCGGCAATGTTGGCCAGCGACCAGACGGGCACCTCGCTGTCGCCGTGCTCGCCGATGATGTAAGCGTGTACGCTGCGGGCATCCACCTGGAAATACTGGCTGAGCAAGTAGCGGAAGCGGGCGGTGTCGAGGATGGTGCCCGAGCCGATGACCCGCTCGCGGGGCAAGCCCGAGAGCTTCCAGGAGGCGTAGGTGAGGACGTCCACGGGGTTGGTGGCGATGAGGATGATGCCGTCGGGATTGTTTTGGGCGATTTGGGGGATGATGGAGCGGAAGATCTCGACGTTGCGAGCGGTGAGATCGAGGCGCGTTTCTCCGGGGCGCTGGGCGCTGCCGGCAGTAACCACTGTGACGGCGGCTCCGGCGCAATCGCTGTAATCGCCAGCCCAAATACGTACAGGACGGGCCAGTGGAACGGCGTGGTTGAGGTCCATCGCTTCGCCTTCCGCTTTGGCGCGGTTGGCGTCAATCAGGACAATCTCACTTGCCAGCCCGCTTTGCAGCAGGGAATAGGCAAACGTCGCGCCCACATAGCCCGCCCCGACGACAACAACTTTTACCGGGCGGTGCAGATCTTCTCCAGGCATAAGGAAACCCTTGAGGGAGAGAACTGCGGGATTATTCCTCGGTCTTTTCGATCTTTTCGACCTTGGCTTCTTCCTCTTTGTCTTCCTTGGACTTGAGGCCTTCGCGGAACGAGCGGATACCGTTGCCAAGTTCACCGGCGATCTTGCCGATGCGGCCGACACCGAAGAGCAGGATCACAATCACGAGAATAATCGCGAGTTCGGGGACTCCCAGTTTCAGAGGCATAGACTCTCTCCTTTTGTAATTTGGGTTTAAGAACCCAATCAAGTGTTGTGATTATAACCGATTTTTGACGTCTGAAACGGCAGACCCGCGCGCTGGGCGGAAAATCATTCCTTTGACAAATTGGACACTTCGTAGTAAGATAGCACCGCAAATGGCGAGGTAGCTCAATGGTGGAGCAGTGGACTCATAAGCCATTGGTTGTGGGTTCAAATCCCACCCTCGCCACAAGTTTTTCCCAGCAGAGTGGGGGGCATCAGGCTCCTCACTTTTGTTTTAAGACCAAATGATTTTCAGCGAACATTCGTGAATATCCATGGCAGTGAAGGGGAGGAAGCCAGTCCAGATTGTGATTGTGGTGACGGCGGAGGATGAGTCGACGAAGACTTACACCGTAACCGTCAACCGCATGATCGGGTTGTTCCTGCCCATCTGGATATAATGCTATAAATAACAGTTCAGAGGAATGAAGGAAACTGCCGCGACAGGTTTACACAGCCTGTCGCGGCTGAATATTTGTGCGTATGGGATTGACGGTGGATAAAAATATCACCCTTGCCATGAACATTATTCCCAAAAATTGGGGGTGCCAGGCTCCTTACTTATGATCAAGAGTTTTTCGAGAATTCTTTGAGTCATGAGAGCTATAATATATACTATTATGATTTTTGAGAGCGGGGAGGAACTATGGAAACGAATTTTTGGCTAGATGTTTTCTCGAGTCTTATTTCGGGGACTATTATTGCAGTAGTGTTTGGGATAGTTTTTCACTTTCTGTTTGAAAGGTGGATAAATGAATTAGAACGAAAGGAAAACCGAATAGAATCAAAGATATTGGATGCAACCAGGGGATTGGAGCTAATAGACGCAATAAAAAGCAACTCGGAATCTTATAAAAATAATGTTGATAAATGGATTGCAGCGATAAATATTGGGGCAGCTAAAGGAGACTATGTTTCTCCGATTTTTTTTTCGATGAAGTACCGAGATTTGATGTAACATTTTGGGAGTTATATCTACACAGTGGAGAGTTTCCAAAGCATTTATCCCCCATAGTTGTTGATAAATTAGCATCATTTTACGGTAATTTGAGGGACGCAAGGAAATTTATTGACTTACTTTATGAGAATTTTCAAGGTAGTTATTCTCAATATAAGAGTGATGAAAGAGCTAAGGAGTAGTGTAAAAATAAGTTCCGTACTTTA
>JAFGLU010000099.1 GCA_016927865.1 Anaerolineaceae bacterium
CTGGTACCCACCTTCACAACCAATCGTTTTTGAGCCGCCATCCGTTACTGCCTGGCTCGCTGCAAAATGACATCCAGCAGCGCCTGCGCCGCCACCTCCGGCCCCGCATGCTCCATCCCGCTCACGCCCAACTGCGTGCGCAACTCTCCCACCAGAAGGCCCTGGTCAAAGAAAGCTTTGAAGAAACGCTTGGCCGCTGCTTCCTGCTCCGGCACATACTCCGGCGGGCCAAAGATGTTGGCAAAGTACGAGTTCACCAGTCCGGTCGTGGTCGTGGTGCCCTTGCTCATCACCGCGCCCGCCCTGAAGACATCCAGCGCCTCTTCAGCAGAAGCGAACGTCCGGATCACCGGGTGGCCTTCGTCCACCACATCATAATTGTTGGCGTATAAAACAAAATCCACCGGGTAGCCGCGCACCACCTCG
Organism: Anaerolineaceae bacterium; assembly: GCA_016927865.1. Classification (GTDB taxonomy): domain Bacteria; phylum Chloroflexota; class Anaerolineae; order Anaerolineales; family Anaerolineaceae; genus Anaerolinea. Next base: position 427 of record JAFGLU010000099.1, read on the forward strand.
GCGTACTTGGTCACCGGCAGCACCACGCGCGCGTTGACTTGATCCGGGTTCATGATGATGGTGCGGTCAATCTGCCCAAAGGCATAGCCCGACTGCAAATCATCTAGGCGCACAAAGGCCCCCATTTCAGTTCCGTAGCCGATCACCCGGCCCTGCTCGTCAATATCCAGCGAGCCCATATCGTCGGCAATGATCACAATCTCTTCAACCTCGTCGCGAATCATCTGCCGCATAGCTTCCAGCGTCTCCGACTTGCCCGCGCCGCTGTCACCCATCACCAGGAAAGTCGCTGCACCTTTATCCCGCAGCACCAGGTGGAACATAGCGCCGTGATAAGGGAAGCGGCCTCGCTTGAGCATGATGATATTGTGCAAGGTCAAAATCATCTTCTTCAGGTAACCAAAATAAGCATACTCATCCCGGAAGGGGATGGTCGCCACCATCAGGTTGTTTTCGGTATCATCGAAGAAAATTGTCTCGTTTACACCTTTCTCATGCGGCCCAGCAGGGGGCACGCCATACATGTAAACCGCATCGGGTTGGCGGTCCAGTTCCGAACCATTGGCCAGTTCAAACAGGTTCGAAAGCGAAAAACCCAGCTCAAAGAATCGCACAGAGAAGTACACCAGAATCAGCAGTTCGCCAACCTTGGCCGGATAGCACATCCACTCTTTCGGGTCGATCTGCACGTTTTCCAGGGGGTTGTAATCAACCTTCTGGAAAACGCCGCTGCGCTTGTTCATGGGCGTCTCAAAAATCATCGGCGGGTAGATCAACACCTGGGTGGTGACCGAAATGTTATTCAACTTGCGATACACCGTGTTGGGGTAAGGAATTGGCAATGGGCGGGCAATGGCCGCAATCTCCGCGCCTGCGCTCACCTGGCGATAAATATTCGGGTGCGCCCCGGTGATGTTTTCCTGCAAGTCGCGGTACGTGCTGCGCACCACATGCATCAAGGTTTCCACTGTGTCGTTAAAAGTCCGGTAAGGGCGCTGGTCAAAGCGGTCGCCAATCGACTCGCACACCACCAACCGGTGCAGCGAGCGCCAGTAGTTGTAAAACTGCTCCACAAAATCGTTCAACAGGGCCTTATCCTCAAAGAACACTGCGCTCTCAGTCGACACCTTGCGCACCACGTCCGCCGGCAGCTTTACCAGCAGCTTGAGCATGTCGATAATCAAGTCGATCTGCGCTTCGGTGACGTGCTTGTCCGGGCCAAACACTCGCAGAAGCTTCGAGTTTGATTTAGTCAATGACTCGATGTAGCGTTTGAACACATCATGGAAAATACGCGTCGAAAGCAGCTCTTCCGGCGTATCGCAAATGGTGTTGCGTATGCGCAAAATCACTTTTCCATCGAAGATTTTATAGGTAGGCATAGCTTCTTCCTCCAAAATTAAGAACGGCTGGCCTCTTGGGACCGCAGGCCCCATGCTGCCAGCCGGGACCAATCAAAGATTGAATGTATTTACTCAGATGCTGGGGAAAATTCCCCAATGGTTCAGCTCTTTTTCAATTCTCACCATCTTTTCCTCACCTCTCCCTTTGGGAGAGGTCGCGCCGGGCTCTGACGGCGCGGGTGAGGGAGAAAAGAATTTTACTAAACACGAGAATTTCCCTCACCCTAGCCCTCTCCCGGTGGGAGAGGGAACAGAAACGCTTGTGGTATCAAAAGGCTACATTCCAAGGGACTCTTCCACCTCTGTCTGAGTGGAACCGCTCAAATTATAACGCCGGAGCAGTATGCTCGGCGGTCATCGCCTCTAGCATACCGGTAGTCAGCGACTTAGGACGCTCAATCGGCTTGCCCAGGGCGCGCGACCAAACCGCGTGGGCCGTGAAGCCCAAAATGCGGCTGATGCCGAATAACACAGTGTAAAAATCAAATTGCTTCACGCCGTAATGGTGCTGAAGCGCACCGTTGATGGCGTCCACGTTGGGCCAGGGGTTCTTCACCTTGCCGGTCTTTTTAAGAATATCCGGCAGCACCCCATATACCCTCTGTACCAGTTGGAACACCGTATCCTCGGGTAGGTGCCGCTCCCCAAACTCCATCTGCACCGTGAAGCGAGGGTCGGTTGTACGCAACACCGCATGACCATACCCCGGAATGACCTTACCCGAATCTAGTTCATTACGTAGGTATTCGCGCAAATCGTCGGGATCAGGCACGCCTTCAAAGTAATTCAGCACGCCCAGCAGCCAGCGCAGGCATTCCTGGTTAGCCAGTCCATGCAGCGGCCCCGCCAGGCCGTTCAGCCCGGATGAGGAGGCATAATAGATATCCGATAAAGCCGAAGCCACAAGGTGTGAAGCGTGCGCGCTAACGTTCCCGCCCTCATGATCCGAATGGATGACAAAGAACAGGCGGCACAGGTCGCGATATTCCGGGTTCTCGCCCTTACCGATCATGTTGGCAAAATTAGCCGACCAGTCATAATCCGGCTCCGAGTCGATCATCTTGCCGTCGCGGTATTTTCGATTATAAATGAAGGCGGCAATGTGCGGCACCTTGGCGGTAAGTTGAATGCTGTCTTCCAAGTAATGCTTCCAGTAATCCGCTTTCAAAATCCCTTCAGAATACTCGCGGGCGAATTTGGAAGTGGATTGCAGCGCCAGAACGGCCCCCGAGAACATTGCCATCGGGTGGGTATCCATCGGGTAAGCCCGGATGACATCGTATACATAATCGGGCACCTTGCTATACTGACGCCATTCCTCTTCCACCTGGTAAGCTTCCTCGTCGCTTGGCAGGGCATTGGCCATTAACAGGTAAAACAGCCCCCCCGCAATGGGAAACTCGGTGTTGCGTCGCCGGGGCAAGATGTCGATCAACTCCGGAATCGTGTACCCACGCAAGCGAATGCCTTCTGTTGGATCTACATACGAAATATCGCTCACCTGGATGGGCACCCCGCGAATTCCGCCGTAGATCTGGTCAACGGTCACGTCGGCAATTTTAAAGTTGCCGTGATCCTTTTTCAGCCGTGCCACCCGTTCGCGCCACTCTGGAAGCTGCTCTTCGATTCGATCCCGAATATGCATATCAGTCTCCTTCCCTGCCACGATAACCCATCCCAGCAGATATCACTCGCGCCACCCGTTTTACCTTTTCGATATATTCCGGAAGCACATCTCCCTGAAAACGCTGCGTAGGACCAGAAATGGTCAGCGCCGCCAGCACTTCCCCGTTGCGATCAAAGATCGGCGCCGCCACACCCGACGCGTCCAGTATCCATTCCCCAAAACTGACCGCGTATCCTTGCCGCCGGATTTTCTCCAACTCAACTCGCAATTGGGTCGGGTCGACAATAGTACGCTCCGTGAGTGCCTCCAACGGCCCCTTCACCAGAAGTTCTTCGCGCGCTGCCTCAGATAAATAGGCCAGCATTACCTTACCCGCCGACCCGGCATGCAACGGCAACCGGCGCCCAACCCGCGGCGCCACAAAGCGAATGTTCTGCGTGCTTTCCAACCGTTCAATACATACCCTGTCGCCGCCATCCAGAATATACAAACTGATTGTCTCGTGCGTAGCCTGGTGCAGTTCGTCCAGGTAAGGGTAAGCCACAATGCGAATATCACAGGTGCTCAAATAAGTCCCCGCCCAGGTCAGCACCCTTGGCCCAATGGAATAGGCTCGCGTCATGGGGTTCTGGCTTAGCACCCCCAGGTCTTTCATCGCCAGCATCAGCCGCCCGGTCACACTGCTGGGCAATTCCACCAGCCGTGCCACTTCGCGCACACCCAACTCGGGACGCTCCTGCGAAAAACTTTCCAGGATGCGCACGACACGATTTAATGATTGGGCTTTTTCGCTAGGCACTGCCATATCCGGTGTCCCTATAGTTGGGACGGCGTCCCATTAAACATAGTCAAATTATAGAGTTGCAAATTCCTTAATA
>JAFGLU010000100.1 GCA_016927865.1 Anaerolineaceae bacterium
TCCTGGAAGACGGGGGTGCAGTGCAGGCGCGTGCAGATTTCTGTCCAGGCGTCGTAGTCCCAACCACCGGGCTGGCCGCTCTTTACCTCGATATAGTTGAACGGCAAATAAGCGTTTTCTACCGCAATGGTCACCTCGCGGCATTCCAAATCCACAATCGCCGTCTCGGCGCTGCCCAGGCAGCCATCCGCCTCAGCACCGGTAGACTTGGGCGCGCAGGCCGCAAGGACCAGCGCAAAGGTTAACAAACAGGCTAAAAAGGCAAACTTCTTCATGATCTTCTCCGAAAAATGGTCAGGCACTTAATGAACTTAAATTCCAAGGGCAGATGCCCTCCTCGAATGTGCGCGCGGCACGACGACAAATGGTTGGGAGAAAAGGGTCGTCGTGCCAGATTGGATCTACTCCGCTCTGCGCTCGCCCAACCCCTTTCGGGAGTTCAAAACCTTCTTAGCACACCTCCGCTGGTTGACCGCCTTAAGCCGGTCGGATTAACAAAAAAAGGCCTTCCTTGTGGAAGACCTTTTCCGCTTCTTTGGTTTGGATACAACTTGTCCTTAACCGAAACGAACCGCACCTCCACAATTGGGTCGGAAATATTGGCTTCGCTTCAATCCAAGATTGGTTTTCATATCCATAGGCCGTTTTATATCACTCGCCGGGGACACTGTCAAGGAAATGGACAAAAGATTCGCAAAAAAGTACCCAAACGGGTTAAAATAGAATAATGACATCAATAATCCCCGAATTACCTCCCCAGGCCGCTGCCATCACCGTTTCCAACGGCCACCTCACCGTGCCGGAAGTCCCCATCATCCCCTACATCGAGGGTGACGGCTCCGGCCCCGACATCTGGCGGGCCGCCCGCCGCGTCCTGGATGCGGCCGTGCAGCAAGCCTATGGCAATCAGCGCCGTCTGGCCTGGATGGAGGTTTTCGCCGGAGAAAAAGCCTTCCAGCGCTTCAACAACTGGCTCCCCGACGAAACCCTGAACGCATTTACCGAGTATAAGGTGGGCATCAAAGGCCCCCTCACCACCCCCGTCGGCGGCGGCATCCGCTCGCTGAACGTGGCCTTGCGCAAGAACCTGGACCTGTACGTGTGCATGCGCCCGGTGCGCTGGTTCGCCGGTGTCTCCACTCCCTCGCGCCGCCCCGAGCACGTCAACATGGTCATCTTCCGCGAAAACACCGAAGATATCTACACCGGCATCGAATTTGCCGCCGGGTCGCCCGAAAACGAGCGTTTTTTGGCCCTGCTCAAGGAACATTTTCCCCAGGAGTATGCTAAAATCCGCTTTCCGGAGGATTCGGGCATCGGCGTCAAGCCGGTCTCAGGGCAAGGGTCGCGTCGCCTGGTTCGCGCCGCCATCCAATGGGCGCTGCAAAACCGCCGCCGCCGGGTCACGCTGGTTCACAAAGGCAACATCATGAAATTCACCGAAGGCGCCTTCCGCAATTGGGGGTATGATTTAGCCGAAGAAGAGTTTTGCGACCGGGTCTACACCTGGCGGCAGTGGGAGCGCGCCCGCTCCGAACGCGGCGAGCCGCTGGCCAATGAAGAAATGGAACAGGCCGTGCAGTCGGGCTGCCTGCTGGTCAACGACATCATCACCGACGCAGCTTTTGACCAGATCCAGCAGCGCCCTGCCGACTTCGACGTGCTGGCCACCACCAACCTCAACGGCGATTACCTCTCCGACGCCATCGCCTCGCAAATTGGCGGCATCGGCATTGCCCCCGGAGCCAACATCAATTTTGAAACCGGCGTAGCCGTCTTTGAAGCCACTCACGGCACCGCGCCGCGCCTGGCCGGGCAAGATAAAGCCAACCCTGCTTCCGTCATCCTTTCCGGTGAAATGCTCCTCCGTTACCTGGGCTGGCAAGCCGCCGCCGATGCCATCATCCGCGCCCTCGAAACCGTCACCGCCACCAAGCTCTTTACCATCGACCTGTACCTGATGTCTGAAAACGCCACCCTGGCCTCCACCTCCGAATTCGCCGACGCCATCATCCGCGCCATGCAATCCGAAGATCAACCCGGGCAGGCCTTCAATTTGAGCTAGAATCTATTGGAAAAATTTCCAGATAACCTTGCAATCTAACCTTAGGGAGGTTTCCACCATGACCGTCGATCTCTTCAACACCCTCACCGAGCTGCGCACCTCTGCCGGTTCCTTCCGGTACTTCAGCCTGCCCAAACTTGCCGCCGCCGGGCACAACCTGGCCCGCCTGCCCTATTCCGTGCGCATCTTGCTAGAGAGCGCCCTGCGCAACTGCGACGGCAAGAAAATCTCTCGCCAGGCCGTCCTCGACCTGGCCAACTGGCAAGCCCAAACCGCCCAGCGCAAGCCCATGCCCTTCGTGGCCGGGCGCGTTGTGCTGCAAGATTTCACCGGCGTGCCCGTGATGAACGACCTGGCCGGGATGCGCGAGGCCCTGCGCAAGTTGGGCGGCGACCCGCAAAGCATCAACCCCATCGTGCCCGTCGACCTGGTTATCGACCATTCCATCCAGGTCGATTACTTCGGCTCGCCGGATGCCTTCCAGCGCAACGTAGAAGTGGAATTCAGCCGCAACCGCGAGCGCTACGAATTTTTGCACTGGGCCCAAAAAGCCTTCCGCAACTTCCGCGTCGTGCCGCCTTCTTCCGGCATCGTCCACCAGGTCAACCTCGAATACCTCACCCGCCTGGTGCTCACCCAGGACGATCTGGTCTTCCCAGAAACCCTGGTCGGCACCGACTCGCACACCACCATGATTAACGGCCTGGGCGTGGCCGGTTGGGGCGTGGGCGGCATCGAAGCCGTGGCCGCCATGCTCGGCGAGCCACTCGAGTTCGTCACCCCCGATGTCATCGGCATCCGCCTGACCGGCCAACTGCCCGAGGGCGTCACCCCCACCGACCTGACCCTCACCATCACGCAACTGCTGCGCAAGGTGGGCGTGGTGGATAAGTTCATCGAGTTCTACGGCCCCGGCCTCGATTCGCTCACCCTGGCCGACCGGGCCATGGTCTCCAACATGACCCCCGAGACCGGCGCGACCATGCTCTACTTCCCCGTCGACGAGCAAACCCTGGACTACCTGCGCCTGACCGGTCGCCCCACCGAGCTGGTCGAAGCCTACTTCAAAGCCCAGGGCCTGTTCCGCACCGCCGCCTCCCCCGACCCCGACTTTACCCTCGCCCTGGAGCTGGACCTTTCCACCGTGGAACCCAGCCTGGCCGGACCCAAGCGCCCGCAGGACCGCCTCACCCTGGGGCAGGTGCAGAGCAGCTTCAACGCCTCGCTCACCAAACCCCGCACCGAGCGCGGCTTCGGCCTGGCGGAAAGCGACCTGGCCCGCAGCGGCCTGTACCGCCAGAACGGCCACTCTGCCGAATTGCATCACGGCGCGGTGGTCATTGCCGCCATCACCTCCTGCACCAATACCTCCAACCCCTTCGTCATGCTCGGCGCGGGTCTGGTGGCCAAAAAAGCCCTCGAAAAAGGCCTGCAAGTCAAACCCTATGTCAAAACCAGCCTGGCCCCCGGCTCGCGCGTGGTCACAGCTTACCTGGAAAAGGCCGGGCTACTCGAGCCCCTGGCCCGCCTCGGCTTTGACCTGGTCGGCTACGGCTGCACCACCTGCATCGGCAACTCCGGCCCGCTGCCCGAAGAGGTCGTAGAAGCCATTAATTCCGGCAGCCTCGTCGCCGCCTCGGTGCTTTCGGGCAACCGCAACTTTGAAGGCCGCGTGCATCCCAACGTGCAGGCCAACTTCCTGGCTTCGCCGCCCCTGGTGGTGGCCTACGCCCTGGCGGGCACCGTGGACATCGACCTGACCCGCGACCCGCTCGGCCACGACGCCGATGGTCAACCGGTCTTCCTGCGCGATCTGTGGCCCACCTCCAATGAGATCAATGAAACCATCCACCAGACCATCCAGCCCGAGCTGTTCGCCGAAAGCTACGCCGGAGTCTATTCAGCCAGCACCGAGTGGAACAAGATTTCCAGCGGCGACGAACCTCTGTATACCTGGACGGACGCCTCCACCTATCTGCAAGAACCTCCCTTCTTCGCCGGGCTGTCCCACCACATGCCCGCCGTGCAAGATATCCGCGACGCGCGCGTCCTGGGCCTGTTTGGCGACTCGATCACTACCGATCACATCTCCCCCGCCGGGAGCATCTCCCCCAAAGGCGCCGCCGGCAAGTATCTGCAAGAAAAAGGCGTGCCCATCCACGAGTTCAACTCCTTTGGCTCGCGCCGCGGCAATGACCGCGTCATGACTCGCGGCACCTTCGGCAACCTCCGCCTCAAGAACATGCTCCTGGGCGGCGAGGAAGGCAGCCTCACCCTGCACTTCCCCTCCGGTGAGAAAATGAGCATTTACGACGCTGCCACGCGCTACCAATCCGAGGCCGTGCCCCTGCTGGTCATCGCCGGCAAAGAATACGGCACCGGCTCCAGCCGCGACTGGGCCGCCAAGGGCGTCCAGCAGTTGGGCGTGCGCGCCATCCTGGCCGAATCCTTCGAGCGCATTCACCGCTCCAACCTGGCCGGCATGGGCGTGCTGCCCTTGCAGTTCAAACCCGGCGAAAACGCCGCCACCCACGGCCTGACCGGGCACGAAACCTACACCCTCACCGGCCTGAGCGGCATCCACGCTCCCGGCGGCGAGATCACCATCCAGATCACCCGCCCCGACGGAAGCGCCTACAGCTTCCAGGCCCTCATCCGCCTGGACACCACCAACGAAGTCGAATACTTCCACAAGCGCAGCATCCTCAACACCATCCTGCTCAACCTGGCCTGAGGCCCCATTTCTGGACTCTGTAGTGGCGAGGCGAGATTCGACAACCGAATCCAATTTTGTGTGTTAGCCTCGCCGTTTGGGGTGCCCATACGCAGGAATTGAGATTTGAGGTCAAAGTAACCCCATATCGGGTATATAATTGAGCGAGGTTCGGAGATCCCATCTCCAACCTTGCTCAATTAAATTGAATCACAAGAACACATTCGCCCGCACGCCGAACGCGGGCAACCAAACCAAACCATAGGAGTCATGAAGATGAGCAATAAGAAAGTGCGAGTCGCGATCGTTGGCGTAGGCAACTGCGCCTCTTCCCTGGTGCAGGGCGTCCAGTTCTACCGCGACGCCGCCGACACTGACCGGGTTCCCGGCTTGATGCACGTCAACCTGGGCGGCTATCACATTCGCGACATCGAGTTTTCCGCCGCAATCGACATCGTGGACACCAAGGTCGGCAAAGACCTCTCCGAGGCCATTTTTGCCTACCCCAACAACACCATGAAGTTCACCGACGTCCCGAACCTGAACGTGCCCGTGGCCCGCGGCATGACCCACGACGGACTGGGCAAGTACCTGTCCCAGATCCTCAAAAAGGCTCCCGGGCCCACCGCCGACATCGTCAAAATCCTCAAAGATACCAAGACCGATGTCGTCGTCAGCTACCTGCCCGTCGGCTCCGAAATGGCCACCAAGTGGTATGTGGAGCAGGTGCTTGAAGCCGGCTGCGGCTTCGTCAACGCCATCCCCGTGTTCATCGCCAGCTCCGAATACTGGGGCGAGCGCTTCCGCGCCAAGGGCCTGCCCATCATCGGTGACGACATCAAATCGCAGGTCGGCGCCACCATCCTGCACCGCGTGCTCACCAGCCTGTTCGTCGATCGCGGCGTGCGCCTCGACCGCACCTACCAGCTCAACTTCGGCGGCAACACCGACTTCCTCAACATGCTTGAACGCGATCGCCTCGAATCTAAGAAAATATCCAAGACCGGCGCCGTTACCAGCATGCTGCCTTACCAACTGCCCACCGACAACGTCCACGTCGGCCCCAGCGACCACGTGCCGTGGTTGACCGACCGCAAGTGGTGCTACATCCGCATGGAAGGCACCACCTTTGGCGA
>JAFGLU010000101.1 GCA_016927865.1 Anaerolineaceae bacterium
CCTAGAGGTAACCTGGGAAGGTACGATAGCCTGGCTGCCAGAAGATAAAAGCCCCCTCAAATCGGTTGAGGGGGCTTTTCTTTAATCCTAACGCCACAAATTCGGGGCCTTATTTGAACCCATAAGCCCGCAAGGTGAGCAGCGCTTGCAGCGTTGCCCACCCGCGCCATTCGGCAGCCACCACTGTGCTAATCGGTTCCCAGGTGATCGGCCAGCCACCGTCGGGCTGCTGGCGCAGGGCCAGCGCATCCAGGTGCTTTTGCATCTCCTCATCGCTGAACAGGCTGCGCAGCGGGTGAGCGGGCACCGGGGCCCAATCTGGCGGGAACTTGGCATAGCCCGCCGCAGCCGGGTCGTAGGCGATGACATCCGCTGCCCGCAGCCGCGCGCGGATGCGCTCAATTTGCGCTTCGGCCCACTCGCGCTCGGGCCCGTGCTGTAGGAAGGTCAGGATAGGCATGATGTCATGGAATTGGGTGGTCTCGGTTTCCTCGATCGCCTTCCAGCAGTAAGGCACGGCTCGTTCCAACCAGGGGTGCTCGACACAGTGCTTGAGCAGCAGCCCAGCCAGCGTGGCGGTGGGGTTGATCGCGGCAGGCGGATTGGGCTCCGTCCGCCACCAGGGCATTCCTGGATAGTCGTTGGCGCTGGGCAAGACGAAGGGCACGCCGCCCTGGGGGGTGGTGATGCTCAGCAGAAAATCGGCAGCCGGGCGCACCATTTCGGACGGAAAAACGCCCAACTGATCCAAAATTTGCAGCGCCATCTCGGTGTCTACCGGCTGGCTGTGCGGGTCGCGCTTATCTGGTTCCAACGCGTCGCCAAAGCCGCCATCGGGGTCCTGATAAGCGCGCAGGGCGGAGAGAGCTGGTTCAAGCGGCCCGCCCGCAAAGTGATAGGCGAACAATCGCCGCTCGAGTTGCCGGGCATTATGCAAGATGAAGTTTTGGGCAAGGTTCTGGCGCGAAGTAAGCATGATGACACCTCACTTAATGAACAATTAGCACAAATTCTCCCTTGCGCTGGTTGACGCGCTTGCGCACATTGCCGACCTGGCCGCGCAGAATGGCTTCGCCGGGCAGGGTCAAGTCGAAGGCCAGGGTCACAGGGGCGCCGCCGCCCAGGGTGGCTTCCACGTCTTCTAGCACGGGGCCCAACCGGTATGGCGCGTCCATAATGATGATGGGGATGCGCAGGTGGCGCAGGTGCTTAATCGCTTTGCGACGCTCCTCGCGATCGCGGGGCAGGAACCCGGCGTAGATGAAGCGGTCGAGTTTGAGGTTAAGCACAGAGAGGGCCGCCATGAGCGAGGAAGGCCCCGGTACGGGCACTACTGGAATTTCCTGTTCCACCAGGTAGTTGATCAGCGTGGCGCCGGGGTCGGCAAAGACCGGCGTGCCACAGTCGGAGATGAGCGCCAGGGACTGCTCTTGCAGCAGGCGCATCCCGATGGCGGGGGTTTGCTCGGCCTCGTTGTGCTCGTTGAGCAGGATGATTTCCTTGTTTGGCAGGCCCAGCTTCTTCAGCAGGGTGGTGCCAACGCGCTGTTCCTCGCAAATAACCGCGTCCACTTCCTGAAGCACGTCCAGCGCGCGCAGGGTGATGTCGCGGGGGTTGCCAATGGGGGTGGCAACAATGTACAAATGCCCTTTTTTCGTGGTCATATTTAAATCATATCATGTTTAGACAAATTGTAACTACTCAAGGGTGGGAAAAATTCCTGAAAATGAGGTGTGTGAGGAGCTTTGCGCCCCACACACCTCATTTTCAGACCTCTTCCGCCTCTGGCTCAGTAGTTACGTCAAATGTTATTAAACCAAAAGGCCGGGGCAGGCATCCCGACCTTTGGCTCACCGCAATACCAATAATTAGTGTAACCTCAGGCCCGGAAGGAATTGCCTTCCTGGGCCTGAAATTATCTTCAAGAATTCCCTACGCGTCGAAGTACAGCGTGAATTCGTGGGGATGGGGGCGCATGCGCATCGGGTTGACTTCGGTGTCGTACTTGTAAGCAATGTACGAGTCGAGCAAATCGGTGGTGAACACGTCACCCTTGAGTAAGAACTCATGGTCCGCTTCCAGGGCCTGGAGCACCAGTTCCAGCGAACCGGGCACTTCCTTGATCAGCTTGGCCTCAGACGGCGGCAGTTCGTACAGGTCCTTGTCCGAGGGATCACCGGGATCGATGCGATTCTGGATGCCGTCCAAACCGGCCATGAGCAGGGCCGCGAAGCACAGGTACGGGTTGCAGGACGGATCGGGTGCGCGGAACTCGATGCGCTTGGCTTTGGGGCTTTTTGAATACAGCGGGATGCGGCAGATGGCCGAGCGGTTGCGCTGCGAGTAGGCCAATTTGACGGGCGCCTCGAAACCGGGCACCAGGCGACGGTACGAGTTGGTCGTGGGGGCCGCGATGGCCAGTAGGGCCGAAGAGTGCTTGAGCAGACCGCCAATGTAATACTTGGCTGTGTCGGAAAGCCCGGCGTAACCAGAGGCATCATAGAACACATTGGTGTTGCCTTCCCACAAGCTCTGGTGGACATGCATCCCCGAGCCATTGTCGCCGAAGAGGGGTTTAGGCATGAAGGTAGCGGTCAGGCCGTTCTGGCGGGCCACATTCTTGACCAGGTATTTGTAGACCATGACATTATCGGCCATTTTCAACATGGTGTCGAAACGCATGTCGATTTCGGCCTGTCCGGCGGTAGCTACCTCGTGGTGGTGAACCTCAATGGGGATGCCGGCGGCTTCCAGGGCCAGCACGATGCGCGAGCGCACGTCCTGCTGCGTGTCGGTGGGCGGCACGGGGAAGTAACCGCGCTTGGGGGCAATCTGCCCGCCGAAGTTAGGTTTGGAATCTTCGCCGCTCTTCCACCAACCCTCCACGCTGTCGATATGGTAGAAGGAACTGTTCGTGCCGCCGCCATAGCGAACATCATTGAACATAAAGAACTCGGCTTCCGGGCCCCAGTAGCTGGTGGAGGCAATGCCGGTCTGTTTGAGATAGGCTTCGGCTTTCTGCACAACGTGGCGCGGGTCGCGGCTGTAGGGCTGGCGAGTCATCGGATCGTACACGTCGCAGATGAGCACCAGGGTGGGCACTTCTAGCACCGGGTCAATGAAGGCGGTGGCAGCATCCGGCATGAGCAGCATGTCGGATTCGTGGATCAATTTGAACCCGCGGATGGACGAGCCGTCGAAGCCGTGGCCTTCTTCAAATAATTCCTCGGTCAACTCGCGGACGGGCACGCTGAGGTGCTGCCATGTGCCGGGCATATCCACAAAGCGCAGGTCGACCATTTTGACCTGGGATTTCATTTTCATAACATCAGCAACAGATTGGGCCATTGGATTAATCTCCTTATGAATAATTACTTCCTCGACTGTGGGTTTGCCTGCCCGGCGGGCGAGGGTGAGTTAGGATCACAATGAATGCGATTCTAACGGCTCTCGCCCGCCAGGGGTATCACCCATATGGGTAATTTTCGGGATCTACTCTTCTTCCAATTCGGCTTTGTGTTTCTTGTGAACCAGGGTAGGAACAACTACCCACAGGGCGAAGAAAACAGCGAAGCCAATCAAACCAGCGAGCATTTCGGTAGACATAGTTTACTCCTTTTGAACAAATGGTTCTTTTTGGGTACGATAGTTTCTCTCAACGCAACGTTCCGGCAGCAGCTTCTTCGGTGATGATATCTCCAGCGTAGGCATCCAGGCCGTGCTCTGAAGCATCCAAACCTATCAACTCTTCTTTACGAGTAGCGCGCAGACCCATGGTCAGCTTGAGCAAGGCAAACACGGCATAGCCTGTCAGCAGCGACCAGGCCACCACCACCACCATGCTAATCAACTGGGCCACGATCTGCCCGGTGTCGCCCACGATCAGGCCGCTCACGCCGCCATAGGTGCCGTCGGCGAAGATGCCCACCGAGAGCAAGCCCCACAGGCCGCCAAAGCCATGCACGGCCACCGCGCCTACCACGTCGTCGACCTTGAGCTTATTCTCAACGAAGCCCACCGCCCAGATCATGATGATGGCAGCGATCACGCCGATGACTACGCTGGCCCAGGCCGCAACGTACGCGCAGCCGGCAGTGATGCCTACCAGGCCCGCCAGAGCCCCATTGCAAGCCAGGGTCACGTCAATCTTGCCGGTCTTCAATAGACTGTAATACACCGCCGCGACCGCGCCCGCCGCGCCGCCCAGGAAGGTATTCACCGCGATCACCGAGATGCGCAGGTCGGTGGCTGCCATGGTGGAGCCGGGGTTGAATCCGAACCAACCGAAGAAGAGGATAAAGGTGCCCAGCACCACCAGGGTCAGGTTGTGGCCCGGAATGGCGCGCGCCTTGCCTTTAGCGTCGTACTTACCGATGCGCGGGCCAACCAGGGCCGCGCCCACCAGGGCTACCATACCGCCCACGGCATGAACCACGCCCGAACCAGCGAAATCCTTGGCGCCAGCGCCGAAGGGCAAGGTGGCCAGCCAGCCGCCGCCCCACACCCAGTGCCCGTAGATGGGGTAGATGATGGCCGAAACCAGGAAGCTGTAGGCCAGGTAGGCCGGAACACGGGTGCGCTCGGCTAGCGAGCCGGAAACGATGGTGGCGGCTGTGGCAGCAAAGACCATCTGGAAGAACCACAGTTCCATGGTGGTCACATCATAGGCGTCGCCGCCCAGCAGGAAGCCCGACAGACCGATGAAAGCGTTCCCGTCACTCAGGCCCGATGCCAGCGCCGAGCCGCCGAACATAAAGGCGAAACCAAAGGCCCAATAAGCCAGGCCGCCGATCAGGCCGTCCATGAAATTTTTGGTCAGCACGGCCACGGCGTTTTTGGCCCGCGAGAGGCCAACTTCTACCATCGCAAACCCGGCTTGCATGAAGAACACCAGGAAACCGGTCATCAAGGTCCACGAGAAGTTCAGCCCGGCATTGGGGTTGGCTTCCAGGGTGGCGCCGCCGGTGGGGTCGGGGCTGTCGGCGAAGACGGGCACGACCAGCGCAGCCAGCAGCATGGCTGCTAAAACAACGGAAAAGCGGAATTGACGGAACATGATATTTCTCCTTCTCACTAAGAGTAAAAAAACGTTATGGCTAATCAGGCGTAGGTCGGGTTGAGGGGCAGTGCTCCACTGGTTTAATCATTCAAGCGATGCCCCGAAACCCGACAAACCATTGAAATATTCGGGCTTGCTTCATGCGCTGAAATCAATCTTCCAGGGCGTAGTCCTGCCACGCGGCGAGACCCAGTTTGGACAGCAGCCCTTGGGCCGGTTCCAGCCTGGGGAGAGGGGTGGCAGATAGCCGCAGGAGGGGTGGGGTGACCAGCGTGGTGGCCAGCGTGACCACGATGAGCGTGGAAAAGGTGGTAGCATCCAGTAATCCACCGGCCAATCCGGCTCCGGCCAGCACCAGGGCTACCTCGCCGCGTGAGACCATGGCGCAGCCCACCTGAACGGCCTGATTGGGCAGCAGCCCGCCCAGCCTTGCCCCAATCCCAGAGCCAATGATCTTGGACAGAATGGCGAAGACGATCAGGCTGATGGTGAGCAGCGGCTCCTGGAACAACCCTGCCAGGCTGGCTTGCAGGCCGATGTTGACAAAGAAAATGGGCACGAAGAAGCCGTATCCCAGGGCAGAAATGCCCGAGTGGACGATGTGGGTGTGGTCAACGTGGCGGGCCATGAGCACGCCCAGGATGTAAGCCCCGGTGATGGTGGCCACGCTGCCCAGCGCTTCGGCGGCCCAGGCATAGGCAAAGATGAGAGCCAGCAGAATGCCCAGCGAGGCTTCGCGGTGCTCGAATTTGCGCTCCCAGCGCATGACCCACGGCAGCAGCTTGTCGCCCACCACCCAGGCCAGGGGGAAGAACAGCGCCATGCGGCCCAGGGTGAGCGGCAGGTTGCCGCCCGCGGTCAGGCTCATCACGGCAGCGAAGATCAATACCCCCAGCACGTCGTCAATGATGGCAGCGCTGATGATGGTGGCGCCTTCGGTGCTGCGCAGCTTGCCCATCTCGCGCAAGGTTTGCGCCGAGATGCTTACGCTGGTGGCGGTCAGCACCGCGCCCAGGAAGAGGGCATGCTCAAGAGACATGCCGAAGAGCGTGCCCATCCAGGTCCCGCCTGCCAACGGCAGGATCACGCCGCCCAGGGCCGCCAGGAAGGAGGGCTTGCCCACCTTGCGCACAGCCTGGACGTCGGTTTCCAATCCTGCCAGGAACATGAGTAAGATGACGCCGATGTTGGAGAGCAGCCCCAGGATTTCAGAGGTGTGGAAGATGTTCAACACGGCCGGGCCGATGAGGAACCCCAGCAGCAGCTCGCCAAACACAGCCGGCAGCCCAAGCCTTTGGCTGGCCTGCGCGGCGGCGCGCGCGCCGATCAGGATGGCGGCAAGGGGCAGCAGCATTTCGAGGGTTAGTTCCATGTCTAATCTCCAATAAACGGGCTTGAGGAATATGGTGACATTGTATAGACATGATTATGTTGTTCCAACTACCCATATGGGTAAAAAGAGCACTTCCGGCAACAAATTACCCATATGGGTGAAAAACGGGAATCAAAAAGACCCTAAGGGTTTCTGAAACCCTTAGGGTCTAATTTACAGGTTAAATCTACGGTTTACTTGTCTTGCAGCGCAGCCACGCCGGGCAGAGCGATCCCCTCCAGCATTTCCAGGGAGGCGCCGCCGCCCGTAGAAATGTGGGTGATCTTGTCGGCCAGGCCGGACTTCTGGATGGCCGAAGCCGAATCGCCGCCGCCCACAATGCTGACGCACTTGCTGGCAGCCAGTGCTTTAGCCACCTCGAAGGTGCCCTTAGCGAAGGTCGGTACTTCAAATACGCCCATCGGGCCGTTCCACACCACGGTTGCCGCCCCGGCAATCACCTTGCCGTAGGCTTCGATGGTTTGCGGGCCGACATCCAGGATTCGCCAGCCGTCGGGGGTGGGGCCAACCGGAACCACCTTGGTCTCGACACCCTCTTCCATCTTCTCGGCGATGACCGCATCCACCGGCAGGCGCAGCTTGGTGCCGCCCTGGGCGATGAGTTCGCGGGCCAGGTCCAAAACCTCGTCCTCGACCAGCGAATCGCCAATCGGGTAGCCCTGGGCTTTGAAGAAGGTGTTGGCCATGCCGCCGCCGATGAGAATGGCATCGGCTTTGGCCAGCAGGTTTTTGATCACGCCGATCTTGTCGCTGACCTTGGCGCCGCCTAGAATGGCGACGAAAGGCCGCTTGGGATCATCGATGGCCTGGCCAAGATACTCGATTTCTTTTTCCATGAGGAAACCGGCCACTGCTGGCAGGAAGCGAGCCACACCCTCGGTGGAGGAGTGGGCGCGGTGCGCGGAGCCAAAGGCATCGTTTACGTAGACATCGGCCAGGGAGGCCATCTGCTTGGCCAGGTCCAGGTCGTTCTTTTCCTCGCCCGCGTGATAGCGGGTGTTTTCCAACACCAGCACGTCACCGGGTTTTAGCGTGGCGGCTGCTTTTTCAGCGGGCTCGCCCACGCAATCTTCGGCAAAGGCCACGGGTTTGCCCATCAGCTTGCCCAGGTATTCAGCCACCGGCTTCATTGTGTATTTGGGATCCGGGGTACCCTTGGGGCGCCCGAGGTGCGAGCACAGGATTACAGCCGCGCCCTTCTCCAGCAGGTAGTTAATTGTCGGCAGAGCGGCCCGCACGCGGGTGTCGTCTTGCACCACGCCCTCTTTGATGGGGACGTTGAAATCGACTCGCACAAGCACTTTCTTGCCCTTCACATCGATATCGCGCACAGATTTCTTCGCGAACATAATTCCCTCCAAAAGAAGCTAATGCTTCTCTTCCGCATTTTCGGATAGACTCTCTTCATTAGCGATCAGCCATCAGCACGCAGCCAAACGGATTGGCTGACGGCTGATGGCTGACGGCTTAAAGCTAATTTAGAGCGATTTCGCCATCTTGGCGGCCAGGTCGGCGGTGCGGCAGGAATAGCCCCACTCGTTGTCGTACCAGGTCACAACCTTGATCAGCGTGCCACCCATCACCATGGTGGTGGGCAGATCAACGATGGAGGAGCGGGGGTCGCCCTTGAAATCCATGGACACAAGCGGGTCCATATACTTGCCGGTGGTGACGCCCAGGATGCCCTTGAGGGCGCCATTGGCGGCTTCGGTGAAGGCAGCGTTCAGTTCGTCCTTGGTGGTCGGCTTCTCGATGGTGGCCACGAGGTCTACGATCGAGACGGTGGGGGTGGGGACGCGCAAGGAATAGCCGTCGAATTTGCCCTTCAAATCGGGGATGACCAGCGCGACAGCCTTGGCGGCGCCGGTGGTGGTGGGGATGATATTGAGGCCGGCGGCGCGGGAGCGGCGCAGTTCTTTCTTGTGACCCTGGTCAAGGATGACCTGGTCGTTGGTGTAGGAGTGGATGGTGGTCATCACCGCGTTGACGATGCCGAAGCGCTCGTGCACGATCTTGGCCGCGGGGGCCAGGCAGTTGGTGGTGCAGGAAGCGTTGGACACGATGTGATGCTTGGCAGGGTCGTAATCGGCATCATTGACGCCCAAAACCAGGGTCAGGTCTTCGTTCTTGGCCGGGGCCGAGATGATGACCTTCTTAGCGCCGCCGCCGATGATGTGGGCGTTCGCGCCGGCTTTACCCTTCTCGGGGTCGCCCTTGGCATCGGTGAAAACGCCGGTCGATTCAATTACGATGTCCACGCCCAGGTCCTTCCAAGGCAGCTTGCCGGGGTCTTTCTCGGCCAGAACCTTGACGGTCTTGCCATTGATCACCAGGTCATTGCCATCCACGGCCACGGTGCCGTCGAAGATGCCGTAGTTAGAGTCGTACTTGAACAGATGGGCATTGGTGGCGGAGTCGAACAGGTCATTGACCGCTACAACTTCCAATTCGCCCGGATAGCGTTCCATGATGGCTTTGAGCACCTGGCGGCCGATGCGGCCAAATCCGTTAATACCAACTTTCGTCGTCATTGAAAACCTCCTGAAGAGTGGAAAAGAATGTCATGCTTGGATGCATGTTTTTGCCTGGGGAAGCGGCGGAAAGGAGCCCCGCCCGGCTTGCGATGGAAGAGCCGTTTTCCGCTCCTGTCCAAACATCCCTATTATAAACGAGAATATTAAACTGGGCGGGAGATTCGGTATGACTATACCCAAGTTTTGCCGGCCTTCTTTTCTGTAGGGGAGGGTCTTTTGGTCAGGCTGGGCGCTTGTGCCGGGCAATGTCTCGGCCAGGTATGGGCGGGCGAGTCATCCGGGAGACCCTCCCATGCGTAGAAAGAAGGCGGGTCTGGCGGGTGAGCCAGGCAAACCTGCCCGCAGAGTACTGGAGCGATTCGTGGTTGCAGCCCGCATTAAAGACCCGCATCTACAGTTTGGTCACCCCAAACTCTCCCCGTACGTGCTAGGCCCGGTGCGCTCATTATATAGGTCCAGTATCGTCTGCGCCAGTTTGACCGGGTCGTGGCGATGCGGCTTGGCCTCGTCTATAAAGTCGCCCAGGTAAGCAGGAAACTCATCCTGCAATTGGTCGGTGGGGGATACCCACTCCACGCCCTCGGGCAGTTTTCCTTCCATGCGATTGTTGCACAAAACAAGGTCAAATAGCCCACCGCCTACGTGCTTCTCGATGGTTTGCAGATGATCATACGCTGTGAAACCATCTGTCTCGCCCGGCTGAGTGGCCACATTGCAAACATAAAACTTCAACGCCCGGCTGACGCGCAGCGCTTCGCTAATATCCGGCACCAGCAAATCCGGCAGGATGCTGGTATACAAGCTGCCGGGTCCCACCAGCACCAGGTCGGCCCCCAGGATGGCCTGCACCGCGGGTGGGTAAGCGCGCACGTGAGCCGGTTCCAGCCACACCCGGCGAATACGCCCGGTGGTACGTGGAATCTGGCTTTCACCTTGCACGCGCACTTCTTTGCCGTTATCGGGCATTTGTACGTCCGCCGCCAGGCGCACGTCGTGCAGCGTGGCCGGCAGCACTTGCCCGCGCACCGCCAAGACCCGCCCCGATTCTGCTACTGCCTCGGCGAAGCTGCCGGTGATCTCGGCCAGGGCGCTGATGAGCAGGTTGCCCACGGCGTGCCCGCTCAAGCCGTTGCCGCCGGCAAAACGATATTGGAAGAGCTGGCCCATCAGGGTTTCGTCGTCGGCCAGGGCCGTCAGGCACGAGCGGATGTCGCCAGGGGGCAGCACACCCAAACTGCGGCGCAGCTCGCCCGATGAACCCCCATCGTCGGCCACGGTCACAATGGCGGTCAGATTGTAGGTGTGTTCTTTGAGACCGCGCAGCAGTGTAGATTGGCCCGTGCCGCCGCCAATGACCACAATACGCGGTGCGCGCTCGCGCTTGCGATGCCTGGCCAGCATGTCGATCACGTTGCGCCCCGGCGCCACGAAAGGCTTGAGGATGGAGCGGTTGAAGCCCCACATACCCAAGAAAATCAGGCCGAAGCCCAGACTACCAAAGATGATGGCGCGCAGCGGGCGGGATAGGAAACGCAGCGATAGGTACGAAAGCACCGGCAGCCACCATGTATCGGGCGCCGTGCGGTAAAAGTCCAATAAGAGGATGGCGAAGCCAACGCCGATGAGTGTGCAGCCCGCCAGAATGAGCAATATCCAACGTTTGACGCCCAGCCCAGGCATCAACCACAACATTTCGCGGCGCAAAGTTCGCCCGAAAGTGGCAAAAATCTTCTTTTTCTTCGCGGTCATGTGAGCATCAATATAGCAGTGTTTGCCCGGCGAGTCAACGAAACAAATATTCTCTGATCCAAGCATGGGGAAAAATTCCCGAAACAGGGGTGAATGCGCGTGCGAAGCACGCGCATTCACCCCTGTTTCGGGTTTTATTAACCTTTGCTTGAGTAGTTACATCCATGCTATAATTCGCTTTGATGGACACCTATATCGCAGTTGACGTTGGTGGGACTCAATTGAGGGCGGCCTGCTATCCAAAGGGTGAAACCAAACCCTTGTTGCAGAAACGCACCAGTACACATGGCAAAGACGGCTCGCCCGTCGACCGGCTGTTAGACCTGATCGCTACCGTTTGGCCTGACCATGCAACGGTCAAGACCATTGGCGTGGCGGTTCCAGGGCCAACCAATCACAAGCAAGGCATCCTCTACCGCGCGCCGAACATTCCCGGCTGGGAGAATTTGCCCCTGGTTCAAATTATCCAGAGCCGCTTCAACACCCGCGCCGCCTTGGGCAACGATGCCAACATGGCGGCGATGGGAGAATGGCGCTTTGGGGCTGCCCGCGGGCATCAGAATGTGCTTTACCTGACCATCAGCACAGGCATTGGGGCGGGCGTGATCTGTGACGATCGCCTGGTGCTGGGCCAAAACGGCCTGGCCACCGAATTGGGGCACATTACGGTCTTGCCAGACGGTCCGGTGTGCGGCTGCGGACACAAAGGCCATCTGGAAGCGCTGGCTTCCGGCACGGCCATTGCCCGTTTTGTCGCCGAGCAGTTGGCTAAGGGCATTCCTTCGTCGTTATCCCAAACCCCCAATCCCTCCAGTCGTGATGTTGGCATGGCTGCCGAGAACGGCGACCCCCTGGCGTTGGAAGCGTTGACTCGCGCCGGACGTTACTTGGGTTGGGCAGTGGCGGACTTCTTGCACATGTTCAACCCTTCCATCGTTGTGTTGGGCGGGGGCGTTTCCCAGACCGGCCCGCTCATTATTGAGCCTATGCGCCAGGCGATGTCCGAGCGCGTCATGTCGCCCGAATACTTGCACGGTTTGACCATAGCCACCGCCGCGTTGGGGGATAACGCCGGCTTGATGGGCGCCCTGGCTTTGGCCGAAAGCGTGTCCAAATGATCTGCGCCGGCCCGCTTGCCAAGCAGAACAGTCGTTAGGTATTTAAAGAGCGGGCGCAGCCCGCTTTTTTTGTCTCTATACGTTTAAAAGATACAGGAGATATATGGTAGACGCAATGAGTTTGCCCGGGCCGATCGCCCAAAGCATTATTGAGCGCGATAGCGCTGTCATCTCTCCTTCTTACCCGCGCAGTTCGCCGCTGGTCATGGACCACGGGCGGGGTTGCGAGTTGTGGGATGTGGATGGCAACCGCTTCCTTGATTTTGCCGCCGGAATTGCGGTCGTTTCCACAGGCCACAGCCACCCCATGGTGGTGAAGGCTATCCAACAGCAAGCTGAGAAGTTTATTCATATTTCGTCTGATTATTATCACGAGCCTTGGGTCAAACTGGCTGAAAAATTGGCCGAAATTGCTCCCTTCGACGAGCCCGCCGCCTGCTTCATGACCAATTCGGGCACCGAGAGCGTGGAGGCCGCCATCAAGCTGGCCCGTTATCATACCGGGCGCAGCCAGTTCATCGGTTTTCTGGGCGGGTTCCACGGCCGCACCATGGGCGCTGTCACCTTCACCGCCAGCAAGCCGCACTACCACAAGGGCTTTGCCCCGTTGATGAGTGGTGTGGTGCATGTACCCTACCCCGATCCCTCCCATCCGCTGCTGCACAGCCTCCCCGGTGAGGGCTATGGCGAGACGGTGGTGCGTTATATGGAAGAAGAGATCCTCGGCAAGATTATTCCCGCCGAAGAGGTGGCTGGGATTTTGATCGAGCCGATTCAGGGCGAAGGCGGCTACATCGTCCCCGCGCCGGATTTCTTCCCCGCCCTGCGCAAATTATGCGACCGGCACGGCATTTTACTGATCGCCGACGAGGTGCAGGCCGGCATGGGCCGCACCGGCAAGTGGTGGTCAATCGAAAACTTTGGCGTCCAACCCGATATCATCTGCGTGGCAAAAGGCATTGCTTCGGGCGTTCCGCTGGGCGCCATGATTGCCCGCAAGCGCGTCATGACCTGGCCGAAAGGCGCCCACGGCAACACCTACGGCGGCAACCCCCTGGCTTGCGCGGCTGCCCTGGCCACCATCGACTTGATTGAGAACGGCTTCATGGAAAACGCCGCCCGGGTGGGCAAGCTGGCCCTGGAAAAGTTGAACGAGATGGCCGGCGAGTTTGCCTCCATCGGAGATGTGCGCGGCATTGGCTTGATGGTTGGTGTTGAGTTCCAGAAACTGCCCCAGTCTCAGAAAGCTGCCGAGAAGCTGCGCGACCGTGTGGTTGATCTCGCCTTCGAGAGAGGTTTAATGCTGTTGGGCTGCGGCAAGAGCGTCATTCGCATTTCGCCGCCGCTTTGCCTGACCCCCGCGGAACTGGACGAAGGTCTTCAGATCTTTGCCGAAGCCGTCCGGCAGGCGGAATTAGAAGGTTAGCCTCATGCTGCCCGATATTCGCGTTCGCCAGCGCGATTACCTGCTCGAGATTGCCCGTGCCCTTACCCAAGAGCTGGACCTGGATAAGCTCTTGGGGCGCATCTTGCGCATCTCCATCGAGATGCTGGTGGGGCAGGCCGGGCTGATTGCGCTGCGGGCCGAGGGCAGTGGCTGGCAGGTGGTGGTCTCGCAGAGCATTCCGGCGGGGTTCCTGCGCGAGGTGGAAGGCTTCCTCGACCAGATACCCGACCACGCCGACCCACAGGGTTTTGAACTGCCCGAAATCAGCCGCCTGTTCAATGAGCTGGCACGCAGCGCCTCGTTTGGCCTGTTGACTGGATTGGGGCTGCCGCTGGTGGCCCGCGGGCAGGTGGTGGGCATCATCTTGCTGTTCCGGGCTTACGTCAACAGCTTTTCACCCAACGACAACACCCTCTTAAGCAGCTTTGCTAACCAGGCGGCCATTGCCGTCCAAAATGCCCAGCTTTATACCCAAACCAACCAGGAGAAGAGCCGCACCAACGCATTGCTCGACTCGCTGGCTGACGGCATCCTCATCCTTTCGCCCGACCACCATGTCGAGCGGGTCAACCCGGCCATGGCGCGCATTTTGAACTTGCCTGTCGAGACCATTCTTGACCAGCATCACGAGGAAATTGTCCGTTGGGCCAAATCTCCCAGCGGGCCTACCCTGGAACAAGCTGAAGCCGATGGTTGGCCCCTGACCCAGCATGCGCACTTGTATATTGAAGGCGACCTTCTGCGCAATGGAGACCAGCCCCCACTGCCTGTGGGTATCACCTACACCCCGCTCTTTTCTGAAGAGGACCGCCTGCTGAATATTATCGCCACCGTGCGCGATATTACCAAGTTCCGCCAGGCCGACGAACTGAAGAGTACCTTCATTTCCATTATTAGCCATGAGTTGAAGACCCCCGTGGCGTTAATCAAGGGCTACGTTAGCACGTTGCGCCGTGAGGACGCCGAGTGGGACCCCGAAATTGTACAGGACAGTCTGGAGGTTATCGAAGAAGAGTCGGACCGCCTGGCAGAACTGATCGAAAATTTGCTGGACGCCTCTCGCTTGCAAGCCGGCGGGCTGGCCCTCAAGCGTTCAGATGTCAACCTGCCTGCTCTGGCGCAGCGGGTGGCCGAGCGCATGCAAACCCAGACGCAATCTCACACCATCACGGTCGATTTTCCTGAGTTCTTTCCCATTATTTTGGGAGACGAAAACCGTATCCAGCAGGTGCTTACCAACCTGATCAATAATGCTGTCAAGTATGCCCCAGGGGGTGAAATCCGCCTGAGCGGCGAGGTGCGCCCTGAGATGGTTATTGTATGCGTCAGCGATCAGGGCCCGGGAATTGCCGCCGAAGACATTCCCCACGTTTTTGACCGCTTCTACCGCTCTCCAGAAATGGCCCGCCAGACCAAAGGGGCCGGATTGGGCTTGTACCTGACCCGTGCCATCGTCGAGGCCCACGGTGGTCGCATTTGGGTGGACACCGTGCCGGGGCAGGGTGCGCGCTTCTGCTTCTCGCTGCCCCGAGAGTCGGCCGCTATTCTGGTATAATCGACCCAACTTCTCAGCCAAGGGCGAAGAAAATCCGAAATTGAGGAGTATGCGGGTGCGTTACACCCGCATACTCCTCAATTTCGGGGAGCTTCTTTCACCCACTGAGTCATTCTGTCTGTCGAGGATGTGTCATGGCCAAAGTTCAGATGAGCTGCCCCCGCTGTCGCCAACCGCTAATAGCCGATGTCGAGCAGTTGTTTGACGTGGATGCGGACCCCAGCGCCAAGCAGCGCCTGCTGTCCGGTCAGAGTAATATGGCAGCCTGTCAGAGCTGCGGTTATCAGGGGCCGGTCAGCGTGCCGGTCGTCTACCACGACTCGAGCAAGCAATTACTCCTGACCTATTTCCCCGCCGATTTGGGCCTGCCGGTGAACGAGCAGGAGCGTTTAGTGGGGCCTTACATCACCACAGTGATGAACCGCCTGCCCGCCGAAAAACGCGGCGCTTACCTGCTCCAGCCCAAAAATATGCTTACTTTCCAAACCATGATTGAAACGGTTCTGGAAAAAGACGGCATTACGAAAGACATGATTGAGGCTTCGCAAAAACGGCTAAACCTGCTGCAGCGTCTGCTGACCATCTCGACCCCTGAAAGCCGCGCCGAGGTGATTAGCCAGGAAGGCGCCTTAATGGACCGTGACTTTTTCCAGATGCTGGGGCGTTTGATCGAAGCTTCGATGGCCAGCGGTGACCAGCAGTCTGCCCGGGCGCTGGCTACGATCCAGCAAGAGATCATCCCGCAGACCGAGTTTGGCCGCCAGATGCAGGAGCAAATGAACACCGTCCAGGCGGCTGTGCGCGAGCTGCAGGAAGCCGGCGAAAAGGGTCTGACCCGAGAAATTCTCCTGGATGTGATCATCAAGTATGCCGACAACGAGAACGTTGTGGCCAATCTGACCAGTCTGACCCGCCAGGGCATGGATTACGAGTTCTTCGGCTTGCTCACCGAGCGGATTAACGCCGCCTCGGGCGCCGATGCCGAGAAATTGACCG
The DNA here is from genome assembly GCA_016927865.1 of Anaerolineaceae bacterium. GTDB lineage: Bacteria > Chloroflexota > Anaerolineae > Anaerolineales > Anaerolineaceae > Anaerolinea. The sequence continues at coordinate 15,852 of JAFGLU010000101.1, forward strand.
AGCTGCGCAAGAAGCTGCTGGAATTTACGAAAGAGCTGGACTTGCAAATGGAAGCGCATCTGAACCAGACGCGTGACCTGCTGGAAGAACTGATCAAAACCCCGGACCTGGAACAAGTGCTGGGTGAGGTACTGCCCCACCTGGATGAGGCTTTCGCTCAGGTAATGCAAAGCGAGTTGCAGGCCGCCCGCCAGAAGGGCGATTTGCAGCGCTCGGCCAAGATTCAGCAGATTGCCGAGGCAATTCAAAAGGCCTCCACCCCGCCCGGCGCCGAATTGATTGAGTCGCTGCTGAGCACACAGGACCCGGAAGAGCAGCGCAAGCTGCTCAACGAACACGCCGAAGAGATTACCCCAGATTTCTTGCAGATGCTCAACAGCCTGGCTGCTCAGATGGAAGAGGAGAACCAGCCCGAATTCCAACAGCAGGTGCAGGAGATTTATCGCATGGCCCTGCGCATTTCCATGCAGGCTAATCTAAAGAAATAGAGACCCGAAACATAAACACAAGCCGCGCGAGAGCGCGGCTTGTGTTTATGTTTCGGCTAGATCGGGGTTTTCTAGCCGCAGCCCGTGGCCGCGCACCGTAATCACATAGGTGTGATCGGGATCTAGCGCCAGTAAACGGTCGCGCAGCCGCCGCACCAGTGCATCGAAGGCCTGCTCCGTCACGCCCACAGATTCGTCCTCGCCCCAAACCTCGTCCACCAGATCTTGTCGCGAAACCACCTGCCCGCGGCGCTGCTCCAGCATTTGTAAGAGGCGGAACTGCTGCACCGAGAGGGGCGGGGTCACTTCCTTGCCACTCACCCACACGCGCCGCGAGCGAATATCCAAAACCAGGCGGGTTTTGGGCAGATCCACCGGCAGCACGCCTGCTTCAAGCGGCATGGTGGCATCCGAGGTCAGATAGGTGAAATGCTGGACCAGGGCAACCTGCACCAGATCGCCATCTTGCAAGATCACCGAGTCAGCAATGCGCTGACCGTTGCAGAAGGTGCCGTTTTTGCTATTCAGGTCTTCTAACTGCACACCGCCGGCTTCAACGGACAAACGGGCGTGGTAACGCGATACCTGCCGGTCAGGAATCACCAGATCGCAGTTCGCGTCGCGCCCAATTAACAACGCACCCTCTAACAGCCAGCGTTGACCGTTGAGAGGGCCGCTTTGCGCGATGAAAACAGGCAGATCTGTCCCGGCGTGCTCCATTCGTCCTCCAGGGTGAAAAAAGCTTCCGAGTTTGAACTGCTTGCCGAGCACGAAGCGCCTCGCAATCACCTCAAATTCGGATTTTTTCCACCTATGGTTAAGTAGTTACCAATACGGTATAATATAACAGAGAATTCCAGATTTGGACACGGGTTGGCCAGTTTGCAGCGGGCAAAACGCCGAATTTTACCGCCAGGCCAGCCCCGTGGGCCGTTCGGAGAAGGACGCTCTTCATGCCGGTACCCATAAAGCCAGGAGAGGTACTGCGTGGTAGGTATCGCATCCGCCGGATCATCGGTCAGGGCGGCATGGGATGCATTTACCAGGCAGATGACTCTCGATTGGAAGGCCGAGTCTGCGCTCTCAAAGAAGTGGAGCACGACCGTAGTCTTCCAGCAGATCTGCTGCGCGAGGCTCGCGACCAATTTTTGCGCGAAGCCACCGTGTTAGCGCGCCTGGACCATCCTAACCTGCCCAAAGTATCCGATTTCTTCTCAGTAGGCAGCCGTGATTACCTGGTAATGGATTTTGTGCCCGGCAAGGACCTTCGCACGCTGATGATCGAAGCACGGCAGGCGGGGAATTTTCTGGCAGAAGCCGACGTGCTCAGTTGGGCCAGCCAGCTATGTGACGCGATCGCTTATTTACACCAGCAGGACCCGCCCATTTTGCACCGTGACATTAAACCCAGCAATCTCAAAGTGACTCCCTCTGGGCTGCTCAAGCTGGTCGATTTTGGCCTTGTAAAGCTCATGGCTCCCGGCGAGGTGACGATTACCATCCTGCAGGGCCAGGGCACAGCTCTTTACACGCCCCTCGAACAGTACGGTGGCGACAGCGGGCATACTGATGTGCGCTCCGATATCTTTGCTTTCGGATCGACCCTCTATCATCTGCTCACCAACCAGTCGCCGCCGGATGCGCGCGAGCGTTTCTTGAATCCCAGCGTGCTGGTTCCGCCCCGCCAGATCAATCCGGCCATCAATGCGCGCACCGAGCGCGGTATTTTGTGGGCCATGGCGCTGCATCCCGACGAGCGTCCAGAAACGATCGCGCAGTTCCGCGCCGGCCTGTTAGGCGATTACAATCCTATCTCCCGCCCGCTGCCGGTGACCAACGGCAGCCCGCCCGCATATTGGAAAGCCCAGCCCGAGCAGGCCCTTTTATGGGTGTCGGCGGGGTTGATGCTTTCGGGGCTGTTGTTTACCTTGATCCGGTAGAAATGTCCAGGTTTAATCAGACCCTAAGGGTTTTCCGAAACCCTTAGGGTCTATCTTTCGGCCCTCTATAAGTGCCCCCCTCACACCCTAAAACACGGATTTCACCCCGCTTTATCCCCTTTGTCCCTGCGCTCCACCGAACGCCACACCCAGGCGGCGATGGCTCCCAGGGCCACCCCGCCCAGGCTAACTAGAAGGATCCCTGCTGTTCCGCCTTGCCCAACAACGACCTGGCTACCCGGCAGGTCCAGGGCGATATAGTTGTAAGCAGCCAGCCCGCCGATTGCCATGCACAGGCCCCAGCGCAGCCCCCACCGCGCAGACGCCAGGCGCATGCCCAACCAGACGGCCAACGCTGCCAGACCCAGTACCGCCGCCACCGAAACAACCCAATCCCCGGTTTTTGCGCGGGGCGGCAGAGGCGGCAGCGCCTGGGTGGGGATGGGCGTGGGCTCGGGGGTGGGCGTTGCCGAGGGGGTCAAGGTGGCGGTTGGGCTGGCGGTGGGTACGATGGCGGTGATAACCGCGCCCGAATCTTCGGCTACGTCCAACCGCAGGCGGTCCGAGTTGTAAGCCGGTTCGCTGATCACACTGATTTCCAGCAGTCCCTGACGGTCGATGTGATACGATGCCCGCGCAATCCCATTCTGGGTGGTTGCCTCAACGGTTTGCACCACATCGGTCTCTGCTCCCACGGTGAACATGAAGCGTACCACGGTGCCGTCGGGAACGATATGGCCATTGTGATCGTAGATGATGCCCGTTTTCAGCGGCAGCACCTCGCCGATTTTAAACGTGGGAATTGGCGTCGGTTCGGGGGTGACCAGCTCTGAAGCCGGTTCAGGTTCTGGTAGATCCAGTGATAGTGGAATGGTTTGGTTGGGGTTCGGGGTGGTAGCAGTGAACAGGTCGTAACCGATGCCGGGAACCGAGACGGGTAGTGCGCTGCCTGGACTCAAGTCCTGAAACAGCAGCCGCGCGGCCACATCGACAAATTCGGGCCCCTTGCTGTACATGGCGTAATACGCCGACAGCTTTGTGATATCGGTGGCGTCCAGGTCGTAGGGCGCGTTGAAGGCGAACACCACCACATTCTTGTTTCGCAGCAGCTCGGGGCGCTCGGAGAGCAAGCGTTGAAAGGCCAGGGAGGTGGGGCGGTCCGGGTCGGCATCCAGCAAAGCCACGACCACCCAGTTGGCCATCGAAAGAGCTCCCTCGATGTCTGGGGCATCCTGGTTCTGGTTAAGGTAGAGCAGCAAATCAAGGAAAGAATAAGAGGTCAATCTGGCGCGGGTGATGGAGCCGCCCGTCTGTGTGCCATATAGGCGCAAGATCGTTTCTTGAAATTCTGAAGCGGAAGGAGCGGTTGTGTCTACACAGTTGGAGCACTGCCGGCCTGTCAACACATCTGTGAAGAAAACGATACGGTCGCTGGCCTGTGGCTGGGAGGGGAGAATGGCCTGTAATTCGGTTTGTGCCGGGCTGATCAAAGCTGCCGCCTGGCGTGCAACCTCAAACACTAAGCCGCTGCCCTGGTTGATTCCTGCCAACCCGCTTCCTTCAGACAGCACCTGGTCCAGGTCAAATTCCGGGTAAAGGCGAAATTTCAGGGTGAGGATGCGCTCGACCGAGGCATCTACTTGCTGGGCGAATACAGCATCCTGCTGGTAGCGCAGCGCAAAAAAGTCTAAAGTGCGGGTGATGGTGGTGTATTGATCGGGATCGTCGCTGGAGATGAAGTTGTTCACGTACAGCAGGTCGTTGCCAGCCAGGAATGCGCTGCGGGCCACCTGGCGAGCATCAAAACTGGTGTTGCTTGGGTCAAAGAAGCGTCGCACCGAAGCGCTGCCCAGGTTGTCGCTCACCATCAGGCCACCGTTTTCGCGCCAGATGGAAAATTCGGGCAGTTGTAGGATGAGGCTGAGCGCATTTTGGTCAAAGCTTACCGGACGGGTGGCGTCGCGGATGTTGCCTTGAATGCCGTAGCGAATGTGCGAGACGAGCATGCCGTCAGTCATAGTGCCGCTGTCGGGAGCCTGGCTGCTGACGGCGAAGTAAGGCTCCAACTCAAAATCCTTCAACTCATCTAGCGATTTGCGCACCGTGGCGATTTCTGTCTCGGGTGAGCGGTCGGCGCTGCCCCGCCCCGGAAAGTGCGCGGCGATGACCGCCAGGCGGCTCTGGCTGCCTTCATGCAGACCTTGAATGTAGGCCTTGCTCATCTCAGCCACCCAATAGGGGTCGCCACCGAAGGAGCGCACGCCCAAATCCTGGGAGCCGCTGGAATAAAGGGGGTCCAGCACGTCCAATGATGGTCCCAGTAAGAAGTTGAATCCTAAGGCTTCCAATTCCTTGCCTTGCAGGCTGCCGACCTGTTGGGCCAGGTCGGTGTTCCAGGTGGCGCCGATGGCCATCTGGCTGGGCAAGGTGGTTAAGCCAGAGAGGATTTGATCGTAAGGGTACGAGTCGCCTTCTTGTGAAATGCCAATCAGCAGGGGCACGTATGCGCCGTTCGCCGGCGTTTCGCCGATCGGGTTGGCGGCAGCCCATTCGGTTTGTTGTAATTGGGAGGTCAATTGGTAAGCAGCAGCGACCACATCTTCCTGGTCGGTAAAATTGTTGTTTTCGCGGGATAGCACCACCCCGCCCACGTGGCCCGCGGTGATCAGTTGGTAGATGGCCGATTTGTCAGCAACCGTTGGGCCTTCAAAGGTCACCAGAAAGAGCTGCCCCACACGCTCTCTAGGAGTCATTTCGGCCAGCAACTGCCGGGCCTTGCCTTCCGGCGTGTTTGTCTGAGCATTTGGCGTGGCGGTCACGGGCGCGGTCAGCCCGAGCAACAGCACGAATACTAGCAGCGCGCGCCAGAGACGAGCACTTCGGGCTGCTTTCTTGACCGGCACACAAGCCAGCGTCATCAACCCTCCGTTGCAATGGCCTTGAGGCCGGCGATGGGGTCGTCGGTGATCAAGCCAGTAGCACCATCGGTAATCAGTTGGCGCATTACAGAGGGATCGTTGACGGTCCACGGATTGACGCGGCGGCCCCGGCGGGCTTCTTTGGTCAGGTATGCAGCCGTGCAGTCGCTGAAATATGGGTTGACAAACTCTGGCGAGACACTTTGCATGAGGAAGGATCGCGCCCACCATCCCGGTCCTCCGGGCAGGGCCAGCATGGCGACCGGCGTTTCGGGCAGCAGCCGCCTGGCCCGCAGCAGGTTGCGCGGGTGGAACGACGAGAAGATGACGCGCTCTTCCAGGTTGAAGCGGCGCACCAGCGCCACAACCTTATCTACCAGCTCATCGCTGGGAGAGGCATAGTTGGTCAGTTCCACATTGATGAGCAAACGCTGCCCCACCGTCTCGAACACCTCGGCCAGGGTGGGCACTGGTTCGCCGGCAAATTCCGGTTTAAAGAAGCTGCCTGCCTCCAACTGCTTGAGTTTGGCCAGGGTCAGCTCGCGCACTGCGCCACGTCCGCCAGTGGTGCGATCGACCGTCTGGTCGTGAATGACCATCACCTCGCCGTCGGCAGACAGCTTGGCATCCAGTTCAACGGCATGGGCGCCTTGCTCGGCAGCCAACCGAAAGGCTGCCAGTGTGTTCTCGGGCGCGTAAGCGGATGCCCCACGGTGTGCGATGACCAGGGGGCCGGTGTGGCTGCGAAACAGGTTCATAGTTCGACGAAGTAAGCCCTGGCGGCGCGGTCCAGCAGATCGCGGGTCATGGCGGGCTCAACGCTGAGGTAATGGGCCACGTCCAGGATCTGGTCGCACAAGTCGCGCGGGTGCGAGGCGCGCAGTTTGCGGTTGCGCTTGATGTACCATTCCTGAAGCAGGTAAGCCAGGCCCTGATCCGAGTAGGTCACGCCCTTGGTGGTGGAGACGCGGCGGAAGATTTCACGATATTCTTCGTAGTTGGGGTCGGTGATTTCGATCTTGTGGCGCAGGCGGCGCAAGAAGGCTTCGTCGACCAGGTCTTTGGGCGGCAGGTTGGTAGAGAAGATCACCAGCACGTCGAAAGGAAGTTCAATTTTGCGCCCGGTGTGTAGGGTCAGGTAATCAATGCGGTTTTCTAGGGGTACGATCCAGCGGTTGAGTAGGTCACGCGGACGCACCATCTGGCGGCCAAAGTCGTCGATGAGCAGGATGCCGCCGTTGGCTTTTACCTGAAAGGGGGCTTCGTAGAATTTGTGAGTATCGTCAAACACCAGGTCCAGGCCGGCCAGGGTCAGTTCGCCACCGGTGACGATAAAGGGGCGGCGGATGCGCACCCAGCGGGGGTCGCGTCGCGCGCCGGTGCGCAGCGAACCAGTGCCTTGCGCGGTGGCGTCGTCTTCGCTGGCCAGTCTATGGTTGACCGAATCATACAACTTGATGACCTGCCCGTCGACATAGATTGAGTAGGGAATGTAAATGCTCTGCGATTGCAGCATCGTTCCAATGGCGCGGGCTACGCTGGTCTTGCCGTTGCCGGGAGGACCGTACATAAAAATGGATGTGCCAGAGTTGACTGCCGGACCCAAAGATTGGAAGGTGATTTCGGAGAGCACCAGGTTGTTGAGAACCTGGCGCATCATGCGGTTGGTCACCTGCATGTGCCCACGGCCCTGGCGCAAGATCGATTCATTGTAAACTTGCAGCGGCACGGGAGCCGGGCCGGCATACTGGCTGCGCTCCAATGCTTCACGCGCGCGAGAAATGCCCGCCCCAGTGATGGCGTAAAGGTAGGCGCCTTCGCCCAGACCCATCTGGGAGGAGCGCACCTCGATCAACTTTTCGCGCTTCAGCGCTTCCATGATCTGATCGACCACCCCGGAGAAAGGCAGGGCCATTTCTTCGGCGACTTTATAGCCGGTCAGGTAGCCTTGAAAATACATCACTTTCAGAGCCAAATCTTGCAGCCAGAGCGGAGAGAGGCCCGTATCTTCCAAGGTGAGCAGCGGTGGGGGCATGAAGGCGCTGGGCGTGCCCACTTGCGCGGGCGGCTGTGAAGGGGAAGCAGTGCCACCGAGGCGGTTACTGCCCTGTCGGGCTGGGGCGTTGCTCATCGTTCACCTCCCAAAAAATCATCCAATGAATTCAGACCAAAGGTTTTTCATGTATTCACTGCCCAAGGTTGAGGAAAGTTCCCGAATTTGAGGTGTATGTGGGTGCAAAGCACCCACATACACCTCAAATTCGGGGCTATTTACCTGCGTGTGGGTAGTTGCTCTTTGATTATAGCACAGGCATTCCGCCCTTATTCGCGTGCGCGAGACAATCGTGGCGCTTAAAAAATCTGTTAAGTCGGCGCATTTGGACCGAATTGGCGTATAATCGACCCCATGAATCTTTCAGTCCTCATGCCTGTTTATAACGAAATCAAGACGATTGCCGAGATTGTGAAGCGCGTCAAAGCCGTTGGCATCGCATCCGAAATTGTCATTGTGGACGACGGTTCCACCGACGGCACCCGCGATATTCTCAAGACGCTGGAGGGTGACCCGCAGGTGCGCGTCATTTTGCATGAGCGCAATCAGGGCAAGGGCGCCGCGCTGCGCACGGCCATCGCGGCTGCCTCCGGCGACGTGATGCTGATCCAGGACGCCGACCTCGAGTACGATCCGCGCGAATACCCCGGTTTGCTCAAGCCGATTGAAGAGGACCTGGCAGATGTCGTGTACGGGTCACGTTTTCTGGGGGCGCCTCACCGGGCCATTCTCTTCTGGAATATGGTTGCCAATAAGCTGCTGACCCTGTTCACCAACATCCTGTATAACAACATCCTCACCGACATGGAAACCGGCTATAAAGTGTTCCGGCGTGAGGTGGTGGAAAACATGCCCTTGCACGCCCGCGGATTTGAGTTTGAGCCGGAATTTACCGCCAAGATCCTCAAATCGAAGGTGCGAGTTTTTGAGGTGCCCATCGCCTTCAATCCACGCGAATATTCCGAGGGCAAGAAGATCAAGATAACCGATGCCTTTGTGGCCGTGTGGACGCTGATCAAATACCGCTTTGTGAACTAGCCTTCAATTTGGCCGATCTGTAGTGGGCGGGGTTTGCCCCCGCCCATATGATTCTTGTCTAGCGAGAAGACCGTTTAGCCCTCGTAAGGCCGCAGGTCCTTGATATTCAACTGCATGGTCACATTGCCGTTGTACACATTGCGTTCGAAAGTATACAGAATATCAATGGTTTCGGGCAGCTTGCCAAACCAGTGTCCCTGGCGGAAGGCAATCGCGTCAAAATATATCCTGCCACCGCTGAGGGTCAACTTGAGGTGCTGCGCATCCGCGCCCACCGTGCGTGAACGCACCACGCGCACATTGCGCGAGACAAAACGGGCCACCGAATTGGACTGCCCCGTGGGCTCCAGCAGATCGAGATACCCAAACAGGTCGGGGCTCAGCGTGTCCAGTTCAATTTCTGCGTCAGCTTTCAGTACCGGTACCAGTTCGCGCCCGCCCAGCTCGCGCTGTGCAATCTCGGCCAGCCGGGACTTGAGCTCCTCCAGGCGTTCGAGCTGCACCGTGAACCCCGCCGCCACGCTGTGCCCGCCGTGCCTCACCAGCAGCTCGCGGCATTCATCCAGGGCCTGAGTGATGTGAAACTCGGGGATGCTGCGGCAGGAAGCGCGCGCGTGACCGTCTTCGATATGCCCTACCACCGCAGGGCGGTAATAGGCATCGACCAAACGCGAGGCCGCCAGCCCCACCAATCCGGCGCTAAAATCGGGCGAGAAGGCGAAGAGGATGTCTTCTCCTCCTGCTTCCTGGGCCATCGCGGTGGCAGCTTCTTGAATAATCACCGTTTGTTTTTGTCGATCGCGGTTTTGCCCGTCCAATTGTTGCGCCATCAACCCGCTGCGCTGCGGGTCGCGCTCCAGCAGCAGCCGCAGCGAGTCCAGGGCAGTGTCCATGCGTCCAGCGGCGTTCAGGCGCGGGCCCAGCACAAAGCCAATGTCCCCGGCGGTGATCTGGCTGAGATCGCGCAGGCCCGAAGCTCCTGCCAGCGAGAGCAAACCCTGGCGGCGGCCCTGGCGCAGGCGGGCCAGCCCCAACCTCACCAGCCGCCGGTTTTCACCCAGCAACGGCACCACGTCCGCGACCGTGCCCAGGGCCACCAGGTCCAGCCAGTTCTCCACCGGTTGCCCTTCCAGCGGCCTGCGCATTAGCAAGGCTTCGGCCAGCTTGTAAGCCAGTCCCACTCCCGCCAGGTCTTTGTCGGGGTAGCCGTCGCCATCCTGTTTGTGACAGATCACTGCGGCAGCCTCGGGCAGCTCTTCTGCCGGGTGATGGTGGTCGGTGACGATCAGATCCAGGCCCAACTGCGCGGCCAGGTTGGCTTCGCGCGGCGAGCGGATGCCGCAGTCCACGGTGATGACCAAATCTACACCGCGCCCGGCCAGTTCGTGCAGGGCTTCGTTGTTCAACCCATAACCTTCGTCGAAGCGGTTGGGGATGTGCCAGTTCACGTTGGCGCCCAGGGCCGCCAGTACTTCCACCAGCAGGGCGGTGGCGGTCACGCCGTCCACATCGTAGTCGCCATATACGACCACCTTTTCTTGCTGGTCAAGCGCATACAGCACCCGCTCCACGGCTTTGGGCATGTCTTTGAGCAGGAAAGGGTCAAAGCCCTGGGTTTGTTCGGGATGCAGATAGCGCTGGGCGTCTTCCGAAGTAAATATGCCGCGGTTGTACAGCACCTGGCGGAAAACCGGCGGGTACTCTGCAAGGGCATTAAACACGTCCAGCGGGGCGGGTTGGCCAACCTCCCAGCGTTTGTTTTGAGCAGCTAACATGGAACCCCTTTTAGGTATTCAGGTAAAGGCGTGGTACGCGGGCGGTCAGCCCGCAGACCACATCGTAGTTGGTGGTGTCCCAGACTCGGGCGATATCTTCGGCGCTGATCTCTGCGGCGCCTTGCCGGCCGATGAGCACAATTTCGTCGCCAAGTTTTGCCCTAGGCACGCCGTCCAACTGAATCATGCATTGATCCATGCACATGCCGCCCACCACGGGCACTTTCACCCCGCCCACCAGCACAAAGTTAACGCCCACCTTGCGGCGCAGGCCGTCGGCATATCCTGTCGGGCAGACGCCGATGCGTTCTTCACGGGTGGTGCGGTAACGGTAGTTATAGCCGATGCCGTGGTTTGGGGGCAGCATCTTGATGGAAGCCAGGCGGGCTTTCCAGGTGAGGGCCGGGCGGAAGCCCTCGGGCAGAGGCGCGTCGGCTGAGGGTTGCAACCCATAGACGGCAATTCCGGGGCGGATCATGTCAAAGCGCGCATGGGGGAAGTAGATCGTTCCGGCGGAGTTGGCGGCATGAACCAGCGGCGGGCGCAGCCCGGCGGATGCCAGCGCATCCACCAGGGCGGTGAACCGTTCGACTTGCCAGTTGACCGATGGCTGCACAGGGTCATCGGCCTCGGCCAGGTGCGTGAAAACGCCTTCCAGGGTTAGGCCGGGCAGGGAATGCAGCAAGCGCACGAAATCCACACCTTCTTCGGTGGGCAGGCCCAGGCGGCCCATGCCACTGTCGAACTTGGCGTGCACGCGCAGTCGCAGCCCGGCGGCTTCGGCCTGTCCCGAAAATGCCGCCGCCAGCTCGGGGTTATACACCGTCAGGGTGAGGCCCATCTGCGCTGCCTGAGAAACCTGCTGCGGGGCGGCATGGCCCATCACCAAAATATCCCCAGCAATACCGCCCTGCCGCAGGAGGAAAGCTTCTTCCACCCGCGCGACGCCGATCCAGGGAACACCCGCTTGCCGTACTGCCCGGGCCACTTCAACCAGTCCGTGCCCATAGGCGTTTGCTTTGAGTATCGTCATGACCGGCCGCCCGCTCAGGTGCGCCAGGCGGCGCACGTTTGAGCGGATCGCTTCCAGGTCAATTTCCAGCCAGGTTGAGTAAGGAGGGAGAGTCATCCAACATAGTATAATATGGGTTATGGATTTCGAGAAAAATTCGCCTGAAAAAGATCTGGCAGATGCGCATCTGCCAGATCGTGCTGATAGCCCCGCTTTTACCTACGATCTTTTGGCTACCGACGGCGCAGCGCGGGCGGGCGTTTTTCATACCCCGCACGGGCCCATCGAAACGCCTATCTTTGCCCCGGTGGGCACGCAGGCAACGGTCAAGTCCATCACCCCGGCGCAATTGCACGAACTGAACGCCTCGTTGGTGCTTTCCAATACCTACCACCTCTACCTGCGCCCCGGCGCGGAGCTGGTGGACGAGATGGGCGGCCTGCACGAATTCATGCAGTGGCCGCGCCCCATGTTGACCGATTCGGGCGGCTTCCAGGTCTTCTCGCTGGCCGAAATGCGCAAGATTGACGATGACGGTGTGACCTTTAAAAGCCACATCGACGGCTCCATGCACCGCTTCACGCCGGAAAAATCTATTGAGATTCAGCAGTTGCTGGGCGCCGACATCATCATGGCTTTTGACGAGTGCGCCCCGCCCTATGATCGGGCCTATAACGAAAAGGCCATGGCCCGCACCCACGCCTGGGCCGAGCGCTGCGCGCGTTTTAAGTCTCGCCCCGACCAGGCCTTGTTCGGAATCGTCCAGGGGGGTGTTTTTCCCGATTTGCGCGCCCGCTCGGCGGAGTTCATCGCCTCGCTGGATTTTCCCGGTCATGCCATCGGGGGCCTGTCGGTGGGCGAGACAAAAGACGAGATGAACGCCATGCTCGAGGTGGTCAATCCCATCCTTCCCGCCAATAAGCCGCGCTACCTGATGGGCGTGGGTTCGCCGGAAGATTTGATCCACGGCATTGCCCGCGGAGTCGATATCTTTGACTGCGTGCTGCCCACCCGGCTGGCCCGCCACGCCGCCGCCATGACCCGCACCGGGCGCGTGAACCTGATGAACGCGGTCTATGCCCATGATCACGCTCCCATTGACGCGGGCTGCGGCTGCTATACCTGTCAGCACTTCACCCGCGCCTATCTGCGCCACTTGATCGTGGCCAAGGAAATGCTGGCGGGGACGCTGATTTCCATCCACAACATTCATACGCTGCTGCAACTGGTGCGCGATGCTCGCCAGGCCATTTTTGAGGGTCGTTACCAGACGTTTGCCGCCGAATTCCTGGCGGCTTATCCGTCGAAAAAATCCTGATATCCCACCCCACGGGGTGATACAAAACCGGAGAACATTGATATGTCATTACTCGAAGCCATTATTCTTGGAATCATCCAGGGCCTGACTGAGTTCTTGCCCATTTCCAGTTCAGCCCACCTGGTGCTGGTGCCGTTTTTGCTCAATTGGCAGTTGGACGAGTCGGTTGTTTTCATTTTTGACGTCCTGGTGCAGATGGGCACGCTGGTGGCGGTGATTGTGTACTTCCGCAAGGATTTGTGGAACATCATCCGCGCCTGGGTGAACGGGCTGGTGCAGCGCAAGCCCTTTGCTGAAGCGGATTCGCGCTTGGGCTGGTGCCTGATCCTGGCGACCATCCCAGCGGCGGTGCTGGGCTTGCTGGTCAAAGACCTGGTGGAAGCGGCTTTCAACAGCCCGCTGGCCACCGGTTTGTCCCTGTTGCTCACCGCCGCCCTGTTAGTGGCTGCCGAAAAGATCGGTAAACGCAACCGGGCGATGGAGCAAATGAATTGGAAGGACGCCTTGACCATCGGCGCTTTTCAGGCCATCTCGATTTTCCCCGGCGTTTCCCGTTCCGGTTCCACCATCACCGGCGGCATGACCCGCCACCTCGACCGTCCCTCGGCGGCTCGTTTCAGTTTTCTCATGTCCATCCCGGTCATGCTGGCTGCCGGCGGCATGGCGCTGCTGGACCTGTTGGACGCGCCCAACCTGGCCCAGTTTATACCCGTGATGGCTGCCGGCTTCATCAGCGCTGCCGTGGTAGGTTATCTTTCCATTCGCTGGCTGCTCTCCTTCCTCACGCGCCGTACCTTGTATCCCTTTGCGATTTACTGCGTGGCTTTGGCGGCGATTGTGGTGGTGGTGTCGCTCCTGCGGTAAAATCGCAGTATGAAAGTATGTACTCGCGCAGAATTAAAAAAGGCCGAAATTGAGGTATTTGTGGGGGCTGTGCCCCCACAAATACCTCAATTTCGGGAACTTTTCCCAATTTCGATGGGTAGACAAATATGAGAAATCGAATATTTTTCCCGTACCCAGTTGGGAGCGGGTTGTCTTTCGCTCTCGCGGCGATCCTGGTGCTGTCTGCCTGCACCAATCCCACCGCCACGCCCACGCCAACCACAGAACCGGTGTGGCTCAAAGTGCAATACCCGGCTTCTCTGGGCAACCTGAGCGCAGATTTCACAGCCTGTGTTCCCGATGGGGTAGGGTTGGTGGTGCAGGAGGGCGCCGGGATGGCTTTTGATGAAGAGGAGGCTGATCTTGTTTTGGGTTGGGCCGCGCCTGAGTCCGTCCTGGGCTATGCGGCGGAGTTGGGCAGCGAAGAATTGGTCGTAATCGTCCATTCTGAAAACAAGATTCCCAGCCTCGATATCGAAGACTTGCGGCTGGTTTACGCGGGCCAACTGACTGATTGGGATTTTCTGGGCCAATCGCCGCTGGCGTTGCAAGCCTGGGCGCCCCTTGCTACGAGTGATATGTGGGCTTTGTTCGCTGAAGCCGCGCTGGGCCCTGACCTGACCTTGGGCCGTGTGGTTGGCACGGCAACCTCCCCGCAGGCAATGCGCGAGGCGGTGGCGGCCGATACAGGGGCGTTGGGAGTGCTGCCGCGCCGCTGGGTCGATTCGAGTGTGCGCATCGTCCCAATCAACGATTTGCCCGTTGGGTCGCTCGTCCGACCCATTCTGGCCTTCAGCGCCTCCGAGCCGCAAGGCCCCGCGCGCGCCTGGCTGGCCTGCTTGCAAGGGCGGCTGGAATGAGTGTGTCTGTGCGGTGGCGCGGCGAGGTGCGCGAGTTGGCGGCCCCGTTGACCGTGGGCGAAGCCCTTGCGCAACTAGGCTTGCCCCCCGAGTTGTACCTGGTTCTGCGCAACGGCGTGCTGCTGCAGGAAGATGACCTGTTGCAGGATGGCGATACCATCCGCCTGGTGGGGGTGATCTCCGGTGGGGCTAGCTGATATTCGGGTTGATCTGATCGAACAGGCTGCTCAGCGAGTCGCGGTCGTGGATGATCTTTACCGCCTGGGCAAAAATGTGTGACACCGAGACCACCTTCACCTTGGGGTGCTCAAAAACCAGCGGATTTTCCACCGTGTCGGTGATGACCAGTTCCTCAATGGGGCTGTTCTCCAGGGCTTTGAGCCCTTTTTCTTGCAGCAGGGCATGGGTACAGCAGGCGTAAATTTGTCCAGCGCCCAGGCCCTTGAGCGCGTGAGCCATGTTCACCAGCGTGCCTCCCGAGATAGTGAAATCATCCACAATGACTACGTTCTTGCCCTGCACGTCGCCGATAATTTCCATGATCTCGGCGTTTTCGTCGTGGGCAGAGCGCACTTTATCGGCAATGGCGACCTGGGCATTGAGGAATTTGGCATACTTGCGCACGCTCTTGGCAAAACCGGCATCCGGCGAGGCTACCACCATGTTGCCGATGTTCTTCGATTGAATGTATTCGCATAAGGGCGCCATGCCATACAGGTGATCGACGGGTTTCTTGAAGAAGCCCTGAATCTGCGGGCTGTGTAGATCCATGGTGATGACCCGGTCGATCCCGGTGATCTCCAGGCAATCGGCGCACACCCGTGCCCGAATGGACACGCGTGGCTCGTCTTTCTTGTCGCCCTTGGCGTAACCAAAATAGGGGATGATGGCCGTGACTGAGTTGGCGCTGGAGCGCTTGAAAGCGTCGATCCAGAAGAGCAGTTCCATGAACTCGTTGTTGGGATTTAAGCCGATGCTTTGCACGATGTAGACGTCTTTGTCGCGGACTTTTTCGAGGATTTTTACAAAGGTGTTGCCTTCAGAGAAGGTGATGGCATATCCCTGGCCTTTTTCGACCCCCAAGTGCTGGCACATTTTGTCAACAAAGGGTTGGCTAGAACTGCCCGCGAAAATCCGCATCCCGATTTCATCATGCGACATAGAAGCTTATCCTTTCATCGGTGTTTGGTGGGAAAAGCACTACAATCTACCTGGATGATACCATGCTCCAGGATTACCGGGTCAGGCTTTCTCAAACAAGTTTTCTGCTCTGTGTCCGGATCGTGGCGGGTTTCCCGCCCCCTACAAGACGGTAGGGGCTGGGTCTCCCAGCCCGGATCGCCATCCACCAGCACGGAGCGGGAAACCCGCCCCCTACAAGGCGGTAGGGGCTGGGTCTCCCAGCCCGGATCGTCATCCACCAGCGCGGAGCGGGAAAAGCCGCCCCCTACAATGCGGTAGGGATCGGGTCTCCCAGCCCGGATCGCCATCCACCAGCGCGGAGCGGGGAAACCCGCCCCCCACAAGGCGGTAGGGTCTGGGTATCCCAGCCCGGATCGCTATCCACCAGCGCGGAGCGGGAAACCCGCCCCCCACAAGGCGGTAGGGGCCGGGTTCCCCAGCCCGGATCGCCATCCACCAGCACGGGGCGGGAAACCCGCCCCCCACAAGGCGGTAGGGGCTGGGTCTCCCAGCCCGGATCGCCATCCACCAGCGCGGAGCGGGGAAACCCGCCCCCCACAAGGCGGTAGGGACCGCGTCTCCCAGCCCGGATCGCCATCCACCAGTACGGAGCGGGAAACCCGCCCTCTACAATGTGGGGCGCGGTCACCGCGCCCGGATCGTGGATGAGCCTCCGACAGGTCGGGTTTTCAGTCCCCTATCACCCCGTTTACACCAGCAGCCGCGCGTTGATCTCGCGCACGTCCTCAGTGTAACGTTCCAACTCGGATTGTAAGCGGGCCACGTCGCTGCCGTAGCGCATGCGCCGCGCCAGGTAAGCCATGCCCTCACTGTCGTCCATCGGCACGGTCACATCCTTGGCGTTGCCGCGCACCACGCGCAGCGAATCGATCGACCAGCGCAGGAAGGTGTGCGCTTTGCGCAGTCGGGTGTAGTCATCCTCAGACAGGATACCCACCTGGGTCAGGGCTGCTAGCGCCTCGCGGGTGTTGGTTAGGCGCACTTCAGGATGGGCGGCTCCGTGTGTAATTTGTAACCCTTGCAGCAGGTATTCAATATCCACCAGTCCGCCCAGGCTGTACTTCAGGTTGAATGTTCCCCCGCGCACCAGGTGGCGTAGCTGCCGCTCGCGCATCGCCCGCATCGAAGTGACATCGAAGGGCTCGCCGGTGTATACGAAGGCATCCCGCAGTTCGCACACCGTGCGTCCCAGGGCCTGGTCACCTGCCACCGGCCGCATCTTCACCAGGGCTTGCCGCTCATAAGCCCAGGCCGGGCCGCCGGGGGCAAAATATCGCCGGAACGAATCCAGGGGCACCGCCAGGCTGCCCGCTTTGCCGTAAGGGCGCAGTTGCAGGTCAACCTCGAAAATGCCCTCGCGGCGGGCGCGGGTGGCGCTGACGAAGTTTTCTACCAGCTTCTCATAGAACTCTGCCGAGGTGATTACCCGCGGGCCGGTAGTGATGCCGTTGCCGGCGTAGATGAACATCAACTCAACGTCTGAGGCAAAACCCATCTCCCGCCCGCCGAACTTGCCCAGCGCCACCACACTCATGTGGCACTCGCCGCCGTCCTGTACCTGCGGTGTGCCGTAAATTAAACGCAAGTCCTCGTGGCACAGGTGGAAGGTGTTATTCACCACCACCTCGCCCAGGTCGGCTAGCTCGGCGGCAAAATCCCAGAATTCGGTGGTGTGGCCCAGAATGTGGCGCATGTCGACGCGCAGCATCTCGCGGTCGCGCCAGTCATTGAGCGCAGCGATCCACGGCGCGCCTTGATCGGGCGACTGCGGCCCGGCGTGCAGTTCGCGCAGCAGGTTCTGCACGTCTGCTTGCAACTGCTCGCGCGTGCGAGCCGAATCCAGCGCGTCGATATCTTTGACCACCGGGAACAGGTTGGCATACTGCATGCGCAAAAAATCATCCCACAAGAAATCGCTGACGCCCAGCAGGCGGGCCAGCCCTTGCAGCACTTCGGGTCGCTCCAGCGAAGCCAGCTCGTCCAGCCAGTTGTCGCGGTGGAAGAGCTGGTCGATAAAATCACGGAAGTGCAGCAAGGCGCTTTCGGGGTTAGGCGAGAAGGGCAGCAGATGGGTGAAGTGTTTGATCAGCACCGTTGCGGCACGAAGCTGCCTCTGGCGGTCTGCATCCACAATCTTGCGCCCGTTTTCGTCACTGACGAACAAGACGTCATGCACACGGCTGCCGGTCGAATCAATAGTCACCCGGTCGATATAGACCCGGTTGAGGGACAAGGCATTGGTCAGTTCGTAGAGAAAGCCAAACGTGTCCGGGGCCTCGATGTGCAAGACGGTGTGCCGGTCGCTCAGGTCGTTGTCGATCTGAATTTCAATGGGGTAGAGGGTGGGTACGAAGTCGCCTGCCGGAAAATGGGTTCCTTCATGAAGGACGTTGGCCACTCGTTTGAGCAGCCCGCCCTGCACCTCGCGGCGCTCGCCGGCTCGCAGCCGGTTCAAGTAGCCGGCCAGATCCGCGGTATAACGGGCCCACAGGCCCTCGTCAAGGGCGCCTTCGTTCACCGGCTGGACGATGAACACATCCACAATTTTGCGCTGTGTGTCCTTTTTCGCACCTGTTTGAGCGGGCTCGTAGGTGAAGGCATCGCCACTGATGATGTTCAGCCCGTGCACGAAGAAGAGACCGCAGATAAGCGAGAACTCGCCGGGATAATCGAAGGCGATCACGCTCACCCGCCAGGCGCCGTCATCCAAAGCGTCCAAATCCAACTCCACCAGATTGGTGTCTGTCAAGCGCGCCGCCAGAACGGCATGGCGGGCCACCTCGGGTGGGGTGAAGCGTTCGGCATAGGAGGGGGCCATGCGGTCCACGTGGCGATGCGTTTCCAAATTCTCGGGTAGCTCGGGCGGAAGCGGATCGTGCATCTCGGACCTCCCAACGTATTTCAAGTAAATGGCGCGAATGGCGTCGCAGTGCTGCTGGTAGCGCTCCAGGAACTGCGGGCCGGCTTCCTGGCTGAGGAACCCCAGTCGGCGGGCCAACTGGGCCTGGGCAGCGGGTTCATCGGGTAGGGTGTGCGTTTGGCGGTAGTGCATCATCTGTAAAAAGTGCTCGATGGTGCGCAGGAAAACGTACCCTTCGGTCAACGTGCGGTGTTCTTCCACGGTGATCAAGCCGGCAGCGGTCAGGCGCACCAACCCGTCCAGCGTGTTGCCGCTGCGGATTTCGGGCAGGTTGCCGCCGTAGGCCAATTGTAACAGTTGCACGGTGAACTCTACGTCCCGGATCGAGCCGGCGCCGCGCTTCACCTCGCCCCAAATGCGCCCGGATTGACGTAACTGGTCTTCGGTGCGCTGTTTCATGGCAAATACGCCTTCGCGCAATTCCTCAAACGAGCCACCGAAAATCATGCCCTGGGCCTGGGTGAGGAATGCCGCGCCTGTTTCGGGATTTCCGGCAATGACTCGCGCTTTGAGCAAGGCTTGCTTTTCCCACTGCAAGGCGTTCCGCTCCAGATAAGACAGCGATCCGGGCACAGTGTTGACCAGCGTGCCCACGCCACCCCAAGGCCGCAGGCGCATATCCACCCGGTATAGAAAGCCTTCACCGGTGGATTTGGACAGCGCGGAGATCAAGCGCTCGCCCACGCGCTGAAAATCGGCAGAATCGCCCTGAGTGATGAACAACAGGTCGATGTCGGAGCTATAGTTCAGCTCGCGCCCGCCCAGCTTGCCCATGCCCAGCACCACCATCTCATTTTCGGGCACGCCGCTCTGGCGAGCCACCACCTTTAAGCAGCGGCGGATGAGCGCATCGGCCAGGTTGGAAAGCTGGCGGGTAACGGCCGGTACGTCATATAGGTCCAGAATGTCGCAAGCGCCAATGCGCAGCAACTCATAGCTTTGATAGCGGCGCAGCGCGTCCATCTGGTCGGCAAGTAGTTCCAGCCCGGCAGCGGCATGTTTGGCTTCGCTGTAGAACTGCTCAGCGCTTTTGGGTTTAGCCATCTGGCGCGTTTCGATCAACCGTTCCAGGTAATGGGGGTTGCGCAGCAGGATTTCGGTCAAAAACTGGCTGCCGGCCCCAATGGCCACCAGAATTTCGACGGCGCGGGGGTTGGCAGCCAGCAGGTTGAACAGGTCGGCGGGCCGGGCAAAGCGGCCGCTCAGGCGCTCTAACCCCGCCAGCACCCGGTCAGGGTCGGCGGCTTCGGCCAGAGCGGTCAGCAAATGTGGCAGAAACTGCATCACCGCGGGGCGGTGTTCGGGTTGGGCAGCCAGCCGTTCCAGGCTGCGGTGGGCAGCGCGCCAGTCGGCAAAGCCGACCGGTTCCAGTGCCGCTCGAGCCAGGCTTTCCTCGGCGGGCGAGGAAAGGAATTCGGCAAAGGCTGAATTCATCTACACCCGGTTCTGCAGTAGCAGGTCGAATAAGTCTCCGTCCACGTCAAACCCGCGCATCTTCTCGATGCGCGCGCCGGGCCGGCCGTGGTTGATGATGCCGAACGCGCCGTCGAAATTCCACAGGGAATATCCCCAACCGTATTCCTTGAACAGCCCCAGCAGGTCGGAGAACCAGCGCAGAGCTACGTCGTTGGGTGTCTTGGAGTAGCAGCCCATCTCACCAATATGCACCGCCA
Organism: Anaerolineaceae bacterium; assembly: GCA_016927865.1. GTDB lineage: Bacteria > Chloroflexota > Anaerolineae > Anaerolineales > Anaerolineaceae > Anaerolinea. The sequence goes on from JAFGLU010000101.1 coordinate 35,935, forward strand.
CGCCCTGGGCCTGCACTTCCCGCCAGGGGCGGTAATACTCGGCCAGCGTGTCATGGTTCCAGATCTTGCCGTCCCATTCCAAGCCTGGGTAGACCGGTTCGGCCAGCCCTTCGTGCCCGTCCCACCAGTTGGCCTGGTAGTGGCTGATGGCCATGGGCGCGTAGCCGCGCCCGGAGTGGGTCACACCCAAATCGGCCAGCTCGGGCACGGCAATACCGCCCCCGCCGATGCCGTCAATGGTAATCTGACGCTCGGGATGGATGGCGCGGATAGCAGCCACCACACGGCGCATGACCGCGGCATGGTTGTCGCGGGTGAAGCCGTATTGGCCCACGTTGGGAGGCTCGTTAAGCATATCGAAACTGAGCTGCTCACTGGGCACATCCCGGTAGCGCCGGGCAAATGTCTCCCACAAGAAGACGAAGGCGTCCTGCGCTTCTTTGTCCAGCCACAGGTTGTGCTTTTCGAGGTGGTTGCCGTTGATGCAGTAGCCGGGGGCGCGGTGGATATTGAGATTCATGTGCAGACCCCGCTGCTGGCAGGCCGCCAGGTAGCTGTCAATCTTTTCGAACACGCCCTCATCCGGGTGGAAGTAATCGAAGTCCCTTGTCCAAAAACGGTAGTCGGTGGGAATGCGCACAAAGTCGAAGCCGTAATGCGCCAGGAAGTCCAGCTCATCCAGGGCCGGCGGCTGGGGAGAGCGGTCTCCCCAGCGCGAGAACATCCACAAGAAGTTGAAACCGTATCGCGGCATCAGTCACTCCATTCGTTAGGGGCCAAGAAATCAGGCGTGGATTGGTACAGCGCGCGGATGGCGTCCAAATCCTCTGTCAGAGTCAGCGCGGCGGCGTGGTCGAGCAGGTCGAGTTCTGTTAGGGTGCGCATCTCAAAGGAGCGCTCCAAGATTCCCCATCCGTCCCAGGGAAGAACCTCAAACTTGTTCAGGGCCAGCAAATCGCGCAGCAGATCACCTTCGATGAAGTCCATGCCCTTCATGTCGAAGATGCCGAAGCTGTCGGGGTCGGCTTCACCGCGTCGCGCCATCAGCCAGGCCTCGCCGCCAGTGACGAACTGCCCTTTGGGCATGTCCAGCGGGTCGAAGGACAGTTTGAGCGCATCTTGCTGCACGGCGTCCAACTGCGCATCCAGCATCACCCAGCGGGCTTGCTCGCTGTTCCAATATTCCGCCACCCAGTGATCCTCGTAATGATTGGGAATAAAGTATGTGCCGAATCCGCAGCGCGAACGGGCTGGGATGCCCTTGGCGCGCAGCATGGAAACGATGGTCAGGGTGAAGTCGCGGCAGTTACCCACCAACCGCTGCTCGGGCGTGCGGGCTTTGCTCATGGGGCGGTTGTCCAGCTCCAGCAAGCGGGCCAGTTTGTGCTTAACCGGGCGGATGCCCACCTCGCCCTTGCGGGTCTCAGACAACTCCAAGCCGTAGGCCCCGGCCCAAAACACATGGACCAGGCACTGCTGCACGGTCTTCACCAGGCTGGGAACATCGGAAGGCAGATCGACAAACAAGCGCCCCAATTCACCAGGGTTGCTCATCGGGGACTGTTCACGGTAGTATTCGAGGGGGGACACGGCGTTCATCTTTTAATTGTACTCCTATCGACACAAGACATCGGTTGGTTTTGGTGTCTCGAGTCTAGCCCATGCCCCAAGGGGAGAGTCAAGGGCATTTTTGCCCATTCATCCATTCGTCAATTGCAGTTTGTGTAGTGATCTCGTCGCGCAGGTTGCGCCATACCTGGCACACCAGCGGGCGAATGGCAGTATCGATCTGAATGGCTTGATCGGAGAGGGCCAGGGCGCTGTCAACGTCGCCGGTTTGCGCATAGCCTTTAATAAATACCGTCAACTCTGCCGGAGACAACGGGCTCAAGCCATCAGCGCGGGTCTGCTTGTAAATCCGGGTGACTTCCGCCCAATCCCCCTGTTGGGCAGCCAGGCCGGCTTTGCTAACGGCGTAACACCAACCGTGAACCGGCTCGGGACCCAAGAAGGCCGGTGGCTGCGCGGATTCACCTGGTAAGATTTGTGCCGTGTTGCTCAGCGGCAGTGCCCCTAGCAGCGTCTCTGGCAAATGCGGCAGGAGTGCGTCCTCGGGGGCTAGAACGCGCAAACAGGTTCCCGGTGTGGCGTAAATCACCACCGTCTGCGAGGTATTACCCGAGAAAGTAAGGTGCGTAACGGGCGTGTTAGGTTCGTAGCTGGGGAGATGGTTGACGCGGTAAGCCATGTCGAATAGTTTATAACGCGCGTTCGGGGCGTGATTCTCGGGATCGTAGATCCAATTGAGCAGCCCGGTGAGTGAATTATCGGTCAGGTATTGCGTGGGAGGTTGGTGCGTGATGATGAGGGTATCTTGTTCCAGTTGCGGCGCGCGCCAGACGAGCTGCCAAAAATAATCGCGGGTAATGTCCCATTCCCGGCGGTAGGTGTTCATCTGCTGGAACTGAAAACCAACAATGAAGGCAATTAGCACCGCCAGAACGGCGGGAATGTGCCGGGGCTTGACGAACACAGCCACCAGCCCGGCCATTCCCAGGCAAGCCCCGGCCATGAACGGCAACGTGGTGCGGTCCCAGGAATAGCTCAGGGTGACTTGCAGCCCCGCCGCCCACACCGGGATGCCCCCCGCCAGCATGGCAAACAACCCCAGGAGCAGCCCTTTCCGGCCCCAGCCCTCATCGGCTGTAATACTTTCGGCTGGATATCGGCGAGAATCGGCGAAGAAGAACAGCCCCAGGAAAACGATGCAGATGGCCAGCAGGGCTAAATAGATCAACAGGGTAACGCCGCCGCGCGGAATTTGGAAAATAATACCCCAGGCGTGCAGGCCGGTGGTGAAAATGTCGCGGGTCACCTTCCAAATCAAGACGAGCACTTCCCAAGGGTTGGAGCGGAGATCGTTCAGTAGCGTGGGTTGGTAGTAAACCGATTGAAATACCAGGCCGCGCCAGATGAGATATCCACCATAGAGGAGCAAGTAGGGCAGCCAGTGCAGGGCCAGCTTTTGCCAGCGCCGGGAAGAGTTTTGTCGCCAGATCAAGGCGCCCAGAATCACCGGGCGCAGCAGCTCCAAACCGGTGAAATATTCGATGCCGAACATGCTCAAACCCGTGACCAGAGAGGCGATCGTATACGATATGAAGGCGCGCGGTTGCTGGATGGAACGAATCATGAATATGAGCGACACCATCAGTAGGCAGAAGGTGGCAAAATGCAGGCAAAATTCCAGGGGCATGGCCTGCTGCATGAAGCCGGGATAGACCGCCAGCAAACATGCCGCCCAGGTGAAAATGCGCTTGCGCTCGGGCCATGTCAGCGCCAGCACCTGGTAGAACAACACCGGCATTAACCAGCGCAGCACCAGAAGAAAGGCATGATAGGCCCAGATGGTTTCCTGGAACAAAGGCGTGATCAGCCGGTAGATCCACGGCGCAAAGGGGCGAAAGCCGCCTAGATAATCGTGGAAGCCTTCCGGGCCGTAACGATGATAGGTGTAAAGAAAAGCCGGGTCATCCCCATACAGGCCCAATTGTGGCAGGACAACGCTGTAACTGAGCAGAACCAGCGCCAGCAACACACCGTACAGTTGGATTTCGGGTTTTTGGAAGAAGCGAAGGACAGCTTTCATAGGCGAGGTGAATTATACGGTTATTTGTCACCACCACGCAAGGCCAGGTACTGTTCCTCCTGTAGCGGCGAGGCGAGCTTCAACAAGGAGGCTGACCCAGTCCGTGTAGCCTCGTCGTTTTTTTTTGGGGGGGAGATGGTGTTCAGCAAGAAGTTGTCACCCGCCAATACGGGTAAGAATTTCCACCACCTCGGCGTGGCCCAGCGTTTGGGCCATGCCCAGTGCGGTACGTCCGTCTTTGGTGCGGGCAGATGCATCGGCGCCGTGATCCAGCAGCAGGCGTACCATTTCAGTCTGGCCGTTGGCAGCCGCGGCTTGCAGCGGGGTGAAATCTTCGGCCTGGCGGGCATTCACGTCGGCGCCGTGAGCGATGAGGATTTGGGCGACCTTGAAGTGCTGCCCTGCGACCGCGGAATGAAGCGGCATCACGCGCTGTGGGTTGGTTGAAGGCCGGTTGACCTCTGCGCCGCTCTTCAGCAGTAGTTCAACGATCTCGGTTCGGCCAAAGAAAGCAGCCAAACCCAACGGCGAAAAGCCGTCTACGGCGGTTCCGTTGACCAGCTCGGGGTTGGTGGCCAGCAAGGCCTTCACCCGCCCGGTGATGCCGATGGCCGTGGCGGCAAAGATATCGACCTGGGCGCCGTGCTCCAGCAGGAAGCGGATGATGCGCGGCTCGTTGTAATACATGGCGAATAAAACAGCCGAGACCCCTGATGGGGTGGTGGCGTTCGCCAGAGACGCATCCTCTGCAACCAATGCGCGGATGGCGTCTAAATCGCCGTGCATGATGGCCTGGAATAGCTGTTCCGGTTTGTTCATGGTTGCTCCTGCCCCCGTATGAAATTGAGACCAAAGCCCGGAATTATTATACAAGAAATGTTATTGCTCAGTGAGTGGAGAAAGGTCCCGAATATGATGTGTTTGTGGGGTGCTTCGCACCCCACAAACACATCATATTCGGACCTCTTTCACCTCTAGCTGAGTATTTAACAGGAAATTATGATTGGCGAACCACTGTCTGTGCGCAGAATCGCCTCCATGTTCTGTAAGGGAAATTCATGAATTTCCCTTACAGAACATGGAGGCCTTTTAATGAGTAAGAGCCGGGTACGCCTGCCCGGCCCTTACTATCGGAGGAGAAGAAGAATTGAAAGTCGCCCGTTGAGACTATATTAGCATACCGTTAGCCGCATTACTTGACGCCATAAATACGCCTTCCCTACGCTTGGCCTACATTGTCTGCTTAGATTTTTAGTAACTGCTCAGAGGGTGGAGAAAGTCCCTGAATTTGAGGTGTGTGTGGGGTGCTTCGCACCCCACACACACCTCAAATTTAGGTTTCTTCCGCCTCTGGCTGAGTAGTTACGATTTTTAGTAATTCTCCCACGGCAACTCCATGGCGACGTCACCTTCCTTGTCGTCCAACCCGGGGGAGGGTTTATAATCCTTTTATGCTTCGCACCCGATACCGCCGAATTCTTTGGTTTTTTGCTCGCGTCTTGCTGAGCCTGTTGTGGTGGGACATCCTCCTGCCGCACATCGGTTTACGCTCCCTCTCCAACCGCAATCGCCCGGCCCGCATGAAGCGCATCGCCGTGTCCTTTCGCGCCCTGGCAGTGCAGATGGGTGGCGTGATGATCAAGGTTGGGCAGTTCCTTTCGGCTCGCCTGGACGTTCTCCCGCGCGAAATCACCGACGAACTGTCAGGCTTGCAGGACGAGGTTAGCGCCGAACGCTTCGAAGATATTCGCCGGGTGGTGGAGAGTGAGTTCAACCGCCCCCTGGACGAGTTGTTCGCCGAGTTTGACCCCCAACCCCTGGCCTCCGCCTCCATTGGGCAGGTGCACACAGCCCGTCTGCGCCGCGCTGAAAACCCCGCCGGCGTGGATGTGGTGGTCAAGGTGCAGCGCCCGATGATTGAGGCCATTGTCGACGTGGACCTGGCTGCTTTTCGCGTGGTGGCGCGCTGGGTCGATAAGTACCCGCCCATCCGCAAGCGTATGGATATGCCCTCGTTGATGGAGGAGTTCAGCCGCTCGCTTTTGGAAGAGATTGACTACCTGCGCGAGGGGAAGAACGCCGAGACTTTTGCCGAGAACTTTGCCAATCGTACCGATATTCGTGTTCCACTGGTGTATTGGAGTCACACGTCCCGCCGGGTGCTGTGCCTCGAGCGCATCCGAGCCATCAAGATCACCGATTATGAGGCCATTGATTCTGCCGGCATCAGCCGGGCCGAAGTGGCTGAGCGTTTGTTTGACACCTATTTGCAGCAGATCTTTGAGGATCGCTTCTTTCATGCCGATCCACACCCCGGCAACCTGTTTGTGCTGCCCCTGGACAACCCGGACGAACCGGGCGCGTGGCAATTGATCTTCGTGGATTTTGGCATGACCGGCACACTGAATGAAACGATGCTGAAAGGTCTTACCGAAGTGTTGATTGCCCTCGGCTTGCAAGACGCGGCTCGGTTGGTAAAGGCCTATTCCACCATGCACGTTCTTTTACCCGGAGCCGATGTGGAGGCCATTCAAGCAGCCAGCGCGGAGGCTTTTTCACGCTTTTGGGGGCGTACCGCGCCGGAACTGGCCGGCATGGGCCGCGAGGAGATTATGAAATGGGCGTCCCAATTTGCCGACATCCTCTATGAACTGCCCTTCCAGGTACCGGAGGATTTTATCCTTCTGTTCCGCTGCGTAGGTATTCTCTCGGGCATTTGCAGCGGGCTGAACACCGATTTCAACATCTGGACCCAGGTCACACCTTACGCCACGAAGCTGGTTGAGTCTCAACGCAGTGGCGGGGTGGAGATGATCGTCCGCGAGGCAGGCGATTTGCTGCGCGTGCTGGTCAGCATGCCGCGCCGCGCCGAAAACCTGATCAACCGCCTGGAGCAGGGTAAGTTGTCGGTGCAGACTCCAGATTTGGGCCGTCAGGTCGGCCGCCTGGATCGTTCCGTCCGGAGGATGGCGGGGGCAGTGGTTTTTGCCGCTTTCTTCCTGGGAGCGGTTCAATTGTATGGCGGCGGTTATACCACCCCGGCCTATGTCGCCTTGGGGGCAGCCTTGCTCAGTTTGGCATGGACAGCGTTCAGCCGTTGATGGTTCATTGTGAATTGGCGTGGTGAAATCCGCATTTTGAGGTATGAGGGTGGCTTCGCCGCCCTCATACCTCAAAATGCGGAACCTACCCCGGCAGCACCTAGAGAACCACGTTGATAGCTGCGGCTTTATTGACAAACTTAATGTAAAATGGATAATAAATTTAGAGGACCGTATTTGAGGTGTTAGCGGGTGCGAAGCACCCGCTAACACCTCAAATATGGGGATTATCCTCAATCGCTGGATATTTACAAAAATTCTATTCCATTAAAGGCACCCGACGGGACATGAATCTCGGCGAGCAGAACATCAAACGCAGGCGTCAGATCATCGCAGCCATTTTTGGCTTCCTTGGTCTGTTGTTCTTCATCATGTTCCGGTGGGAAATTGGTGACGTTTTGGGCATACTCTGGAACATACTGAAAGCCCTCCTAAAACGTCAGGCGATTCCGGCCTTTACGGATGTGCAAAAAGAATCCTGGAACGTCCTCATCGGCTTCACACTTCTGTGGAGTTACTTGGGGGTGTTCTTTTTCTGGCTGGCGGCCATCTCCTGGCAAGCGCTCTTGCCGGTGAGCAACCCGAGAGAAATCTACCGCACAGCCTTTCACTTTTTACTCCACACGCTTGGATTGCATGGCCCGGCTGTGTTTATTAAGGATGGAAAAATCCTCCAGACCAAGGAAGACACCCGCAAAGGGCCGGGCGTGGTGGTGGTAGATTTCAATAGCGCCGTGGTGTTGGAGGACGAGGTGCCGCCGCCAGGAGTCCAGCGCGCGATCGATAATATGGGCCACTCAGCACTGCGCTCGTTTGGCCTGGCAGATCCCATCGAAACACCCGAGGCGAAGGGCCCCGGAATCGTTTTCATCCGCCGGCGCGAGCGCATCCGTGGCGCCGTCGACCTGCGCAAGCAGTTCAGGCTTCAGCCTAAAGTCACCGCCTATACTCGCGACGGCATTGAAGTCTATGCCAATGTTTGGTCGATCTTCACCATTGGCCAGGACCCCGCTCTTTCGGCAGTTCAGGTCTGTTATGACGGCGACCCGCGCTCAGAGAATCTGAGAGTGGTGCTATTAGAAGAACTGCCCCCAACCAGCGATCAAACAGAGAAGGTTTTCCGGGTGAAAGCCCTGGTGGATGAACTGGACCGGGAAGACCGCGCAGAGATTCACCGTTTTGCGCGGGTTGCAGAGCTGTTGGAAAGGCACGAGACCGAAGAAAAGAAGCTCAAAGCATACGAAGCGCTGCCCCGTGATCGGGCGGTAAATCGGGATAAGCAGGAGCTGCCTCGATTTGATGCCGAACGAGTCTTTGCGGCGGTGTTTTCCCAGGCGCGCGCTGATCGTGACCGGGTTCTGCCCTGGGCCGAATTGCCCACGCGGGTGGCCTCTGCGTATTTCCGCGAGATCCTTTCTCAGGTCAACTATGACGAGCTGTACCGGATTGGAGAAGAGCAGGCTCCCATTACGCGTTACAAAGCTCGCCTGCGTCTGGCCATTCGGAACAACGGGCTGCTCTCCTACCGGCTGATATATCCCCGGAAAGGGCTCAGTCTGGAGGTAGGCAAGGCTTATAGCGAAAGCGACTTGCGCGTTTCGGATGTAAACCCTTTGACCAACTCAAAGATGCTGCGTGACCGGGGCATCCGCGTCATCGCCGCCGGCTTTGGCGATGTGATGCCCGTATCCGAAGCGGTCTACCGTTACCGCCTGGAAAGCTGGCGAGCCCCCTGGCAGCGCGACACGGAAATGGTTAGCGCGACCAAGGAATTGGAAGCCACTCGCATTCGTGCCAGGGCGCGGGCTGCGGCTCAACGCGACCTGGCGGCCAGTATGGGGCGCATCTTTGAAACCTATGAAAACTCTCAGGAAATTCTCGTGCTGCGTATCTTCCAGGCTTTAGAGGGTGTCGCATCAGACCCGCGCACGCGCCAGCTTCTGCCCAACAATGCCATCGACATGATGCGCTCGCTTCAGATGTGGGTCATGCCCAACCGGCAAATGGGTACTGGAATGATGGGCGGGGACCGGCAGGGTCCAGGAGAAATCGAATGATTCGCCAACGGCCCGCTCGAACCACCGAAACCAAACAAACCCGCCAGCGGCCTACCCAGAATGCGGATGCCATGCGCCAGCAATTGATGGGGCTCGTGCGGCTCGTTTTGATTGTGGTCATTCCCATCTGGTTCTCCTGGCGTGCCGCTGTTCGCCTGGAAGGCGTCTTCCCCGAACAGGTGCTGATTCACTTCCTGGACCGAATCCCCGGCTTGGGAATCTTGCCGGACCGCATGATCATGTGGATGGCGGTTATCCTTTCTCCGCAAGGCTTCCGTTACCTGATTGCGCCGATCACAGCCACAATGGCAGTGTTCACCTATGCGGCCTTCTTTGTTAAAGATGTTTATGCCTTAGAGCGGTTCCGCGACGGGTTGCATTATGTTTTCTCATCCATGACCAGCCTGCTCTGGCCCACCCTGGAGATTCGCGGCGGTGAGAAGGTGCTGCGCAAAGGCGTGCCGAATCTGTTGGATCAAATAGGCGGGCCGGGGTATGTCATCATTCAGCCGGGAAATGCCGCCTTGTTCCGCACGTTGCGCCAACCCTCCAATATTTCCATTCGCGAGTCCTATTTCATGGTGCCGTTTGAAACCATTGGACAGATCGCTAACCTTGACGATCAACAGGACGATCGGGATGGAATTACGAGTATGACTCGTGACGGCATTCGGGTGACCCTGAAGGATGTCCATTTCCGCTACCGCATATTCCCGGAAATGAAATATGGTCGACCGATTCGCCGTTCACTCGAAGACCCTTACCCCTATGATGAGAAAGCCATCTGGAATATGGCCTACAACCTTTCGGTCACCGCCGAAGGGGATATCGAACCCTGGCGCACGGCCGTGGGCCGCACAACCGTTGGTGGAATCACGGACTTCATCAGTTTTAATACCGTAGATTACCTTACCGCCCCGCGTGAAAACAGCCAGGACCCGCGCCGTGTCTTGCGCTTTAACTTACTGCAAGGAGAGACCAAAGGGGCCTTGCGCGGAGTCGGCGCAGAATTATTGTGGGTGGATGTTGGCCATGTCTCGATTGATGAAGAGACGGTGGATACACAGCGCGCCGATGCTTGGGGCGCAGAATGGGCGGGGAAGGCCAACATCGAGCGAGCCTATGGCGAAGCAAAGCGCCAGGCGTATCAAGAGATGGGCCGGGCAGAAGCCCAGGCTGAACTGATTATGAGTATTTCGGAAGTAATGAAGGATGTGTCTGAGGAGGATCGGCCTGAAATGACCCGCCAATTGTTCCTCACGCGGGTGGCCCAGTTGTTGGATTCGATGGTGGAAGGTGCGAACCGGTCAGAAGGAGGCGCGAATGATATCCATAGATGAGGCTTATAGCTGGCTGGAACAGGTGCCTAAACCACCGTTGTCAACCGAGATGAACCTAAACTTGTACGAGTTACACAACAAATATATTCCGCAAGAACTCCGCGACCGTTTAGCGAGCGACTTGAGAATTATCAGTCAGCAAATCTCGAATAATGTTGAGCGCTTATATGTTCTAACCTCCATTGGAAAATATCACCTGTCGAAAGGTGATTTTGAAGCAGCCGAGTCCGTTTTCCAGGATGCCTTGCGCGACTTCAGCGAGGGCTCCCATGAGGTTGCGGTGGCAAAGTGGTTGCTGGGCATTGCTCAATGGAATGTGGGCCGAAACTCGGCGGCGCATGCCAATTGGACACGGGCTCGAATGGCGTTCATTGATTGCCAAAACATCTGGAAGAACAGGCAAGACCCGGCGACTAGGAACGCGGATGCTCTCAGGAACCTGTGGTATTCAGATGTCCTCAAGAAAATCCGGGTAGAAATGGCCTGCACGGTTGAAGAGGCCGATGCCTGGTTGACACGCTTTGAGCCATCCCCATTATCCGCTTCGGCCCGAAAACTGGCCATGCGTATTCGGACGGATATCCACAAGCGAAAATTTGTCACAGTTTATGAGTTCAGCAATCTACTCATCGGCGTCACGCGGACCAGCACAAATCCCGCTGAGACAGCAGAGGCCTGGGAAATCATAGGTCTTGCTGCCTGTCAAACCGGAAATTTTGCGGATGCGATCCTCTACCTGAAGCGCGCGTTATCCGCATTTGACCCTTTCAGCCACCAAGGAGCAACCGTGAAGTGGATGATTGGTATTGCGCAATGGGCACTTCCGGGAGAACATGGCAACGCGATTGCAAGCTGGCAAGACGCGATCGAAAAATTTGATTACAACCGCCTGATGGCAGATCGCGCAAACAACAAAGAAAAGCGCGATTGGTACACCGGGTTGATCGAGACGCTGAACGATGCGCTTGTGTTAAAGCAAGCGGAAAAGTTAGGAATGTAACGGATCTTCTGTCCGCATTACCCAGCTTTCAATCCCAGGTTTACCAGAGACGGTGGTTGATGGAGCGTCCGCAGCGACGATGAACGTAATGCCCTCATCTCGCACATCTTCCGCTGAAAAAACATTCCAACCAGGGATGGCTGTAACACTTACTACCCCGGTTTTTTCTTCAAGTTGTGCAAGAACGCGCTCAGCGAGTCGTTTCTTCATCTCGTCGAACAACTTCTTCACTGACCGAGCATTGCCAAATTTTTCTGGCTCTTGCCGTTGTTGCAGTACAAGTTTCAACTCGGCGATTCGTTGAACATCGCCAGGCAAGTTATAGCCTTCGCTGACAGCGTAAGTGCCCAGTAATTCACCCATTTCCTGTTGGGTGAGGTCGGAAAACAATATTGGATCAGCAAACCTCGATTGCAGACCAGGATTTCCAGCCAGGAATTCACTCATCTCTTGTGGGTATCCAGCCACGACCACAACCAACCGATTCCGGAAATCTTCAATTGCTTTCGTTAATGAATCGATGACTTCAAAGTTTGCCGAACCCGGCCGCCGAGTAAGGGCATACGCCTCATCGATAAACAACACCCCGTCCAGGGCTTCTTGAATAAGGGAAGAAAGGCGACTGCCCGAATCGCCGGCATATCCTGAGATGAGCAATGGGGCAGACACTTCTACAGTGTGGCCTTTACGAAGATAGCCGCAAGCTTTGAGCATTTCTCCAAACAATCGAGCAATGGAAGTCTTACCTGTGCCAGGATTGCCAACGAAAACCTGGTGAAGGGTTGGGAGATTCCATGAAAAGTCATTCACTATTGTGCGCTTGTGCTGCTCATATTCGATGAGTTTCGCCAGCCGTTTCAGCTTGACTTTTACTTCTCGCAAGCCCAGGAAGCAATCCAGAGACTGATATGCATGTTTAATCTCCTCGGTATTAAATCCGATCAACCTTTGATATTCATTTGGAAGATCAGAGACATCGAGGACTTGAGGCGATTCGCTTCCGTTGTTAGTATCCCGCAGACGCCATTTTCGGCAGGTGGCTTCGAACAAGTTCTTCACTTCTCCAGCATTTCCAGCAGTTTCGTCATTCGCCAGCGTAATTCGAGCGAATAGACGATTGAGTTGCTCCCACAGTTCTTCAGTGATCTGAAAGCCCTCCTGGTGTGCAATATTAATGAAAATTGACCCTAGTTCTTCAGATGAATATGGCGCAAATCTTAACCTGAATTCGGTTGGAAAGCGTCGGTCCAGACCGGGGTTTTGGCGAAACAGTCTAACCATTTGCTTTTGGTAACCAGCGAGTACGACGATGAACTTACCGTGGTCTATCTCCATTCGATGCATCAATGTTTCAATAGCTTCCTGGACAAAACCACCCCGGTCACGATCTGCCAAACCATAGGCTTCATCAATGAACAGAACACCTCCCAATGCGGAGTCTACTGCCTGATGGACTAGCCGAGCCGTTCCGCCGATGTGATCAGCCACCAGGCTGGTCGGGCTTTGGACAACCAACTGCCCTTTCTGTAGCAATCCACAGTCATGGAGGATTTCCCCCAAGAATCGAGCGACTGTGGTCTTGCCTACACCAGGCGGGCCGGTGAAAACCATATGAAGCAGAGGAGCTTTTTGCTCTGATCTGTCGTGATCTATCCGAGACGCCCACTTAACGAGGTCATTGATCACGGTTTTGACATTCGCCATTCCGACAAATCCATTCAGTTGATCTAGCGCGGGTCGGCTGTCCTTCTTGCTAGATTCCAGCCAGTTATTTTCCCGAAGGCTATCCTTGGTTAACTCAGGGAGCGAATTGATCCTGGGAATCCAGGTGCTAAGGGGTAAGCCCTCTCCAGCGATGAGTTTTGAGATGCGGCGAAGGTTGGCGGGAGATGAACTTCGTAATTTCCGCTGGAATCTTGCCTGGATCAACTCAGACAATTCCTCGTCGTTTGGTGAGCCTATCGAACGTAGCTGGCCGAATTCACCGATAGGAAAACCTGAAGAGGGGAGTAGATTGCTAATTGCATTAATTTGCAGATCATCGATCGATTCTCTAAGGGTAGCTTCATTCCTGGCGTCAAAGCAAAATAAGATCTTATTAGGGTTGGTAGAGGTCAGACGATTCCATTTTGCCAAAACACCTGAAAGAGTTCTCTGGTCTTCTAAGTGCCGGAGAGTCGCCTCGGCGTTGATTACTACTAGACAGATTGGCCGCGCATGTTTTCCGGAGAGAAGGGAATCAAAAATTCTCAGGACGTGGTTATCACCCATCAATTCGTTTGCGGGCGCAAGCTGCTCCTGGGTTCCCAGAAGGAAACGGTCACCTAAAGGACCTGGTTGCAGGTTGCGCAGTTGAGCGTCTAAGATCCTTTTCGGCGATTGCGATGTGAGATACGGCTCGAAGAATTGCTTGTTCTCGGCTAAATGGGAATAGTAAGGTTGAATGGGCGAAGTGAAAATCGCCTGGAATCCGAGGTTTAACAATCCGCGTTCCAGGGCAGCCGGAAACTCAAGCTCACCGGTTTGGGAAGAGAAGTGTGAATCGGAGGTTCCAACCCCCCAAAAAATGTATTGCCGGAATGCCTCCAGATTTTGGAGCGCTGACTTTATCCTTTGCATGAATTCTCTTTACCGTAGGCTTTCGGCAGATTGCTTCAGCGATGATTTCCGAGCAACCACAGTATGGGCTGGTCTGGTGACTACTTGCTTATTGGTGATTTCCAGGTTGAACTGTTTGAGACTCTTGTTGATCTCCCTGGCTCTCTGCCGAAGCTCACTCTCAGTTCTAAGGAGGTGGTCCTTTGAGATAATTTGCAAGTCTTGAGCATTCACCTGTCCGGGAATTGGATCGATCCTGACGACCAACTCTCCCCCGTCGCCAGACATTGCATTCAATACATACCCCTGGTCAAAGTCTTCATGGTCGAAGGATCCACTTGTGATCCGGTATCCTTGAGTAATGACTGCCGCAACCACCATTTGCGCGATGTTATAGCGTATTTGGGCATTCAATGAGAGGTGTTGTACATGGTCAGCCAATTCGAGAATGCGTGTTTGGAGACGAGGAATGTCGTTGCCTAAAACACTGTGGAGTTGCTCAGGTATCAGATTATCAGCTTGTTGTCGCACCTGCTCTTCAATAGCCTCTATCTCATCCATAATTGCTTGCAGTTCCTGAGGCGCCCATTGGGCAACGTCCAGGGCCATGTCCAAAGGTTGACCTTGAATGTCGATCGCCTGGATATTCCGGCACATATCAGCTTTCTGCCGGATCTTATCCAGGCTGTTCAAGGTTTGCTGGATGAGCTGGTTCACAGCAATTTCTGTGTTTTCTGCCCGAACCCTGAGGATGCTCAATCGGCTTGTAGTAAACCGGCAGGTGGAGAGGCAGGATTCAAACATCCCTACCGCGAAATCTTTCTGAGCTTGGTTCAATGATTGTTCCAGTTCGACAAGCTCCTGGCTTTCTATGGATCGCGGAGGAAACGAGTTGACCAAAAAGTCATGAAGAGCGATCCCATCATTCAACCATTGACGAGCTGATTCGGCAACTTGATTTAATCGTTGATCATCTCTTGCTAACCGCTGTTCAACTGCACTGATCCGCTTGTCAAAGCCCGTTAAGTATTCTGCATTAGATTCGCGGATTTGGCGGAAGTTCTTTTCTATTGCATCTCGGTACTGTTGCTCCAGCAAAAGGTGATTGTTCTCTATTTTTGCTTCGATAGACCGGTGATTGTTAGTGAATTCTTCCTCGATCTGCTGTGTGCGTTTTTCAAGCCAGCGGTGGGCGTCAGACTCTGAGCGAGCAGACCGTTGAGCCACTTCCTCGAGCAAACGAGCCTGTTTCTCTTGAAATTTATTTTGAGTTTGGCGTTCGACTTCGCGCAATTCGGATTGCAGGTTCTGGATGACTTGCTCGTATTCCTGGTTACGTTGTTCTGCCCCGCGGAAAATGCAGGCAAACTCGTTTTCTCTTTGAAAGACTCTTTCTTCTGAAAGGTGTTGGGGAGCGGTGAAAGTGTCATACATCGCTCGCCGCTCAGCCTCGTACATCCGCCGGTATTCTTCCTGGCTGATCGTTACGGTTTCCCGCTTATGACCTGACATATCTGCTCCTTCTTCCTTTATTTGCGGTCAACGATCTGATCCAGAGTTTGAAGGAGGTGGTTGTCGGGGACTCCAATGATAAGAATTTGACCATTCTGTACGCGTAACTCAATTGATCGAGGTTGGTCCTCAAAGTCAAATCCATCTAGTTTATTGGTCAGGCGGAGGATCCGTTGATTACTACTTCCTCGCACTCCTTTGTTATCATTCAGTTTCTGGATAAACGGTCCATCAATGAGTACATCAACCATTTCAAGCAATCGATGAACTCCGACCACAGGAGGGTGCTTGTGAAGGTCTTCATAACGAAATCCTGTGTATACGACAACATTCACTGGCCGAATCCTTTGCGCTGCTTCTAAAAGGCGTGCCAATGGTAAGGCTTGCATCATCGGTTCCCCGCCTGAAAGTGTGATTCCTGTCACTTCAGGATCACTAAGCAGATAACCCGCAGCTTCCACCGGGTTCACCGCGTTAGCTGGCCGAAATGGGATCCAATCGGGGGCAATGCATCCAGCACAGTGGAACGGGCAACCTTGAACCCATAGCACCGATCTTTTGCCAGGGCCTAAAACTGTGGTGCCAACCGTCATCGCAGCCACATTGATTAATCCCTGTGGTGTTGATACATCGACCCCTGGAAGGGGAATTTCTTTAATAATCATGATGAACGCATCCTGTTGTTCACCTTGGTTCTACATACCAAAGTTGAGAAAGTCACCGGTTTTGAGGTGTTTATGGCGGTAGAAACTCCGCAACACCTCAAATTCAGGGTTTTTCACCCCAACTGTGAGTAGTTACGAGGCATTGCTAGAACTAATGTTCGACAAGACCAATATAGCACATGTGGTCTAATAATTCAAGTATGATTTTTAGCCAATTAAAGAAACCGTGATAGTTTCCACAGTTGCCCCTAAAAGGTTACTCCAGTAATTTTCTGAGCTGTTTCATCCTGAAAGGTTTACTCAAGAACCCATCCATGCCCACCGCCAGGCATTGGTACACATCCTCCTGGTAAGACAGGTCGGACATGCCAAAAATTCGCAAAGAGGAAACATCGGACCAGCGGTTGCGAATGGTGATCGTTGCTGACATCGCATCCAATCCGGAAAGTTGGATATCTAATATAACAATATCATGCGAATGCTTCTCGAGTTCTTGCAACACTGCGTTTCCATTACTTACAGCAGTGACGTTGTAACCTAACTTTCCCAGAATGCGCACGCAGATATTTCGACTGGTTTTGTTTTCGTCTGCCAGGAGAATTTTGTGGGGGTGGTGGAGGGCAAAATCCTCGCCCAATGCTTCAGTCGGTACCCTTCGCAGACGGCGAGGGAGACTCGTGCCAGAAAGAACCGAGGTCAACGAGACCAGCAATGTTTCGTAAGTCACGGGGCAAGACAAATAGCCTGCAAATCCGGGAGGATCGTTAGTCTCAATGTGTTGCCAGCAAATTAATAATTGGGGAGTTTTCTCCACATATTTAATTTCTTTGATCCGTTTACCTACGCTAACAGGATCGTCTTTTCCGGTTTTTTGCCCTATGAGAATCAGATCGAAGCCTTTTGCTTGTTGAATCGCCAAACGTGCTTGCTCCAAGTCACAAGTTACTTCCATTGTGACACCAATCGGCTCCAACATCGCTGCGTATACCTGTTGTGCACCAGAACAAGCGCCGATCATGAGAAGGCGTTTCCCCTTTAGACTTTGAGCTGCTTGGATATACTCTGGTTTCCATTGGACGGCTGAATTAGCTACAAGAATGCGAGCTGAAAAAGTCGAGCCTTCGCCAGATACACCGGTACTCGTTGCGTGCAATTCGCCCCCCATCATAGTGCATAGTTTACTGGTCAAGGCCAGGCCTAACCCGGCGCTGCGCCTCACCCGATGCGAGGATGCCGTTGGATCAACAATCGAACGAAACACTTTCTCGAACAATTCTGGTTGAATGCCGGTTCCGGTATCCTTGAGGGCGAAAGTGATCTCATAATTGCCATATTCCACCTTTCGCGCGCTGACCCTTAAAATTATTTCTCCCTCATCGGTATTTTTTATTGCGTTTGAGACCAAATTTTCAATTATCTGCCGGACCCTATGCGGATCTATGATTGGATAATCTGGTACGCCAGGTTCTATGATATAGCCAAGGTAGACAGGCTTATCGACCAGCATTGGGGCCGTGACAGCCAGAGCTTCTTCCACACATTCACGAAGAGAAAATGGTTGCAATTCCAAAGCGATAGTTCCAGCTTCCACCTTGGAATAATCCAGAATATCATTGAACAGGTTATGCAACGCTTCCGCATTAATGCGGATAGTGTCCAGGTAATCCAACTGCTCATCCGTTAACTCGGTGTTCTGCATCAAACCGGTCATGCCTTTCACCGCGTTGAGCGGGGCGTGGATTTCCTGACTCATTGCTAACAAGAATTCTGAACGGGTCATGGCTTCTTGTTGTGCCCACTGTTTGGCCTCTCGCAGATCATCTTCCATCATCTTTCTTTCAGTTAAGTCCTGCGCCGCACCCACCAGTCGCACAACCCGCCCACCCTTTTCATCCAAAATTGGCCGGCAGTAATTGCGAATCCAACGCAGGTCGCCGTTTTTATCCCGGATGCGGAACTCGCACACGTCAGCCAGTCCATCTAAAAGGCGCTTGACATGGTTTTGCACCAGGGGGTAATCCTCAGCCTCGGTCAAAGAAGTGAGGTTGCTGAACGCATCCAATTGTTCGATGGGCTGCTGGGCAATCCGTGAATAAGCGCTGGTAACCCATTCACCCACCAGGCTGGTATCTGGCATCACTTTCGTGGCATAGGCAAAATCGGTGATCAATTCGGAAGTGATCCGGTAACGCTCTTCGCTGGCAACCAGCCGCTGTTCGTTTTCTTTTCGCTCCGTGATATCACGTACGAACAGCAGCATGGCCGGCTGATCATTGAAGGTGATTCGCGAGGCCTTCACGTCGATGTTGCGTGTAGATCCGTCCGCGCGCAACATACGCGATTCAAACCGTTCTGGAAATAGCTCTTCATTGTGCCATTCATAGACATGGCTAAGGTAATATTCTTTTTCTTCGTTGGGCAGAAAATTGATAACCGGCTTTTCGGTCATCGCTTCGGGTTTCAGGCCGACAATCCGGCCAAATTCAGGGTTCACCAGCTTAATAATCATGTCTTGAAGGATGAGAATACCATCGGATGCCTGCTCCCAGATGGAGCGATATTGGGCTTCGCTCCTTTGAACGGCCGATTCCATCTCGTAATGGGCGGTGATATCACGGAACTGGATGAACTGACCGACAACAGCATTGCGCTGATCCTGCAGGAGGTGCCGCCTGACTTCGTAAACGCTGTCGGCCACTTGAATATCCTGGGGGTCAAACTGGCCCGAGTTCAGATAAGCCAGAATTTGCGGATGATCATGGATAGCATCTTGGGCGTTCTTACCGATCATCTTGGCCAGCGGGCGCAGTTTCAGCAGGCGTTGGGCCGGTTTGTTGAAATCAACGATCCGGTTCCAATGGTCCAATACCAAAACGCCGTCCGTCATGCGCTCGAAGATCACCCCCCTGGCAACGGGGATGATGCTGAGGATGCGGTGGCGAAACACGCCGATGGCCAGGAAAGGCATGGAAAGAGAGAAGGAGATGGGCGTGATATCCAGGCTTTTTACGGGTAACCACCCCAGCGAGGCAAACAATCCCACCAACCAGGGAATGAGAATCCCAATAATCAAGTAGTTCATCTGGTAGCGAAAGATGCCACTGGTAGAGAGTGCCTGGATAAAAATGAGAATGACCGCCAACATCACCATGAGCAGTGAATAGATCAGGGTGATTGTATACCAGGGGGCCGGGTCAAAGGCCAGCACCGTGAAAGGGCCCACTGTCTGCAGGCGCAGGTTGTTGATAAAGAAGGTGTGGTTGCTGGAAGTGATGATGAACAGGAAGCTGATCGCGGGGAATATGCCCATGAAATAATTGGGCGTTTGGCCCAACTTCTGGAAGATGTTGCGGAAGGTGAGGGCAAAAGCGGGCAGGCTGCCTACCAAAATCATCACGCCGATATATTTCAATCGAAAAAAGAAGAACTTATCATCGAGCGATATCGCTCTCAGCTCGAGAAGGTAAATGGCGGCCCAAAGGAATGCGCCTACGCACATGAGGATAAAGCCGGTTGCGCCGGCGATTTGCTTGCGCGTGTAAGCCACTGCGCCCAGGACGGCCATCATCACCATCGTAAAAACGAGCGAGATTTGAACGACCGCAACCCAGGGGTCCATAAATCCTCCTCAGTTAATCTTTTGGCGGATAACCGGTGATCTCTCGGATGGATTCGTAAAGCGGCTTCAAACGGGCGTACATTTTCTTGTAGACGCGGTGGTAGAGTTCGTCGTAAATGCGGTGGAAGGTGGAGTTGGGCTCAAAAACCGTGCCGGTGCGGGTCATTTCACTGACCGCGCTGGAGAAGTTGGGGTGTAGGCCCACCCCAACCGCTGCGTCGATGGCCGCGCCCAGGCCAGAGGCCTCGTAGACGTGTGGTGTGCTGGCAGGCAGGCCGAAGATGTCGGCGGTCAATTGCACGGCTGCCCGGCTTTGGCTGCCACCGCCGGCAATGCGCACCTCGCGAATGGTGATGCCCGTGCTCTTGGCGGTGCGCTCTGCGCCTTCGCGCAGAGCATAAGCCACCCCTTCCAGAATGGAGCGGTAAAAATGCGAGCGCGTGTGAACGTCACCAAAACCGATCACCGCCCCCTTGGCTTCCGGCCCGGGGACTTTTAACCCGGGCGACCAGTACGGTTGCAGGGTCAGTCCGAAGGAACCAGGGGCTACCGACTCGACCAGGTTGTCGAACAGCTCTTCGGTTTGAATCCCCATCTCTTCAGCCAGGCGCTCTTCGTTTTGCCCAAACTCGCGTTTGAACCAGCTCACCATCCAAAAGCCGCGGTATATTTGCATTTCCAGGCTGTAAGCGTCGGGCACAGCGGCGGGGTAGGGCGGGATGAGCGGGATGAGCTCGTGATAGCGCTTATGGGTGGTGTTGATGGTGGCGGTGGTGCCGTAGCTCAAACAGGCCAGGTGCGGCTCCAGGCAGCCCGCGCCAATCACCTCGCAGGCCTTGTCGGCGGCGGCGGCGATGAGCGGCAGCCCGGCGGGGATGCCGGTGGCCTCGGCAGCCGCCTGGCTGATTTCTCCTAATTGTTTGCCCGGCGGCGCCAGGTCTGGTAAAACCGAGGGGTCCATCGGCACGGCCTGCCATTTCCAATCCGAGGGTTTGGCCCAACTCAGCAGGCGATAGTCAAAGGGCACATACCCCACCTGGCTGCCCACCGAATCGACGTACAACCCGCACATTCGATAAATCAGATAACCGGATAGGAACAAGTACTTGTGCGTGTTGGCCCAAATTTCCGGCTGGTAGGTGCGAATCCAGTTCACCTCGGCTTCAGCTTGCAAGTACGAGACGGTTTCGGTCATGCCCGTCAGGGCAAAGCCCAGCCCCCACAGCCCACCTACCGGCTTTAGCCCGGGCGTGCGGCGCTGGTCCATCCAGGTGATGGCCGAGCGCAGTGGGTGACCGTGCTTGTCCAGGTTGATGACCGTGGAGCGCTGGGTGGTGATGGCGACTGCGGCAATGGAGTCTTTCTGTACACCGGGCAGTTTCCATAGTTCCTGGCAGGCCTGGCACACGGATTGCCAGAATACTTCGGGGTCTTGCTCGGCCAGGCCGGGGGCATTACTAATGTAGTTATCGATAGGGATGCGGGATTTCGCGATTAAGTTGCCGCGCAAATCAAACAGCAGTGCGCGGACACTCTGGGTGCCATTGTCGATAGCCAGTAGTTGGTCACGGGGCATGAAAGGCCTCCATCAAGTTTCATTCATTGTAGTACAAAAAAGCGCTGCGGTCTAACGCGCAGCGCTTAAAATGCTACCTTTTTCTGTGCTCAGGCTTTGGCTCTCTCGCTCACCGATCCCAGCGCAAGCGCCGCCACCCACAGCATGAATGCCAGCCCCACCCAAACGGTTTGCAGTGGGAACATCATCTTGACGACGATTTGCAGCAAGAAGAACCATAAGGCCGTTAGCAGCAGCACGCCCAGCAGCCCGAAAATCATCTTTCGCCCCGATTTGCTGCGTAGATTTAGCTTGAAACAGAAGCTGCGTTTGCCTTGTCGAACTTTGCGCACGAAGTTGTAGAGCCAAACAGCAAATCCCAGGATGAGCAGCCCGCTGAAAGCGATGATGAGATTGGCTAACATGCGTGCATTGTGAATGCCCTTGGGTGTGCCAACGCCCAGCCAATCGGCCCAGCGCGCGCGGATTTCGTCATGCACTCCCGAACCGTTATCACTGTTGGTCAGCACCACCAGCGCGGCTCGCTGCTGCGGCGCGACCACCAGCAGAGACCGCCAGCCCTGGTTGCCGCCGGTATGATTGACTGCGCGGCTGCCATCGGGTAGTGTTTCAATGAACCAACCCAGCCCATAACCGTCCATGCCGCTAAAGAAGCCTTCGGCGGATTTTGCCGGGATGGCAATAGCCACCTGTTGCATTTTCGCCAGGCTGCTATCCGATAGCAGCTCCTGACCGGGCAGATGAGCCGCACCAAAACGGACCAGTTCGCCGGCGGTGGTATATAGCCCCGCCGCGGCTTGCTCGGCAAACAAGTAATTGGGCAGCAACCGCCCGTCCATATCGTAAGCCTTGGCCGTCTGGTCCCGCAGGTCTTCCCGCCAGACAAAGCTGGTATGCGCCAATCCCAGCGGATCGATCACTTCCTGCCGCATGGTCTCGGCGAAGGGTTGTCCGCTGACCTCCTCGACGATCAATTGCAAGAGCGTGTAGCCGCCGCCCGAATAGCTGTAGGCCTGTCCGGGTTCTGCCACCAATTCCACCAAGTAATTGGGGCCAAGGGGTCGGCCTGAAAGAGAATCTTCCAGGCTGGGCAAGGTGGCGTTGGGCTCATAGCCGGGGTAACCATGTACCGAAAGCCCCGCGCTGTGACTGAGTAGGCGACGGAGGGTGACTCCGCTTTCATCGAAATCGGAGTCGGGGATTTCCCAGCGCGTCAAATATTGGCTGGCTGACGCATCCAGGTCGAGCTTGCCCTGTTCGACCAGGCGCATGATGCCTGTGGCAGCCACGGTCTTGGAGATGGAAGCGATCTGGTACACCGTGTCGGGTGTGGCTGGAATGCTGCTTTCCTGGTCGGCCAGTCCATAACCTTTTTCCCACACCAATTCGCCATTTTGGGCGATGGCAACGGTCGCGCCGGGGGTGTTGTAAGTGGCTAGCAGGTCGGGCATTTCCTGGTCCAGCGCGGCGATGAGTGAGGCCAGGTCGCCCGCGGCGATCGGTGCGCTGCGAATGGCCGGCGCGCAGGCCGACAGCACAAAAGCAGGTATGAGCAGCAATGCGATGAGTGAAAAACGTTTCATGATATGAGCAGTGTCCTTTTGTAGTGAATTTCTGGCGGCTGCGCTGTCGATTATAGTATGCTTTCCGAGCAACGTTGGCAGCGGCTGGGGGTTGTTAAATAGAAGATGAACCCTTCAAATACGGTTACTGTTTAGCCCTTTGGGGAAAGAGGCCGAATTTGAGGTGTTTGGCGGGGCGAAGCCCCGCCAAACACCTCAAATTCGGAACTTTTCTACCAGAGCCTGAGTAGTTACCAAATACGTACTATCTATATACGATTGACAAAACCATCAGGTTGCGGGAAAATCGGATTGTCCCAAATAATATAATAAAGGTGGTGTTATATGGAAAATACCTTGCAGAAGCCCCTGGTTGCGGGCGTGCAAAAGGCTAAACGCGCGCCGGCTACTCGCCGTGAGCGCTGGACCTGGTACCTGTATGATTTTGGGAACTCAGCCTATGCGGCTGTTGTTTTACTGGCGGTTTACTCAGCTTACTTTAAACAGCAAGTGGTGGGCGGCCCAGAGGGAGCCCGGTTGTGGGGTTTTTCGGTGGGCATCGCCATGTTCGTGGTGGCCATCCTCTCCCCGGTGCTGGGCGCGCTAGCCGACTTCGCCGCCAAGAAAAAACGTTTCTTGTTCATGTTCACCAGCCTGGCCGTGGTCTTCACGGCTTTGTTGTTCTTCGTCCGCGAAGGCGACATCCTCATGGGCATGGTGTTCTTCATCCTGGCAGAAATCGGCTATCGGGGCGGGCAGGTGTTTTATAACGCGCTTCTGCCCGAGATTGCCGAGCCGGACGATATGGGGCGGGTATCTGGCAATGGCTGGGCGCTGGGCTCTTTGGGCGGCATTGTCTGCCTGGCCATCGTCCTGGCCTTGATCATGCTGGTCAAGGGCACCTTTGTCATCCGCATTTCATTCTTGATCACGGCGGGCTTTTATATCCTGTCTTCACTGCCATTGTTCATCTACCTGCGAGAACGGAAGGCCCCTCAGGTGCTGCCTAAGGGCGAAAGCTATCTCACCGTCTCCTTCCGCAAGTTGTATCGCACATGGAAACAGGCGGGAAAACTCAAGCAATTCTTGCTGTTTATTGTCGCTTTCGTGGTCTTCAATAACGGCATCATGATGACTCTCGACTTTGCCAGCATCATTGGCGTGACCTTGTTCCAGATGACCCAGCAGCAGTTGATTATTTTTATGATGATCGTGCAGGTGACCAGCGTCATTGGAGCGTTCCTGTTTGGTAAACTGGTTCCGCGCATTGGCACCAAGGTGTCGCTGGTGATTTCCTTGCTGCTCATGATTGTGGCGGTAGCGGGCATTTTCGTGGTCGATTCGATGCTGGCCTTCAACTTCATCGGCGCGCTGGCCGGTTTCGCCCTCACCGGTGTTCAGTCGGTGAGCCGCACGGCGGTGGGGCAGTTGGCTCCTGAGGAGAAGGCGGGCGAGTTCTTTGGCGTCTTCTCCCTGGCCGGTCAGATTTCTGCCTTCACCGGCCCGGCCTTATACGGCATGTTGGCTGCCTCCATCGCGCTGGGTTACCAACGCCAGGGTTGGGAACCCCTCCTGGCAGAACAAACCGGCATCCGCATAGCCGTGTGGGCCATGATCGTCACCCTGGCGGTTGGCCTGGTTCTGCTCCTGTTCGTGCGCAACTGGAAGCGCGCCGAAATCGCCGCGGATTAGTGCATGGTAGCAGCCGCCGAACGCATTCCATACCCGCGCCGCAAGGCCATGCGCAGCCTGCTCCGTTTTGGCACGCGCATTGTTTTACCAGCCCTGGCTGATATTGAAATTATCGGGCGCGAGAATCTTCCCAAGGTCGGCCCGCTGGTGGTGGTGGGCAATCACTTCAGCTTCCTCGACCCGGTCGCCCTCATACTCGCTTTGCCCTACCCCATGGAGTTTCTGGGCGGGTTGACTACCCCCAACGCTCCGGCTGTCACCAACATCTTCCGTCAGGGTTGGGGGGTAATTCATGTGCGTCGGGGAAAGGGAGTATCTTCGCGAGAAGCGTTGACCAATGCGCAAGGCACTCTCGAGCAGGGTGGCGTGCTGGCCATTTTCCCCGAAGGCGGCAGTTGGGCCGCTGTGCTGCGCCCGCCCCGCCCGGGGGCCGCGCTGCTGGCTGCGCGCAGCAATGCCCAAATCTTGCCAATCGGGTTGGATGGTTTCGTGGACGTGCTCAAGAACTTCCGCCTGGGCAAGCGCAAGAAGGCAACCATTCGTATCGGCAAGCCGTTTGGCCCGTTCAAGCTGGGCCAGGGAACCGGCTCATACCGCGAGCAGCTAGATGATTTTGGGCATCAGATGATGAGCCACATCGCCGAGTTGATCCCGTCGCCGCTGCGTGGGTTCTATTCCGCCGACCCTGCCATTCGCGAAGCGGCCAAGGGCACAGAAATCTACCCCTGGGACGACCAGCCCGAAGTTTAGAATCGCCGTAGTTTCCGAATATAAAGTATTTGCGGGGCGCTTCGCGCCCCGCAAATACTTTATATTCGGGTTTCTTCCACCTTTGGCTGAGTAGCCGCGAATCGCCTGTACTTTACATCCGCGGTAACCACCTCGGAACGCCGGTCGCGCACGCTGATATTGAGATGATCAGCATCTTGAATCACCCCGGCGAAATCCAGGGTAATTTCATTAGCCAGTTGCGTGAAATACGTCGACGTGGTGAACCAGACCTGCTGCTCCAGGGTGTAATACATCCCTTTGCCAACCTCCACAGTCGTATCCCGGTGGAACCATTTGTGGATGAGGGGTTGGGAGGCTTCCACATCAGCGTCGCACACCCCTGCCTGAAGCACCAGCCCGTCAGGGTAAAAGCGCAGCAATTGGTAGCAGGGCACGCCCGCCTGATTGAGCATCGTGGGCGCGGCGGTGATGAAGGCCCCTTCCAATCCGCCGGCTGGCCGCCGCGACACAGGGTCGACGTTGGCTGGGAGCTTAGAGAGTTCTTCCAAATTCTCGTTGGATAGGTATTGCTCTAGCGCAGATTGGATGCTGCGCGCATCCACATAGGCCGAAAACTCGGGCAAATGGGCGGGGTCGAGAAACAGGCCCTTGGTCAGCGCGCCAATGGCCCCGGCGATGAAAAAGGCGTTGATGTGCCTCAACCCGCCGGCCAGCTCGGTGATGGTCAGGGCGTAAGGATCAGACAGTTGGGTGAGTACCAGGCCGGTTTGGGCTTCCAGGTGCCTGCGCATCTGGCTGAAGATATCCGCGCTGGCGCTCAACTTCTGCTCGCGCTTGACCGGCGCGGGGATGGTCCCGCCTGGCAGCAGCCAATGGCTGCTTTCCTGGTAACCGATAATCGCGCCCGAGCGCAGGAAGGCTGCAAAACCATACACCTGCTTGAGAAAATCGTAATCCGAGTCCAGGATCTCCCAGCAGTATTCACCAGGATAGGCCCAGGTGAGCGTGACGGGTTTGGGGCTGTCTTGATCGACGGCGCTCAAGGTCAGGCTGCGGACAGCTTCTACCTCCTCAATGCGGAAGGTGAGTTTAACGGTCAGGGAGTCTTTGGTTTTTGACAGTGCCGGGTACAGGCAGTACACCCCCAGCCAATCTTTGAGGGGGGTAAGATCCTCGTTGCCTTGCAGGAGCACAACCTCGATCTCTCGAGGGCGCTCATCGGGCGCGGTCAGCGTAAGTTCGATTCCATTGGGTGGGAGCGGTTGACCGATCTTTACCAGGCTGGTCAACTCGTGGCGGGTGCCGCGCTGGTATAGATAAAAATCGACCAGGAACTTCCCTTCGGCATCGATGCAAGCAGGGTTTTTGCGGACGATGATCTTGCCGGTCCCTTTCTGCATGGGCGTCCAGCGTGCTTCCGCTGCCACTGTGGGCCGAGCGGGCGGCTTTGGATTCAGGTTCTGGCGGATTTTCTTCAGGTAGTTGAACATGCTCCGCTTTCGACCCGCCAGGGGCTAATCCGGCGAGCCTTCCAGGGCCATCTCCACGGCAGCTTCGGCGTGGATGCGGGTGGTGTCAAACAACGGCAGGGGGCTGTCTTCCGGCTTGACCAGCAGGCCAATCTCGGTGCAGCCGAGGATGATGCCTTCAGCGCCGGCTTGCGCCAGCCCGGCGATCACCTCACGATAAGCCTGACGTGACTCGGCGCGGGTGACGCCCAGGCAAAGCTCATCATAGATCACCCGGTTTACTTCGCGGCGTTGTTCGGCGGGCGGGATGAGAGTCTCCAGCCCAAAGCGGGCCAGCCGCCCGGTGTAGAAGTCTTCTTCCATGGTGAAGCGCGTGCCCAGCAAGCCCACCCGGCGCAGCCCGGCAGCCTGTACGCGGCGGCCCGCGGCGTCGGCAATGTGCAAGAAGGGAACCCGGATGGCGGCTTCAATCTGTGGCGCTGATTTGTGCATGGTGTTGGTGCACAACAGGACAAAATCGGCCCCGCCGCGCTCCAGGCGTTGGGCGGCATCCACCATCACAGCCGCCCCCGCCTCCCACTGCCCGCTCTTCTGCATCACCTCAACGGGCGCAAAATCCACCGAGTACATCAGGCATTGGGCCGAATGCAGCCCGCCTAGCCTTTCTTTCACGCCCTCGTTAATCAGGCGATAGTATTCCAGGCTCGATTCCCAACTCATGCCACCGATCAAACCAATTGTTTTCATAAGAGGCTCTCAGCTTTCAGCTGTCAGCTATTAGCCATAAGCCGTCAGCTTTTTATATTTCTAGTTCGTATCTTAAATTCTTCTCTTTCTGATTATTTGCGGATAGATTCTTTCTTCTTTTCTTCCATTCGCGCAGATTAGCGTTTATTCGCGGAAAAACTCTTTTTTCCTTCCCATTCGTGTCATTTGTGAAACACTTGCCCTGGATGCAAGTGCCAGGGCTCGTGGAGAAAATTCTCCCCTCTTTTTTTATTCGCGTTGATTAGCGTCTATTTGCGGAAAACTCTTCTCTTACTGAATGTCCGCGATCAGAATCCACCCGATGATCGTGCGCGTCTCGCCCACATACTCCACTAACAGGCACTCTCGCGAGAGGGCATCATAACGCCGCTCGGCAGGCAGCAGGCGCACAATGGCCCCTTCGGGGATGCGCGCCACGGCCTCGTAATCCTCATAGCAGCCATTGCGCGCCCAAATGTTGCGCGAGATGGTGGCGTTCAATGGTGTTGGGGTGATGGTGGGGGTCAGTGTGGGGCGCGGCGTTGCCGAAGGCTCAGGCGTGGGCGTCGCGGTGCGGGTGGGCGTGGGCGTGAAGGTGGCGGTGGGCGTGGCGGTGGGGGTCAGCGAGAGGATGTAAGACTGCACCTGGTTGAAGCCCAGCCACAGCAGCAAGATTACCAACGCCGTGCCGACGAGCATGCCGCCGGCTTTCAAGCCGGTCATCGTGTTGCGGTAAGTGCTCAAACCGCGATTCAACTCAATGACGCCGGGGTCGTTGGGGTAGCGGCTGCGCAGGTCGGCGGACATGCGCGCAGCTTCGGCAGGCCAGGAGCGGTTGGCGTCCAGCACTGAAACAGACTGCTGGAGCAGGTCGTCGTAGCGCAAAATATCCTGCAGGGCCTTGTCTGTCTCGCCTTGCAACTGGTTGAGGTCGTCATCGCTGTAACCCAGCGCGCGCACCTGGTCAATCAGCCGCCTCGCCTCGCGGGCCTTGGTGCGAGCCGATTCGAGGGTTTGTGAGCGCAAGGCCTGCTGCTTGAGCGCTTGAATCTGTTCTTTGAGCGGCCCCGCCACCTTGGGCACGGCGGTTTCGAGCTGGTCTTTCATCCGCTGCAGGATCGGGCTCTCCCCGTATTTGAGGATTAACCCGTCCAGGTTGGTCTTGGCCTGGGCCACGGCCTTGGCGTCGGGCAGGGTGGCGTTGAGAGCCTCGGCAATGCCATGCACCTGGTCGCGCTCGCGCTGCATTTGGGCCAGGCGGTCGCCATATTTAGGCAGCCCGGTGGCGGTCGCGGCAGTATCAACCCGGTCAATGCCCTCGTCCAGGCGGCCCTGGGCGAACAAGAGCACGCCTTCGTTGAACACGTTCTCAGCATCGATGTTTTGCTGCAGCTTCTGCTCGAACTCGGTGCCTTCTTGCCAGCGCTGGATGCCGAACTGGGTGAGGATGTTTTGGGCGCGGGTGAGCAGCCCCAGGGCATCCGAATAGCGCCCCAGGCGTGCCGCCGATTGGGCTTTACCAAAGGCAGTGGCGGCTTCGGGGGGCAGCGCCACGGCAGGGATGTACCCCGTGCGCAGGTAACCCTCGGCCTCGGTGCGGTGCTGGCGGGCGCGTTCCCAGCCCGGCTCAATCGACAGCACCTTATCGTAGATCTTGATCGCCTCGGCGTAGCGTCCGCCGTAGAACAGTGTCTCGGCTTCTTCCAACTGCTCGGCGGCATAGGGATTGTGGACGCGTTCTTCGGGTCGGGCCGCTTTGTTGTTGCCGGCGCTTGCGGCGGGGCCTGCTGCTCCGTTTTCCGCCGGGGGCAGGTCCTCACTCAACGGTACCGCTGGAGCCTCCACGCCGCGCAGCTTGTCGCGCAAATTCTGGTAGAGCTTCTGGATTTCGGTGCGCTCCACCTGATTGAGGGATTGAAAGTCTGCGGAATGAATCAGATCGTCCAGATCAACCATCAAGCGGCGCAGATCGGGCGCGGAGGGGCTTTCTCTCTCCAGCAGCTCGCCGGCTTTTTGTATCAAGGTTTCATGATCGCTCATCATAGGGTAATGTTACTCCAATGTCATATAGGCGTCGAGCAAATCCTGGCGCAGATCGGCTGCTGTTTGATAAGCTCCGCCTAAAGCGCTTTCTAGAATGGCGCGCACCTGGGGGGGCAGCCGGCGGTCGTCGTAGGTCCATTGGGCCTTATACGTTTGCGCGGCGGCTTCAATTTCATCGGGGCGTGTGGGGCCCAGGGGCAGCGCGCCGGGAGCGGTGCGCCCGGTGAGAATGTGGTGCAAGCCGCGGGCGGCAAACTGCACCAGGTCCATGTGGATCTCCATGTCCGTCAGCCCTTCGGGATAATAACGGGCCACGTTCCAGTCAATGATAAATATACCGTTCTTTTCAGCTTCCCAATAGTAGTGCAAAATCTTGTGATCGCGGTAAACGACCTTGCGCTGGTGCGCGATTTGAAGAATATCACAGATTTGTATCGCCATGTGCAGCAGGTCGCCCAATGGCTTGGAGGACCCCCGGTTGAGGGCCGCATCGCACAGCAGCAGCAGGTTGTTTTCTTTGCGGCGTTCTTCCAGCAGTAGATAGGGCGTCCAGCCCTGGCGGGTGCGGTCTTCCAACTCGCGCAGGAACTGCCCGGCAGCATCGCAGCCCAGTCGCAGGGCATCGCCGGCGGTGGCGCGAATGCCCTCGCGATCATGATCGGCGGGCAGCGAGCCGTTGCCATCCAATCCCAAAAAGCCGCATTCCAACATCCGGTTAACGCCGGGCACATCACGCAAATCGGAGAGGATTTGCACCTCTTCGCGGAACAAAGGCAGCGAATAATCGGTCTTATCGGTGCGCATGATTTTGAGAGCGGCTTCGGAGAAGCTGCCGGTGGGCAGGCGGTAGGCGGCGTGGTAGACGCGCGCCGATGAGCCGCGCGCCTCCGGCATCCAGGTGTCCAGCGGATCGAGGAAGGCCAGGTCGGCGTTTGGACCCACGCGGCCTTCATGCACACCGCTGAGCGCGGGGGCTTCGGCCAGTTTCTTGCCGTTGCCCAGCAAGGGTTGCAGGCGCTCCAGGCGTTCAAAACGCTGCAACCAGGGCATGTCGGCCATCAAGGCGGGTTGGGCCAGGAGCAAATCGCCGGGCCAGGTGCCGCGCCGCATTAGTTTGAGTCCATCCAAGAGGCCATCCAGCCAGCCGGCCGGACCCACCTGGTTGTGCAGCTCGCGGCCTTCATATTCCAGGTTGGTGACGAACTCGCGCAGGGCTTCGCCTTGGGCCGGTCCCACACGCAGGCGCATCAGCCAATCGGGTGCAGCGCGGATGGCTTTCTCGGCACGCAGCAAGCGGCGGCGGTCGGGATCGACCATCAATAAGATGCGCAGCCCGCGCCCGGCGGCCTGGAATTCCCGGTGGCCCCAGGCATCCAGCACCGCGCGCACCTGTTCCTGCGGGCGCACCATCTGCGAGCGCAAATCGTAGGGGGTGAAGCGTTTGAACTCATCTAGAATGAGTTGTACTTCGTCATAAGCCAGGTCAGAATAGGGCGGCAGCGGCTCGATCTGCACCCAGTTGTAGATCACTTTGCGCATCCGCTCGAGATAGGCCTGGTTTTCTTCCAGCGCTGCGGCGGTTTCGGGGTCGGGGCTGCGGGCCAGGCGGTCTTCCAGGGCCTGGGCAGCCGACTGCACGCTTAGGGCGGCGCGGCGCAAGGTGAGCAGGGGTCGGGGCGGCTCTTCCTTGCCGTCGGGCTGACTGCGCAGCTCGCGAATCAGTTCGTGCCAGCCTTCCGGCTCGGCTTCGGCGCCCAGCCCATCCAACATGCGCCACAGCGCTTCGGCCCAATCGGCTTGCAAGGCGGCCTGGATGATGGGCGCGAACATGCTGGGATTGGGCAGCCCGCCAATGTGCCGGGCCAGGTTGCCGGTCAGCTTCCAGGCCGCCGGGTTTGCGCCGGGCAGTTTCTGGGCCCAACCGCACAGCTCGCGCAAGGCGGGCCAATCCTGGCGCGAGGCCAGGCTTTCGGCGGCGCTGGTCACCAGGCGCAGGGCAGCTTCCAGGTCGGGCAGGCGGCCCATGTCCAGGATACGCACTTGCAGGGGTTGCAATTCAGCCAGGCGCTGATCGGCATCCAGGCCGGGCTGGGTCAGTTGCGCCTGGGTTTCTTGCAACTCTTTGAGCACGCCGGTATTTTTCTGGTGCCCGGCTACAATGCGCTTCTTCAAGCGCTGGATCGTCGCGGTCAGCGCATCCGGTGAGACAGATGTCTCGGGCCATTCCAGCGTCTTGGCCAGGTCAGGCGCGTTTTGTTGCAAAAAGCGCCCCATCTCTTCGATAAATTGGCGCCAGTCGTCGGCGCGAGAGTGGCGGCGGTTGCGCGAGGCGCCATCGGCTTCCAAAAGGATCGTATTGCCCCAGTCGATGATCGTCACCAGTCCGTTCTCCGGATTCCAGAAGACGTGATCAATCTTGACATCGTTCCACAGCAAGCCGAAGAAAGGCTCTCCGGCCTCGCCTTTGGCCTCGTGGATGGTCTCGAAGACGGTCAGGATGGCGTGCAGGCAGGCGTAGATCACCGCGACGGGCATGGCGCCGCTTTCCTGAATACGCTCCAACAGCATTCGCTGAGCTTCGGGGCGAGCAGCCAGTTCCGCTGGCGAAAGCCCTCGGCCAACAGCGCGGGCCAAATCACTGAGCGACACGCCCTCTGCCTCGGCGATGATGATGAAATGCGCCCCCGAGAATTCTCGCCCGCCCTTACTTTGATCCAACAAGGCCGGGGTGCACACCGCGCCGACATTATCCTGCTGCCAAAGATCGCTGAGAAACTGCAAGATCAGTCCTTCGCGGCGAATCTGGTCCGATTGGCGGCGGATTTCGTAGCTGAGCGCATTGGCGCGCGGGCGCTTGAGGATGGCGGGGTGGTGTTCCACAAGGGATTCCACCCGGAAAACTTCACCGGCGTCCCCTTCGCCCACTTTTTCCAGGGCAATCCATGCGCTCGAACTGCCTGGTAGTACGAAATCAGACATAGGTTTTGGGTTACTTGTCCAGGGTAAAGCTCATGCCGTCTCGTCCGGCAATGGCGTGGGGAAATTCCAGGCGGGCAAACTGGGCGGCTTCTTCGCGCTGGGCAAAAGTCTGGTAGCGCCAGCCGTCGAAGTGGATGAGCGCCATCTGTTTCGCGTTGGCCTCGCGGGCAATTTTCCCGGCCTGCCGCGGGGTGAGGTGCGGCCATTCGGTGCTGCTGTCCCCATTGGGCAGCGAGCATTCCAGCAAGACCAGGTCGGCGTTTCTGGCCAGATTGATGGCATTGGCGCAGTAGCCGGTGTCGGTAACGTAAGCCAGGGTGGCGCCATCGGCTTGCAGGCGGAAGCCCAGCACTGGCCCGCTGTGAATGAGTGGCAGGGCTTCGATTTTGAAGGGCAGGTCTGCTTGAATCTCGTCAAATTCGTGAATACTCACCGGGTAACTCAGGGCATCCAGGGTGATGGTGAAGCGCCCGTCGAAATAATCTTTTAAGGCCTGGCGTACGCCGCTCATACCGATGATTTTTAACCCGGCGGAAAAATTATTTTTTGCCAGGGTGTGGAATCCAATTAGATGGTCGTAGTGGAAATGGCTGAGGAACAGATAGGCAGGTTTTTCGCTCACGGCATATTGGTCGATCTTGGCAAAGCCGTAACCCGCATCAAAGATCACCGTCCAATCTTTCGTTTCGACCAGCACACAGGGCGTGTTTCCGGTTGCAGTGTCAAACCATCCATTGGTGCCCAACAAAGTGACTTGCATAAATTCGTGTCCCTTATCAATCTTTCCTGGCGATCATCCCCTTTTCCAGCCACTGCAAGGTGCTTCCCCTTGCAGTTAGATGGATTATACCCGACTCGCGGGAAATGGAAAGTCACGGGCTGGCACAAGACTCTACAGGTTGGTAACAAACTTCCGCGCCCGATCACCGTAGTGGAGGGTCTATAATGCGGGCTATTGCCATTTTCTATCCAAATCTCTGCGGGCCAGATTTTTTGGCCTATCTGCCAGACCCGCCTTCTTCGCACCAGGGAGGATCTCCCGGGTGGATAGCCCGCCCGACCTGGCGGAGGCGTTGACGGATACAAATCCCCACCCTGACTTGTCGACCCTCCCCTATATCAGAGAAGACTCACCTGCGCAAAATCACCGACTGGAAGAACTGCTCTTGAAAATGCGTCTGCTCTCGAATTTTCGCATCCGTAATCTGTGTTCCCGGCGGCAGCACCACCAATTTGTCATCATCATCGTCCAACCGGTGAATGACTGCCACGCACACCCCCGTGAAGCGCGGCACAGGCCCCTCCACCCCCAGCACATAGGCATCCAGATACTCGCCGTCCGGCGCGGGCACATCCGGCAGGTAGCCATAATTGACCGGGTAATCAAATCCGTGCGTCGGGTGCGCACAGCCCATTGGCCGGTCAATGATCACCTCGACGGTTTGGCCGAGAAAAGAGAGGACAGGAATCCGTCGGTCTATTCGTTCTCCAACTGCTGCTGGTACTGCTTCACCTCATCGGCGGGCATGGACGGAGGAACCTCAATGTCCAATTTTTCCAGCGTCTCCAGCAAAATTTTCCCAATCACCAGGTTGCGGAACCACTTCTTGTCAGCGGGGATGATGTACCAGGGCGCCCACTCCGTGCTGGTGCGCTCTAGAACGTCTTCATAGGCTTCTTCATACTTATCCCAGATAGCCCGTTCCTTTAAATCTCCAGGATTAAACTTCCAGTGCTTGCTGGGGTCGGCCAACCGCTCCAGCAGGCGCTCCTTCTGTTCCTTGCGGCTGATGTGCAGGAAGAATTTGAGGATGGTGGTGCCTTCTTCAGCCAGCAAGCGCTCGAAGTCATTGATCTGATCATAGCGTTTCTTCCACACCTTATCGGGTACCAAATTGTGGATGCGCACCACCAGCACGTCCTCATAATGGCTGCGGTTGAAGATGACAATCTCGCCCTTGCCGGGAGTCTGCTTGTGCACGCGCCACAGGTAGTCGTGGGCCAGCTCTTCGGCGGTGGGTACTTTGAAGTTTGCCACCTTCACACCCTGCGGATTTACCCCATCAAACACTCCGCGAATGGCGCCGTCTTTGCCGCTGGTATCCATGCCCTGCAGCACCACCAGGATCTTGTGTTTGCCCTCGGAATATAGTCGCTCCTGCAGCACCTCCAACTTCTCGTTGATCTCGAGAAATTTGGCCACGGCTTCCTCTTTTGAGCCGATTCCTTCTGTCTCAATATCTTGCAGCTTGACTTTCTCTTTGGGAGAAACGCGGTATTTGTCCATCGAAGCTCTCCTTTGTTAGCTCAAAATCCAAAATGGGTTAAAATAGGGTAACTGCTCAGTGGTTGAAGAAAGTGACCTCTCTCACCTCTGACAGAGTAGTTACGCAACCAATTGCTTCCCTTCAATTTTACATCAGGAGCGAGAAATGGCTTTCTTCGATTTACCCCTCGATCAACTCGAAACCTATCGACCTGAGCGCGGCGAACCGGCCGACTTTGACGCCTTCTGGCAGGCTACCTTGGACGAAGCGCGCCAACATCCGCTCAACGCGCGTTTTGTGCCCGTGGATTTTGGCCTGCGCACCCTGGAAGTCTACGATGTAACCTACGCCGGGTTCGGCGGGCAGGATATCAAAGGCTGGCTGCTGCTGCCCCGCGGCCAAAGCGGCACCCTGCCTTGCGTGGTCGAGTACATCGGCTACGGTGGTGGTCGCGCCTCGCCCTACAACTGGCTGG
This sequence comes from Anaerolineaceae bacterium, assembly GCA_016927865.1. Taxonomy (GTDB): domain Bacteria; phylum Chloroflexota; class Anaerolineae; order Anaerolineales; family Anaerolineaceae; genus Anaerolinea. Next base: position 71,018 of record JAFGLU010000101.1, read on the forward strand.
CCTGGCCCGCGGCGGGCTTCGCCACCCTGGTCATGGACACGCGCGGTCAGGGCAGTTCCTGGAGCCACGGCGATACCCCTGACCCCGAGCCGGCAGATAGCAACCCGCATCATCCTGGCTTCATGACCCGCGGCATCCTCAACCCCAAAGCCTATTACTACCGCCGTGTGTTCACCGACGCGGTGCGGGCTGTGGAAGCGGCCCAGAGCCATCCCGCTGTGGATGCCTCGCGCATCGCCGTCACCGGCGGCAGCCAGGGCGGCGGCATTACCCTTGCGGCGGCGGGTCTGTGCCCCGACGTCAAGGTGGCCATGCCCGATGTGCCCTTCCTGTGCCATTTCCGCCGGGCCATGTCCATCAGCGACAGCTATCCCTATCACGAGATCGTCAACTACCTTAAGGTTCACCGCGACCAGATCGAACCCGCCTTTAAGACTCTGGCATACTTCGATGGGATGAATTTCGCGGCCCGCGCCAAAGCCCAATCACTCTTCTCGGTGGGATTAATGGACGATATCTGCCCGCCCTCCACCGTTTACGCGGCCTACAACCATTATGCCGGGCCTAAGCAGATCAAAATCTACGAGTTCAACCAGCACGAAGGCGGCGGTATCTTCCAGGCCGAAGCCAAAGTGAATTTCTTGCAATCTATTTGGAATTGAGGAGCAGATCATGGGTTATTTTCTTGGCATTGATGAATCGACTACCGGCGTAAAAGCCCTCTTGACCGACCGCCAGGGCAATGTGGTTGGCATTGCCCACACCGAATTGGAGTTCTTCACTCCGCAGCCGCTGTGGAGCGAACAGAACCCCGCTGATTGGTGGGACGGCGTTGTCAAAAGCATCCGCGAGGTGCTGCGCACCACCGGCGTGCCTGGTGACCAGGTAGAGGCCATCGGCCTCACCGGGCAGATGCACGGCCTGACCTTGCTGGATGAGAACGGCGCCGTTTTGCGCCCGGCCATTTTGTGGAATGACCAGCGCACAGGCCCGCAGTGCGACGAAATCCGCCGCCGTCTGGGCAAGAGCCGCCTGATCGAGCTGACCGGCAACGATGCCCTCACCGGCTTCACCGCCCCCAAGATTTTGTGGGTGCAAGAAAACGAGCCCGAGGTCTATGCCCGCGTCAAGCACATTCTCCTACCAAAGGATTATGTGCGCTATTGCCTGACTGGTGAGTTCGCCATTGATCGGGCCGACGCTGCCGGCACCATCTTGCTGGATATCAAGACCCGCGATTGGTCGCCGGAAATGCTTTCGGCCTTGAACATCCCCCTGGAATGGCTGCCGAAGACCTTTGAAGGTCCCGAAATCACCGGGCGAGTGACCGATGAAGCGGCCCGCGTGACCGGGTTGAAGGCGGGTACCCCCGTGGTGGCGGGCGGCGGCGATCAGGCCGCGCAAGCGGTAGGCGTAGGCGCGGTGCGCCCCGGCATCGTGGCCCTCACCCTGGGCACTTCCGGCGTGGTGTTTGCCACTACCGGCCAGGCTTTCATCGAGCCTGAAGGCCGCCTGCACGCCTTCTGTCACTCCGTGCCCGGGCGCTGGCACCTGATGGGTGTCATGCTCTCGGCAGCGGGCAGCCTGCGCTGGTACCGTGAAACCTTCGCTTCCGGCGTGAGTTATGACGATTTGCTGGCCCCGGCGGCCAAGGTGCCTATGGGCTGCGAAGGGCTCCTGTTCCTGCCTTACCTGACCGGCGAGCGCACCCCGCATCCCGATCCACTGGCTCGTGGAGCCTTTGTGGGGCTCACCGTGCGCCATAACCAGGCTCACCTCAGCCGGGCTGTGCTGGAGGGCGTGGCCTTTGGGTTGCGCGACGGCTTCGAACTGATGAAATCGGCCGGTCTGGCCAGCATCGAGCAGGTACGCGTTTCGGGCGGCGGCGCCAAGAGCCCCCTCTGGCGGCAAATTCTGGCCGACGTGTTCAACGCCGAGTTGGTCACGGTTAACACCACCGAGGGCGCGGCTTATGGCGCGGCCCTGCTGGCGGGTGTGGGTGTGGGCGCCTGGGCCGATGTGGACGCGGCCTGCCAGGCCACCGTGCGCGAAACCGGTTCCACCAAGCCTACCGCCGCGGGCGTGGCCTTCTATGACAAAGCCTATGCGGTCTACCGCCAGTTGTACCCGGCCTTGAAAGACATCTCGCACAAACTCAGCGAGTTGTAAAAGGCATATGCATTTCAGACTCTCCGAACCTTCGCGAGAATTCGGAAGAGAGGTGATTTGGAGTTTTTGCGGGTGCGAAGCACCCGCAAAAACTCCAAATCGCGGCTTCGCCAATAATATTTCGTTAGTGTTTTCTGTTAATCAGATTTTTGGTAAAACGCGCAAGGCGGTTACATCATTAAATCGGCGAAGTGAAGGCCAAAATATTCAGTAGCGAATCAGATATAACGCGATTTCTTTTCTTCAATCGCCTCCGTGTAGGATCGACAGGAATCTAAGCAATAAATTATGCGATTTAAAAACCGATTTTCACAGCAATTCTTTTTAATAGGCTATGTACTTTTCGTATCATTGACCATTTATTCTCTGTTCTCTCATTGGGTGTATGATGATCCTTTCATTACATATCGTTACGCTGAAAACATCAAGAATGGTGAAGGGTTTGTCTATAATTCTGGACAAAGAAATCTAAGTACAACCTCTCCGTTGTTTGCGATTATACTGTCTGTAATTGGTCGATTATGGGACAATCTTCCTCATCTGGCCGTGTTGATTGGCTCTGTTAGTCTTGCGTTGTGTGGATTACTTTTATATAAGTTGGCTGTTCTCTACAACACGCCTGTACTTGGGTGGGTGGGGCCTTTGCTTTTACCGACATTTCCGTTGTTGCTCACAACGCTTTCTTCCGAGACGCCGCTTTATCTGGCGTTGATTTTAGGGTCAATTTATACATACGAGCGAAAACGGTATATTTGGACCGGCTTATTGTCCGCACTGGTTATCCTTACGCGTCCCGACGGTGCTTTGCTCCCCGTAATCCTGGCTGCTCATTACCTCTTGTTTATCAGAAAACCTATCCCTTGGAAAGCTGTGTTGGTGTTTTTGTTGATCAGCGCAATCTGGTTTGGTTTTGCGTGGACATATTTTGGTACGCCTCTGCCCGTAACGCTTGTGGCAAAGCAGAATCAAGGGGATATGGTCATCAGCCAGCGCTTTTTACCGGGTATTGTGACCACGTTCCAGTATTATGCGAGCGAATGGGGATATCGCATAGCGGCTACATTGGCAATTCTGGGGGCGGCTTTTGTCTTCAAACAACGGCAGTGGTTTCTGTTGTTGATGTGGACAGTTTGTTACTTTGTCGCATACTCTCTTTTAGGTGTTTCTCGTTATTTTTGGTACTATGCTCCTCTGGTACCAGGGTTTATTGTGTTGGTAGGCGCGGGCTTAAGTGTTCTATGGAACTTGAAAAGTCGTTTTGCCGATAATAAGCGTTTGTTGTTAGTCGGTATTGTTATTGCTGGATTTGCTTTTGTCGCTACAGTTCAAATACGAGACACATGGCGCGCGCATTTGAATTTTGATAAGCGGATGCCGGTTTACGCGCAATTAGGAAATTGGCTGCGCGAAAACACTCCCGAAAATGCCTCCGTTGGGGCACTGGAGGTGGGGGCAATAGGGTATTATTCACGTCGCGTAATGATTGATTTTGCTGGCCTTATTCAACCAGACGTTGCGTATCAATTAACCAGCGATACTACTTATGAGGATGCTGCAATATATGCCACGGAGCAATATCATCCGGATTATGTTGCTCTGAGCGCTTCGTTCCCTCGACTTCGTGAAACACTTTTGATGGACGCCTGTCAGTTAGTGCAGGTGTTTGAGGATGTCCATATCACGGTAGATTTATATGCTTGCCAATGGAACTAGGTCACTACCTAATTCCATTTAACTGATGGATATGTGTAACTGATTCTCTGCCAGTCAAATTACGATTCTTTGGAAGTTACTCCATGGTAGGTTTCACATTGTAAGTTCCTATAAGGCGAGTTCCGAAGGGCTTTTTGTTCATCTATGGTCATCCAGCCCGTTTTGGATTAAACTCAGCGCATGGATGATAACCTTGCTATAAACGTGGGGGCCGCGCTCAATCAGCGCGGCCTCAAATTGATCACAGCCGAATCCTGCACTGGCGGGTTGATCGGCGACATGCTCACCGATGTGCCCGGTTCATCGGAATATTTTATTTGCGGCATCGTGGCTTACGCCTACGAGGCCAAGATGCGCTTGCTGGGCGTGCCTCCGGGCTTGCTGGCCCAATTTGGCGCGGTCAGCCGCGAGACTGTACTCGAGATGGCCCGCGGCGCGCGCATCGCGTTGGCCGATGAATACCCGCTGGATACGCTGGTGTCCATCTCGGTTTCCGGCATCGCCGGGCCGGGTGGAGGTATGCCCGAAAAACCCGTTGGACTGGTGTGGATTGGCATGAGCACACCCGATGGAGACCGGGCCTGGCGCTATGTGTGGGATGGCAACCGGCGAGCCAACAAGCTGTACTCAGCTGAGCAAGCTCTGCGCTTGCTCCTGGACTACTTGCAAAACGGCTTGTCCGAGGAGTAAGATAAGATATGGAAATCAACTCACCGAAGTTTGGGCCTTTTCACTTTTGGCGGTAGTGTAAAAATGGAACATATCCCCGACGAGGTGATTGCCCGCTGGACTTCGGACGGGAAGATGCTGCCGCAGCGCTTCACCTGGCAAGGCCAGACCTACTCGGTCGAGTCGGTGGGGCGTGCCTGGCAAGACGAGAACGGCGCTCACACGCTGGTCATGGTTCCCGGCGGGCAAGTGTTCCGGCTCAGTTTTCATCCGGGGCGCGGCTGGCGGCTGCGCCCTCCCAGGAGGGTTTCTGCATGAGCGAATCCAAGAAGCGCATTTTGGTGCTGACCGCCGACGCGGGGTTTGGTCATCGAAGTGCTGCCCGAGCAGTGGTAGCGGCTTTGGAAGAAATCTACGGCGACCGCTGTCAGGTCGATGTGGTCAACCCGCTGGATGACAAACGCGCCCCCATCGTATTGCGCGAAGGCCAGTATGATTACGACCGTCTGGTGCGCAGCGTGCCCGAGCTGTACCGTATTGGTTACGACGCCAGTGACACCACCGTAACCAGTGCCATCATCGAATCGGCCCTGACTGTGCTGCTCTTTGAGGTCATGCTCGACCTGGTGCGCTCCTACCGCCCCGACGCCATTGTCACCACCTACCCGCTCTATCAGGCTTCGCTGGAAGCCATTTTCACCTTGCGTGGGCAGGAAATCCCCTTATTGACCGTGGTCACCGACCTGGCAGCCGTGCACCGCTTGTGGTTCATGCGCACGGTGGAAGTGTGCTGCGTGCCCACTCCCGTTGTCGCGACCCAGGCCTTTAACTATGGTCTGACCGCCGAACAGGTGGTAGTAACTGGCATCCCGGTCAACCCGGCTGCTTTTCGTGATCCACGTTCGCCGTGCGAACTGCGCCAGGAGTTGGGCTGGCGGGACGATATGGTGACCGTGCTGGCTGTGGGCAGCCGCCGCGTCGATCGCTTGCTCGATACGCTCAATGTGCTCAACCATTTCGGCATGCCCTTGCAGTTGGTGGTGGTGGCCGGGAAAGATCGGGACCTTTACGATCAGCTTCAGCAGAATGTTTGGCATGTGCCTGTGCACCTGTATGAGTTTATGCCGAATGTACCGCAGTTGATGCGCGCCGCCGACTGCGTGGTGTGCAAGGCGGGCGGGTTGGTGGTGACCGAGTCGCTGGCGGCGGGCTGCCCGATGATGCTCATCGATGTTATCGCCGGGCAAGAGACGGGCAATGCCGATTACGTGGTTGGCGGCGGGGCGGGCGATCTGGCCCGCAGTGATATTGAGGTACTGGAAACCATCAGCCATTGGATGATGGATGATCGGGCGTTGCTGCGCGAGCGGGCGCGCAACGCGGCCGCGCTAGGCAAGCCCATGGCTGCCTATACCATCGCCGATATGGCCTATCAAGCCGCTTGCCGTGGACCCCAAATCCACCGCCAACTGTTCAGCCGCGGCTCCTTGATCGACTTGCTCAACCGAAACCAGATCAAATGGGGCGACACCAAAGATCTGCGCGAATACCGCAACGACCCACCCGGATGAACTGCAATAAGCAGGCTGTAACTATTCAGCCAGAAAACGAATCGCTATGTGCGATTCGTTTTCTGGCTGATAGCTGACGGCTTATGGCTGACAGCTTCTTACCCCTTGCCCAACCTGCCCCGCTCTTCCTCAATGATCGATGGATCCAGCTTTTTGAACAGCGGCAGGGGCTGCTGCAGAGCCTGCCCGGGCTGCAACTGGCTGGGAATCCAACGGATGCCTTCGGGCGCGGGGTTGTAGCGCAGGGCGGTGTGCTCTCCCAACGAATCTGTCACGGTCTCGGTATACTGCGTGCCGAAGAGCGGCTGCGTATAACCGAAGTAGCCGTGCAATTTTTCGCTGGTGTGCGGCAGGAACGGCGCCAGCAGGATGGCGAGCGAGTCGATGCAGCGCAGGGCCGTATAGACGCTGCGCGCCGCCGCAGCTCGGTCAACCTTGACCTCTTTCCACGGGGCGGTCTGGTCCAGGTAGCGGTTGACCTCGGAGGCCAGGCGCATAGCTTCGCCCAGGGCGCTGCGCAGGCGCACGGCTTCAAACTCGGCGGCGACGGTTTCAAACCCGGTCTCCACCATCTTGATCATCTCCTCGTCCAGGCTGGTCAGCGGGCCGGGATCGGGTACCTTGCCTTCAAACTGCTTTACCGTGAAGGAAAGCACGCGGTTGGCCAGGTTGCCCCAGGTGGCCACCAGCTCGTCGTTGTTGCGCTTGTAGAAATCTTCCCAATCCCAATCGGCGTCGCGCGTTTCAGGCATGTTCGTCGTCAGGTAATAGCGCAGCGGGTCTGGATCATAGCGGGTGAGGAAATCGCGGCCCCACACAGCCCAGTTGCGGCTGCCGGAGATTTTTTCACCTTCCAGGTTCATGAACTCGTTGGCCGGCACGTCATAGGGCAGGGTCAACTTCTTGCCACTTTCGGCTGTGCCGAAGTGCTTGTTGAACTGCGTGCCCGTGCCGATGAGCTGGGCGGGCCAGATGACGGCATGGAAGGGGATGTTGTCTTTACCGATGAAATAGACGGTCTGCGCTTCCGGGTTCTCCCACCAATCGCGCCAGGCATCCGGCTGACCGGTGAGATTGGCCCATTCGATGGACGCCGAAAGGTAGCCGATGACGGCCTCGAACCACACATACAAGCGCTTGCTGTCGCGCCCTTCCAGCGGCAGGGGAATGCCCCAGTCCAGGTCGCGGGTGATGGGCCGCCCGCGCAGCCCGTTGGCCAAGATTTGCCCCAGCGACTGGCGCAGCACGTTAGGCCGCCAGTACGACTCGCGTGTCTTGAGGAAGTCCACCACATCTTCCTGAAGCTTGCCCAAATCCAGGTAGTGATGCTCGGTCTCGCGCAGTTCGGGGGTCGAACCGTCGATTTTGGAGCGCGGCTCGAGCAGCAAGGCCGGGTCCAACAGGTTGCCGCACTTGTCGCACTGGTCAGAGCGCGCGCCGGCGAACCCGCAGATGTAGCAGGTGCCCTCCACGTAGCGGTCGGGCAGGAAGCGGTTTTGCGAAGGCGCGTACCACTGCTTTTCGGTTGCCGTGTAGAGAAAACCGTTTTCCAGGAGGGATAGGAAGATGGCCTGCGACACGCGGAAGTGATTGTCGGTGTGCGTGGAGGAGAACAGATCGTAGGTGATGCCGAGCTGCTGGTACAGATCCAGGAAGCCCTCATGGAAGCGCTTATAGATGGTTTCGGCGGAGACATTTTCGGCATCGGCCCGCACGGTGATGGGAGTGCCGTGCGCGTCGGAGCCAGAGACCATCAACACCCGGTTGCCCTTCAGGCGGTGGTAGCGCGCCGCGATATCAGCCGGCAGGTAAGAGCCGGTCAGGTTACCGACATGAATTTCGGCATTGGCGTAAGGCCAGGCTACTGCAATCAGGACGGGTTTGGTCATAGGTCACCTCGCGAGCATTCAATTTTCCAACAAAAAACCCGGCAGGCGGGCCGCTTGCCGGGCTGAAGGGTTTTGAGTTGGTTCAGGCAGCCAGACAGAACGGAAAAAGGATTTCTCCGCGCATCATCATGCTGCCCATCATCACGGTTGTTTTCATGCGCCTATGATAGCATAAAACCCATGCCGTGGGAAGATGCGAACAACCGCGTGTCTTCGTAGGGGCGCAGGGGAATACGCTAAACAAACATATCTACCACATCCCCCTGCGCCCTCTCTTCTCAATTTAATGCAACGGCATCGCCGGAATCACCAATTCCTGCCCCAGCGTCAACTGCGCGGCCTTCTCCAGTCCATTGGCCCGCAAAATTTCCTCCGGCGGGGTGCGCCAGCGTGCCGCCACCAGCAGCAGCGTATCGCCCGGCTGCACCGTGTAGTTTGCGACTTCACCGCTGATGTCCTTGGCGCGCCAGTTCCAGCGCAGCACCTCAAAGCCCCCATGACCGGTGCGCCCGTTGACGAAATCCGTGGACCACTCATTGAAGAAGTATCCCGCCAATGGGTCGCCGGGATCGTACAACATGATGTGCTCGATGGAGTACCACTTGATGGGCCGGTAACGGATGATGTTACTGACGGCATACACACGCCCATCCTCATCTACATCCGTCACCACGATCACATGGTCAAACCCGTCGCCGCCGCTGTAGGTGTAGACAATATCGCCGGGATGCAGCGGGAAGGTGCTGAAATCAAACTTCCTCAGCGGCGCTTCGTTTTTCATCACCGTGTAGGTGTCCGGCGGGAACAGCGACCAGGGCCGCCCGTTTAGGGAAGGGCTGGGCAGCCAGAAGGACTTTGGCCCTTCCAACCACTCCCCATAGCCCAAGGGGAAGGCGCGCGCATCCGTGTTAATGGACCAGGTCAGCGGCCCGCACATCGTCACTGGTGATTCGGTCTTGCCGCCTTCCAGCCAGTCGATTTCGTAAGCGACTTCAAAGGCGTCCTCGGTCATCTCCGCCAGGTAAGTCTGCCCCGCGGAGGCCAGATCGGGCTGCGACCAGTCCGCCGCTTCCAGCGTTCCTGCTTGCAGGTCCGGCGCGCGCCCGGTTTCCACCATCCAATCGCAGGGCGTCAGGCGCAGCCCCGGCAGCAGCGTTGAATCTCCCGCAGGCGCTTCGCCGGTCCAATAGGAGGATGCGTATTCTTCCCAGGCGGCGGGCGGGGGCTGGTTGAGTGATACCGCCAGGATATGCCTTTCGTTGCGATCGTCTTCGCGCAGGTAAGCCGCGAATCCGGCCACGTGCAAGGCGTTCAGGGCGTATTGCAAGCGGTACCCCTCGCGGATATGGTTCACATCGATTGCCAGCACGCCCTCTTCCAGTGTCAGGTTGGTGCCCGCAGCGGCGTTCCAGGCGCGGGGCAGTTTGAGTGTAGAAAGCGGGATGGAAAAGCCCAGCAGCGAATCGGCATAAGCCAGCATTTGCTCTGTGGAAAGCCCGGCCTGCTCCTCGGCAGACAGGCACCCCGCGGGCTGGGCGAAAGTCGGTTCGGGAGTGGGTTCGATTTCAATGGTAGGCATTGGGGTGGGGACGGCAGTTTCGGTTGCGGTTGGCAGCGCGGTCTCGGTGGGTAGAACCGGCGTGGCGCTGGGCATGGGCGAAGATGGAAGCGCGGGCGTTGCCGTAGGCCCGGCACAGGCAGAAAGCAGCAAGACGGCTGCGCAGAGAGAGGAGATAAGTGGGCGGAGGTTTGCTTTCATAAATGTGCCCCCAATTGTAAGTCGCCTTGCCCCAGATGGCAACTTGACTTTAATTTCCCCCGTCATTACAATCGCGTTACAAGGCATGAAAACGACTCCCGAGCACATTCAGCAAATTCTTGATACGCTGCCCTCACGGCCTGGCTGTTACATATATAAGAACAACCTGGGCGAGATCATCTATGTGGGTAAGGCAATCAGTTTGCGCAACCGGGTGCGCTCTTACTTTCACGGCGAACACGACTTCAAGACCCGCCAACTGGTCAAGAATATTACTCACATCGAATGGATCGTGGTCGATTCAGAACTCGAGGCCCTCATCCTCGAGATGAACTTGATTAAAAAACACCGCCCACGCTACAACATCAAGCTCAAAGACGATAAGCGCTACCCATATATCAAGGTGCATTGGGCCGATCCCTTTCCCAAGGTGACCATCACTCGCAACATGGTGCAGGATGGCTCGCGCTACTTCGGCCCCTTCACCAGCGCCTGGGCGGTGCATCAGACGTTGGATGTAATGCGGCGCATTTTCCCTTACCTGACCTGCGACCGCGATATTACCGGGCAAGACGCGCGCGCCTGCCTGTTTTACGATATCAAGCTGTGCACCGCGCCGTGCATCGGGGCCATCAACCGGGAGGAATACCGCCGGGTGATCGACGACCTGTGCAGCTTCTTGCAAGGGCGCACCGAGCCGGTCATCAACCGCTTGCGCCAGGACATGGAGGCTGCCGCCGAGAACCTGAACTTTGAGCGCGCCGCCCAAATCCGTGACCAGTTGGGGGCCATCGACCGGGTGGTGGAAAAACAACGTGTGATTTCTAGCGAGAAAATGGACTCAGATGTGATTGCCCTGGCCCGTACCAACGGCGAAGCCTGCGTGCAAATCTTTTTCATCCGCAGCGGCAAGATGATTGGGCGCGAGTATTTCATCCTGGAGGGCACCTCCGACGAGGCCGACGCGGAGATTGTGGCCCAATTCATCAAGCAGTTTTACTCCGATGCAGCCAATGTCCCCGAGCAGGTGCTGCTGCCCAACGACGTGGAAGAAGCCAAAATCATCGAACAGTGGCTGCGCACCCGCCGCAGCGGCGAGAAGGTGTCGCTGGTGGTGCCCAACCACGGTGAAGACCGCGAACTGGTGGAGATGGCTACCGAAAACGCTATCGAGACGCTCACCTCGCTGCGTGTGCAGTGGGAGGCCGACTCGAACAAACAGCAGCAGGCCCTGGGCGAAATCCAACAGGCGTTGGGCTTGAAGGAAGCTCCCAACAAAATCGAGTGCTACGATATTTCTAACACCCAGGGCACGGCCACCGTGGCCAGCATGGTAGTATTTGAGCAGGGCACGCCCAGCAAGAAGCTGTACCGGCGTTTCAACATCCAGCGCGCCGATGGCCCCGATGATTTTGCCAGCATGGAAGAGGCTCTCACGCGGCGCTTCAAGCGCTGGCAGGCAGCCCAGGAGGCCAAACTGGAGCCGGGCCAAAAGCTGGACCCGTCCTTTGCGCTGCTGCCCGATTTATTGATCGTGGACGGCGGCAAGGGGCAACTGGGCCGGGCGGTGAAGGTATTGGAACAGTTTGACCTGTTTGGCAAGGTGCCGGTGGTGGGCCTGGCCAAGCAGCAGGAAGAATTATTCCTACCCGGTCATCAAGAGTCAATCATGCTGCCGCGCCACTCGCAGGGCCTGTTCCTGGTGCAGCGCATTCGCGACGAAGCCCACCGCTTTGCTATCACGGCTCACCGCAACCAGCGCAACAAGATTGGCATGGCCTCGGTGTTAGACAAAATTCCCGGCATCGGCCCGGCCCGCCGGCGCTGGCTGCTCACCCATTTTGGCTCGCTGGAAGCCATCCGCCAGGCCAGCATTGAAGAATTAACCGCCGCTCCAGGCATCACTGCCGAGCTGGCGCAGAAGCTCAAAACGCATTTGGAGTGACCCGGTAGGGTTGTCGTTGTAGGGGCAATTCATGAATTGCCCCTACAACGACAACCGCCACAATCACCCATTAATCACCCTTTAATCTAACCCCCGCAAATTTGCCAGTCGTGTATAATTTCACTAACAGGACTAATTTACTGGGCTTTTGTCCCGCGCGAGGAGAGTGCTGATGAAAGCGAAACTTCTGGTCGGCTTGGGACTCCCCCTGGTCTTGGGGGCAATGATGTTGTTCGCGGGTGGAGCGGGCCAATCCGTCCACGCCGCCCAAGCGCCGCAGGATGATACGCCCGGCGTACGCGGCGCCATGCTCTACGATAACTGGTTCGCCGCCTTGAACGTGGCAGCTCCCGCAGGAAACATGCCCCTGTGGGATACGCAAACCACCAACACCCGCTCCGGCGAGGATACCTGGCGCTGCGTGACCTGCCACGGCTGGGACTACCTCGGCAAGGATGGTGCCTATGGCAGCGGCTCCAATTACACCGGCTTTCCCGGCGTGACCGGGGCCAGGGAAAAGAGCGCCGCCGAAATTGTGGCCGTATTGAAGGGTGAAAGCAACACCCTGCACGATTTCTCCACCTTCTTTAGCGAAGACGATCTGAACGATCTGGCGGAATTCGTGCAAATTGCTGAAAGCGGCTACGTGAACCTGACCACCCTCAAAGTAGAAGGCGGCGATATTGCGGCGGGTGAGCAGCTCTATGATGCCCAGTGTGCCTCCTGCCACGGCGCCGATGGCGCGCTGCTCAAATTCCGCTTTGAGGGTCGCGACGCCACGCTGGGCACGTTGGCGCTGCTGGACCCCTGGCGCTTTTTGCATAAAACCCAATACGGCACGCCCGGCACCGACATGGTCATTGGCGCCCATATAGGATCGACCCTGGAAAATGGGCGCGACATCCTGCTCTACGCGCAGTCACTGCCCAGCGGCCTGGAAATACAAGAAGCCCAGCCGCCTTTGGCCGGTGATGAAACCGAAGCGACCGAGGCGGTGGGCGGCCCGGCCGGCGGCCTGTTCTCTGGCATTGCTACCGCTTTTGGTGCCATGCTCACCAGCCTGGGCTTTGCCGTGCTGCTGGGAGCATTCCTGGTTGGCGTCATCTTCCTGGTCGTGTGGCTCGTTCGCGACCGCAAATCCAAGTAATCTCGGGCGAAAATCTGCCCTAAAAAAGGAGCGCGCATGAACAAACCTCTTCCGCTGTGGATGCGCCCGTGGGTGCGTATAACCTTTGCGGTGGTCGTGTTGATCTTCCTCGGCGCGGCGGCTGGCGGTCTCTATTTGACCCAGACCGTTCCCGAGCAGCCCATCCAGTTCCCGCACAATTTTCACGTTGGGTCGGGCATCCCCTGCATGTACTGCCATCCCGGCGCGCAGTGGGGGCCGACCGCGGGCCTGCCCACGACTCAGAAGTGCCTGGGCTGCCACCAACAGGTGGAAAAGCGCACCCCCGAGATCGAAAAGCTGCTCAACTATGCAGCCAACGGCCAATCGATCCCCTGGGTGCCGGTAGCCATCCAGCCTGATTTCGTGCAGTTCAACCACCGCCCACACGTTGCCGCGGGCGTGGAATGCGCGACCTGCCATGGCGACCTGACCAAGATGACCGTGGCCGAACCGCAACGCGGGCAGAACATGGGCTGGTGCCTGGAATGTCATCAAAAGCAGGGCCCCGAGAAATGGGAGCGCCTGTCAGATTGCGCTCTTTGCCATTATTAAACCGACGCTGGGAGGAACGAAACCGCTATGAGTGAAATTATTTCTCGGCGCAATTTCTTAAAGCTGGCCGGCCTGGGCGCCACCGCTGCCGTACTCACCGGCTGCGGCCCGGCCGCGCGTTACGTGACGCGCAACCCCTACTACGATATGCCCGAATACACCCAGACCGGGCTGAGCACATACTTCGCCACCACCTGCCGCGAGTGCCCGGCGGGCTGCGGCCTGATCATGCGTACCTTTGAAGGACGGGCCATTAAGGCCGAGGGCAACCCCGCTCACCCGGTCAACGGTGGCAAACTCTGCTCGCGCGGTCTGACGGGTGTGCAGGGGCTGTATAACCCCGACCGCTTCAAGAGCGCCGTCCAGCGCCCCCAGCGCGGCGACCCTGCGGTGGAGCCGGTGGAATGGGACGCCGCCCTGCAGGTCGTCAAAGACGCCCTTAACGGCCCGGCGGGTGAGGTGGCCTTCCTCCTCGGTCTCAACCAGGATCACCTGGCCGACCTGGTCACCCAATTGGCCGAGACCATCGGCGCGCCCGCCCCCCTGCGCTACGGCGCGCTGGGCATGTTCGAAGGCCGCGCCACGCTGGTCAAAGCCGCCGAACAGGTCTTTGGGCAGGCCGTCTTCCCCTACTTCGATATCGCCGGGGCCGACCTGGTGGTTTCCTTTGGGGCCAACTTCCTCGAAGCCTGGCTCTCTCCCGTGGCTTACAGCCGCGCTTATGGGCGCTTCCGCCGGGCCGAACCCCTCAAGAAACGCGGCTACCTGGTTTCCTTCGAGGCCCGCCGCTCGCTCACTTCCGGCAGCGCCGATGAGTGGTACCCGGTTGTGCCGGGCAGCGAGGGTTTGCTGGCGGCTGCATTGGGCAAGCTGCTCTCCGAGAGCTCCGGCTTCTCCGCGGTCATGGATTATGCCGCCGTAGACGTGCAGGCGGCCTGCGCCGCCGCCGGGATCGAGCCCGAGAAGCTGGAAGCGCTGGCCCAACTCATCGCCCGCGCCGAGCGACCCTTGTTCCTGCCCGGCGGAAATGCCCTCGGTCACGCCGATGGGCTGGCTGCCGCAGTCAACATCCTGGCTTTGAACGCCGGGCGCGGCAACTTCGGCGTCCCAGGTGGGGTCTATCTGACCACCAGCCCAGCCGGGACCGCCACGCTCACCGACCTGCGCGGTCTGGTCGACCGCATGCGCACCGGGCAGGTGAGCACGCTCTTCATCCACGGCTGTAACCCGGTCTTCGAGCTGCCACCCACCCTGGGCTTCACCCAGGCTTTGGCCAACGTCAAGACGGTGGTCAGCTTCGCCTCCTTCCCCGATGAAACCGCCCTGCAAGCCGATTACGTCTTGCCCGACCACACCCCGCTGGAAGGCTGGGGCTACCAGTACACCCTGGCAGGCGTAGACCGGCCCGTGCTCTCCGGAGCCCAGCCGGTGGTGGTGCCGCTGTATGAAACCCGCGCCACAGCCGACATGCTTCTTTCGGCGGGCAAACTGCCCTACAAGGATGAAGTCGAGTTCATTCAATCCGTTCTCGAAGATAAAGTCGGCCAACCCGATGCCAACATCTCTGGAACCGACCTGCCCTCGCTGTGGGCCAAATACCTCCAGGCTGGCGGCTGGTGGCTGGCAGCGCCCAGCCTCTCGGCCCCCGAGAAGAACTTTGCTGATGGGGCTTCCACCGCCCAACCGCAAGCGGCGGGCTCGGGCCAGTTCCATCTGATGACCTACCCCACCCTGTTCGGCGATGGCAGCGGGGCCAACCGCCCCTGGCTGCAAGAGACGCCCGACCCCGCCACCACGGTCATGTGGAATTCGTGGGTCGAGATCAACCCCAAGACCGCCGAGGAATTGGGCCTGCACGACGATGATATTGTCAAGGTGAGGTCTGAGGCGGGCGAGGTGGAAGCGGTGGTGTACCTGTACCCCGCCATCCGCCCCGACACCGTTGCCATCCCCTTTGGGCAGGGCCACACCGCCCTGGGGCGCTGGGCCGAGCGGCGCGGCTGCAACCCGGCGGAGCTGCTCAAGGTGACCATGAACGAGGCTGGCGATCTGGCCTTTGGCGACACCCTGGTAACCATTACCCCCACTGGCAAACGCCGCCCCATTGCGCGCGCCGAAAGCCGCGTGGGCGTCTACGGCGATCATTAACGGTTACGGCGTAAGGAGGAATGACAATGGCTGAAGAACAATACCCCGAGAAGTGGGGCATGGTCATCGACCAGGATATTTGCACCGGCTGCCAGGCTTGCGTGACAGCCTGCTCGATGGAGAATAACATCCCCTTCACCGGTGAAGAAGAAGTGGCTTACGGGCGCGGCATGCACTGGCTGCGCATCCAGCGTTACTGGGAGGGCGAATACCCAGAGGTGTCGCCCACGCATACGCCCATGATGTGCCAGCAGTGCGGGCACGCGCCCTGCGAGCCGGTTTGCCCGGTGTTCGCCACCGTGCACAGCGAATCCGAATCCATCAACCTGCAAGTCTACAACCGCTGCATCGGCACGCGCTACTGCGCCAACAACTGCCCTTACATTGCTCGCAGCTTCAATTGGTTCGACTACGAAGTGCCCGCGCCAATGAATTACTACCTCAACCCCAGCGTCACCGTCCGGCGGCGCGGCGTGATGGAAAAATGCACCTTCTGCGTCCAGCGCATTTATGCCGGGCAGGAAACCGCCAAGAAGGAAGGCCGGGCCTTGCGCGACGGTGACGTAGTGCCCGCTTGTGCCCAGGCCTGCCCCGTCGATGCCATCATCTTCGGTGATCTGACGGACCCCAACAGCCGTGTCAGCCAGGCGGCCCGCAGCGAGCGCGGCTATACTCAGCTTGAAGAGCTCGGCACAGCCCCTCGCGTCACTTACCTGAAGGGAGGAGGAACTTATGGCGGCTGAAACACAGTCCATTCCCACCGTGCACCCCGCCGCGCATGACGAAGAGGAAGATCATCGCGACCAGTTGATGTTCGACCCGCGCCCGCGCGAAGAGATGAACCACATGGTCATGGACGCCATGACCCACACTACCCCGCGCTACTGGCTTGCCGTAGGCATCCTGGGGGCCATTGTGGCGGTGTGCCTGTTTGGCATGTGGGGCTACATGATTGCCACCGGCATGGGCTTGGCCGGCATTCGTAAACCGGTCTACTGGGGCGTGTTCATTGTGCTGCTGGTCTTCTGGATCGGCATCAGCCACGCCGGAACGTTTGTTTCGGCCATCCTGCGCGTATTCAAAGCCGAGTTCCGCCGCCCCTTCACCCGAGCCGCCGAGTTGATGACCACCTTTGGCCTGGCGGCAGGCGCCCTCTACCCGCTCGTCCATCTGGGCCGGGTGTGGGTCTTCTACTGGATGATCCCCTATCCCAATGCGCGCTGGCTGTGGCCCAACTTCCGCTCGCCGCTGGTATGGGACTTTTTGGCCATCACCACCTACCTGTTGAGCAGCACCATCTACCTGTTCCTGCCGCTCATCCCCGACCTGGCCATGGCCCGCGACCGGACCACTGGTTGGCGGCACTTCATCTATAAAACCCTGTCGCTGGGCTGGCGCGGCACCGAAGCCGAGTGGTTCCGCCTGCGCAAGGCCATCAGCATTTTCGCCGTCGCCATCATCCCGGTCATGTTCTCGGTGCACACCATCGTGTCCTGGGACTTTGCCGTGGCGCAGACCGCCGCCTGGAACTCCACCATCTTCGGCCCCTACTTCATCATCGGCGCCATCCTTTCGGGCGTTTCGGCGGTGGTCACCATTCTGATCATCCTGCGCAGCACCATGAAGCACATGGATTACTTCATCCGCCCCGAGCATATCGACGCGCTGGGCAAGCTGCTGCTGGTCTTTTCGATGGCCTGGGGCTATTTCTTCTTCAACGATTACATGGTCTCCTGGTATGGCGGGTATGAGGCGGTGCGCCAAATTTTGACCCTGCACGCCAGCGGCCCCTCTGCCTGGATCTGGTACTGCATGCTCATCTTCAATATTGGCATTCCGTGGCTGACCTTGTGGAATAAGAAGATCCGCCGCACGCCGTGGGCGATGTTCATCATCACCCTGTTGATCAACGTGGGCATGTTCTTCGAGCGCTACACCATCATCCCCATGACCCTGGGTCACCAGCGCATGCCCTTTGACTGGGGCGAATACAGCCCGCGCCTGCCCGAGATCAGCATTGGGATCGGTTCGCTGGCGCTGTTCATGCTGCTCTACCTGCTGGCCTCGCGGGTGATCCCGCTCGTCCCGGTGTGGGAGGTGCAGGAAGGTCAGGAAGCGCACAGCCTGCGCAAGGTGGGCAAGACGACCGTGCCCTCGGTTGCGGAGCTGGAGTAAGGAGGCACACATGGCTAGACCGATTGTTCATCTGGCATTGTTCAAAGAAGACCAACTCGAGCAGGCCACCGAGGCCATTCATGCCTTGCGCCACCTGGGTGTGAGCGACAAAGACATGTCCGTCATCTCCGGCGTGCCCTACTCGGAAAAGATCCTCGGGCGGCCCATGTCCTGGACGCGCATTCCGCTCATCGGCGGGTTGGGAGCCCTGGCGGGCTTCCTGGTGGCCACGTTCCTCAACTTTGGCACGCCACTGTTATACCCCATCCGCGTTGGCGGAATGGCCTACCAGACCATCCCCACGGCCATTGTGGTCACCTTTGAGTTGACCATGCTGGGTCTGTTGATCAGCACCTTCATCGGCGTGTTCGTCGAGACCATCTCCCCGTCTTTTGGACCGCAGGGCTACGATCCGCGTGTCACCGACGGGCACATTGGGGTGCTGTTCTCCAGCCAACCCGAGCTGGACCCCTCGCTGCACGAAACCTTGGAAAAGCTGGGCGCGGAAATCGTTCATGGGGCGGAGGCAAAGAAACTATGGCTGTTCTAAAACGTTTATTCATCGTTCTGGGCCTGGTAACCGTGCCGCTGCTGCTGGGGCTGCTCTTCACCTACGATGTGCTGAAGATTGAATGGATCAGCTTCATGGAGATCCAGCCGTCGTTTAACGCGCAAGAAGACCCCCTGCCTTTGCCGCCCCGCTCGATCCCGGTGCAGGGCGCGGCGTACGTGCCCGAACTGGGCGCGCCGGTCAACCCGCTGGTAGCCGATGAAGCCTCTCTGGCGCGCGGCAAAGAACAGTACGAGATCAACTGCCAGATTTGCCACGGAGCCAATGCCGATGGCAAGGGGCCTTTCGCCGTATACTTGCGCACGCGCCCGCCCGTCAGCTTGCTGGAGGGCAACGCCCTCACCGGCAGCGACGGCGCCATGTTCCTGACCATCACCAACGGCATCGAGGGGGCCATGCCCTCGCTCAAGGAAAACCTCCCCGAGCCCAACATGCGTTGGGATATTGTCAACTACATCCGTTCGCTACAAGGTAAATAGTTCTTAACCCAAAATCGGAGCACAGGGCGCTTGCGCCCTGTGCTCCGATTTTGGGTTAATTCCCCCGCCCTGGGGCGGGGGTTAGGGGGTGGGGAAATGTTCGTTTACGGCACCGGCACGTAGATGTAGAAAACTGACTTCTCCGAGAAATCGTCAAACTCCTCGTTGTACACTTCCATGTCCAGCCCGTCCTCCACCGGTTTCAGCCCGGCTTCGGGCAGCCACACCTTATAGATGTTCTGGTAGGTTTGCCCCAGGGTTTCCATGCTGCCGCGGTGGGCAAACACCGCGTAACGATACTCGGGGATGTGTCGGGCGACCAGGCCCTCGGGGACGGCTTGCCCCTCGGACAGTGCATATCCGGCCACGTACTCGAAGTGCCCTTCCGGCAGGCCGGGGGCCATCTTGCACACGCCGTAAGCAGCGTCAAAGGTTGCCCCAAGCTCTCCAACTTTTTGGTTGAACTGTCCCCACATCTGGGAGATCTCATTGTTTTCATTCTTGCCGTGATAGGCCAACCCAACCACGGTGAATGCAGGTTTCGTCACAAAGCGGATATCCATCGCCAACTCCATTTCTTTCTTCGACTGAGTTTTGAAGGCGGAAGGCCGTTCGACCGGCACCTGGACTTCGATGACCTGGCTGACCTGGCCGCTGGGTTGCGTGTCGCGCAGGTATAACTCGCGGGCTGGCCCGGCGGGCGTGTAATGGGCCGCCTCCATCCAGGCATACAACTCGGTGTAGGCCTGGGGCAGCGTCTCGACCGCTCCGCTGTGCACCAACGAGGCCATCTCGGCCACCGCCGGCAGCCGGCGCAGGCTGATCTTGCCGCCTACCGCCAGGCCTGGGCGCGTGAGAACGCCGGAATCGATCACCACCCCCAGTTCAACAGGGATGTCACGCTCGCGGTATTCCGTGTTTTGGTACAGAGCCACCCACGGCCCAGCCGCCACCACGTTCTGACGGGTCAGCCACTCGTTCAGCTCGCTCACCATGCGGTTGAGGTGCTGAGGCAGCCGCTCCACCGTGGGAACCACCTCGCGGGTCACCGCCAGGGGCGTGGCTTCCACGCGCTTGACCAGCACCGCGCCCGTGCCCGGCTGCCCGGCATTTTCAATTTGCTCCAGGCGAGCCGCCACCATCACCAGCCGGTTCTGCTCGGCCAGGATGCGCTCTTCCAATTCGGCTTGCTTGAGGCGCAGCATCCCGCGGATCTGCTCAACGGGCAGGTTGTCCTTGGCCAGCCCGGCGATCTGATCCAGCGAGAAGCCCAGTTCCTTGAGGGCCAGGATGCGGTTCAGGCGCGGCAGTTGCTCCAGGGTGTAGTAGCGATAGCCGCTGAAGCGGTCGGTCCAGGCAGGTTGCAGCAGTCCCAAGCGAGCATAATACCGCAGGGTCTTGACGGTCACGTGGGCCAGCTTTGAAAAGTCACCGATCTTGAGCATCTTCCTTCCTTGTCCGGTAGCGGGGGACTCGCGCAGCCCCCCAACGTCTGTTGAAGGCCATCAACGAACTCAGTATACGGTCTCCCCTTAGGGGAGAGTCAAGAGGTTGATAGAACTGATTTTCGGTTTATCGCAGCACTTCTGCCAGCAAGTCTTCCAACCACACGCCCTCTGCGAACAGGCGGCTCTTCCAATCGGGCATCAGCCGGTCCAGCAACTCGCCTTGGGCCATGCCCGTATAGTAGAAGCGCGTATCGCCTTCCAGCCCAGCCTGTCGTCTCATTTGATTCAGTTCGCTCTTCCACAGGGCGTCGATCTGAGAATAATCGTGAAAGTTCTTGTCCTTTGCCAGGGCTGCGTCGGGTGCATAGTTGGGCGTGTGCGCGGCAGCCAGCAAGGTGTTTAGCTCCACGTACTTTGCCATGCCTTCCAGCCACTCGTAGCGTTTTTCATACAGCGCCAGGCTCTCATCTTTCAAGGTCTGGCTCCGTCGCTCAGCGCGGATGATCAAAAACTCGGCGGCATATCTACGCATTTCGGCTTCATCTTGGGCGTTGAGCGCGTCATAGAGGGCTTGCGTCTCCCGCTTCCATTGCTCGCGCGCGCTTGAGTCGTTCGCCCAGTAGGCATCCCCGTCAGGATAGGCACGCTCGGCGTCGTCAAAGCGCGCCCGGGCCATCTCGGCCTGGAAGGCGTGGAAGGATTCGTGCACCAGCGCGCCGAGATAGCGCTCCGTGCCCAGGGTGTGGGTGATCAACCCGTAGGGGAACACGGCTGCCAGCGGCCCGGGCAGTTGCTCCGAGATTTCGTCGCGCATGCGAATGCCCATGTACTCCTGCGTGGTCATACTGCCAAACCAACGCCCGCCGATCTCGTGGGTGAAGGCCTGCGGGTTGGAGTAGGTACCGCGGAAGCAAGGCTGCCCTTCGGCGCGTTCCCACCCGGCGGGGGCTTGCTCGATCCCACACAAGAAGGCATAGCGCTCGTTGTAGATCATCAGCGGAATGCCCGCATTGCCAAACCCAGGCCAAACTTCGTCGCCCAGCCCGGATTTCAACTGCTGCGCCTCGCGGACGTGGGCCACGGCAGCCGGAGAAAGCACCTCCACCTGCGCCGATTGCGTGGGGAGACCGCGGTTGATCAGGTACGAAACCAAACCACCAGCCAGGCACAGCAGCAGCGGGGTCAGGAGAATCCACAAAAGGATGCGTTTTAAACGAGGTTTAGGGTTGGGAGTCATGGTTGGTCTAATTCAGGCCTCTTCGACCTCTGGCTGGGCAATTTTGGTTGATTTATCTCAAGTATATCTTGAAAAAGCGGGCAAATGTGGGCTTGGAACGAGGCTCTCTAGTAGCTGGCGTGGTGATTCCCTATAAACTTGGAACGAAACTGAAACGTAATTGAACTTGCAAAATAGCGTTTAGGCTGTTAAGCTTAGCGGCGTTTGAGACCCCCTTTTTGGGCCCCTAAAAAATTCATCATCGAGGTACTTTATGGAAGCAAAGATCGGTTGGAAAGATCGCTTGCGGTATTGGGTTGACAATACCTTCTCCCAGGGCACCATTGCTCTCATCGCCTGGTTAGCAGTTATTTCTCTGCTCATTATTTTCGTGGCTGGGGCGTTTTTGTCCCTTACTGGCTTGACCCAGGACGACGGCACGCAGATTGGCTTTTTGGAAGGCGCGTGGTTGGCTTTGATGCGCACCCTCGACGCCGGTACAATGGGCGGCGACACCGGTTGGGGCTTCCGCATTCTCATGCTGCTGGTCACCATCGGCGGCATCTTTGTCATCAGCACCCTGATCGGCATCCTTTCCAGCGCCATCGAGGGCAAGCTGGACGAACTGCGCAAGGGCCGCTCGCGGGTGCTTGAGAACAACCACACCGTGATCTTGGGCTGGTCGGAGCAGGTTTTCACCATCGTCTCCGAAATTATGACCGCCAATGAGAATCTTCCCTCCGCCTGTATCGTCATCCTCGGCGAGCATGACAAAGTGGAAATGGAAGACGCTATCCGCGAGCGAATTGACTTTACGGGCAAAACGCGCGTGGTCTGCCGCACGGGCAACCCCATTGAGATGGCTGATCTGAAAATTGCTAGCCTCAATCAAGCCCGTTCGATCATCGTGCTTTCGCCCGAAGGCGAAGACCCCGACGCCGAGGTGATTAAAACCGTTCTCGCCATCACGCACGCGCCTGACCGGCGCGGCGAGCCTTACCACATTGTCGCTGAACTGCGCAATATGAAGAACAGCGGGGTGGCGAAAGTCGTCGGCAAGGATGAGGTGGAATGGGTGCTGGTGGGCGACTTGATAGCCCGTGTCATTGCCCAAACCTGCCGCCAGTCGGGCCTCTCGGTAGTGTATAACGAAATGCTGGATTTTGGGGGTGATGAAATCTACTTCACCCGCCATGCCGATTTAGTTGGAAAGCCATATGGCGAGGCGCTCAATGCTTACACGACCAATGCGGTAATGGGAATCGCGCGTGCCGACGGCAGCGTGGAGTTGAACCCGCCCATGAATTACGCCCTCGCGGAGAATGACCAATTGGTGTTGCTGGCGGCGGATGACGACCAGATTTTCTTCTCTTCTGAAAAGGTCCAGATTCATGAAAGTCTCATCGTTGCCGAGTCACATATCCAGCCGGTGCCCGAGCGCACATTGATCCTCGGCTGGAACTGGCGCGGCGCCGCCATCTTGCGGGAGCTAGATAACTATGTTGCGCCCGACTCTGAGGTGCTGGTGGCTGCCGGGTTGGAAGCCATTGAGGAGGAGGTTCAGTCCTTCCGTCAAAGTTTAACCAACCAGCGCGTGCGCGTGCTGAAAGGCGATACCTCCGATCGAGCATTCTTGGAACAACTTGGCCTTAAGGATTTTAACCACATCATTGTTTTGAGCTACCTGGACACCATGACCGAGCAGCGCGCCGACTCCAGTACCCTCATCACTCTGCTCCATTTGCGAGACATGGCCGATCAGCAGGATTTGCACTTTTCACTCGTCTCAGAGATGGTGGATGTGCGCAACCGCAACCTGGCCGAAGTGGCCCGCGCCGATGACTTCATTGTTAGCGGCAAGCTGATCAGCCTGATGCTGGCCCAAATCTCGGAGAACAAACGTCTGAACGCTGTCTTTGGCGATTTGTTTGACCCCGAAGGCGCGGAGGTTTACCTGAAGCCGGTCGAGTTGTTTGTGACTCCAGGGCAGCCGATGAATTTCTACACCGTGGTCGAAGCAGCCCGCCGTCAGAGGGCTACTGCCATCGGTTATCGGGTGACTGCGGAGATGAGCGATGCCGGGCGCTCTTACGGCGTGCACCTCAACCCGCCCAAGTCAGCGACCGTTACCTTCCAGCCTGGCGACAAAATCGTGGTCCTCTCGGAAGACTAAAATTTTCGGTATTTGCCACAGCGCGAAAGCGGCTGTCTGGCGTTAACCAAAAACAGGAGGTTGTGGCGCGTACGCGCCACAACCTCCTGTTTTTGGATTAAAACAACTTCAATTGCTCGGGCGGGGCGGGGCGTGGAATATGCGGGGTAATTCCGTACTCGGCGCAGCGCTGGGTAAAGGCACGCGAAAGCACGGTGGCATCGTTGGCCTTACAGCCATAACTTGTTCCGAAGCGCTTCTCGTAGCGCTCGCGTAAGCCAGGGAACAACCGCTCCAGGCACGCATAGTAATGCACGCGCTGCCGGTCGCGCAGGCTCATGCCGAACCAGGGGATGATGAAACTGCCCCCGTGGGCGGCGGTCTGCTCCACGATCGCCAGGATCGTTTCGGGTTGGTCGGTGATGAACGGCAGCACCGGCATCAACGACACGCCCACGGTCACCCCCGCCTCTGCCAGCGTTTGCATAGCGCGCAGCCGGGCCGAAGGCAGCGGGGCGCCCGGCTCGATCTTGCGCGCCAGGTCGTCGTCGGAGGTAGTCAGGGTGAATGCCACCGTCGGGTTGGGCACCTGGGTCAAGAGCGGCAGGTCGCGCAAAATCAGGTCGCTCTTGGTGTTCATGTGCGCCGGAAAACCCCTCCGCGCCAGCACCTGCAGAGCTTGCGCAGTGAGGTTGTAGCGCAGCTCCACCGGCGTGTAAGGGTCGCTCATCGAGCCGAAACCGACCGGTCCCTTGACCCGCTTGGAAGCCAGTTCTTTTTCCAGCAGCTCAATGGCGTTCACCTTGACCAGCACATCCCGGTCAAAGTTCTCAATGCCATAGCACTCGCTGCGCGAATCGCAATAGATGCAGCGGTGCTCGCAGCCTCGATACAGGTTCAGGTTGTACTTCATGCCAAACACCCGGTCGTCGCCGGGCACCCGGCTAACCAGCGTTTTGGCCTGAATCTCCTGAATCACCCGCCTACTCTCTTACTTGGGCAGCTTTCCGATCACGCCCCAGATCCACTTGTGGAACTTGTGGAAGCCGGCCTTCCCGGCGAACATCATAATGCACTCGCCGCTGATGGCATCCAAATTGTGCTGCTTGCACAGCGCCAGCGCCTCCGGCGATTCGGCTCCCTGCTGAATCCACACGCGCTTGATGCCCGCGTCAACGGCCTGCTGCACCACCGCGGCGGTCTGCGCCGGGGGCGTCATGATCAACACCGCTTCCACCTTTTCGGGCAGGGCGGTCAGGCTGGGATAGCAGCGCTCGCCCTGGATGCTTTCAGCCTGCGGGTTCACCGGCAAAATCCGGAACCCGTTTTGTTTCAATTCGGTGAAAACGCCGTTGCTAAACTTGTTCCCGCTGCGCGAAAGACCCGCCAGCGCCAGCACCGGTTGAGATACGAAGCCGTCAACTAAAGCCTTGCTTGTCATCGAAAAAAGCCCTCCCAAAGTGAAAATACCGAAACTGCTCAGTGGGTGGGGAAAGCTCCCGATTTTGATGTGTGTGGGGTGCTTCGCACTCCACACACACATCAAAATCGGGTTTCTTCCACCTCTGGCTGAGTAGTTACAAAATACCTATTCAGTATACGATAATTCGTTACCAAAGTTTCATACTGTTGCTGCGGAAAATTGGGCGATTGCATCATGAATATTGGCTCAATTCCTTCCTCGTAGCGGCACGGGGATTGCGCAACTCACACATTTCGACCAATCGACCCCGTGCCCTCCGCAGAGCACCTATTTCGGGAGCAAAAAGACCCGCGCGGCAGTTTTGGCGCTCAGAGGATATTTGATTGCCCTTTTCAGGAATAACTGCGCTTCCCTTGCAACCTGGATCGCGTTAGAATACTGCGTTTGTTTGGCATACCAGGAGGTACCAATGGATCTGCCGAAAATCACCCCGCGCACGTTGCACGATAAACTCACCCAGACCCTTCGCAGCGCCGATTTCACGCGCGCTTCGCTGGTCGATTACGCCTACGTCTTGCTGGGCGCGCTCCTCCAGGCCCTGGCCATGCGCATGTTCCTCATCCCGGCCATGCTGGTCAGCGGCGGCATCAGTGGCGCGGCCCAACTTATCCACCATTACACCGCCTGGCCCATCGGTCTGATGGTCTTCATTGGCAATGTACCCCTGTTCATCATCGGCTGGCAATACCTGGGCGGTCCGCGCTTTGCCCTGCGCACCGCGCTGTCCATCACCGCCTTCTCGTTGTTCACCGACCTACTGGTCTTCTTCATCCCCGCCGAGGGCGTAGTGCATGACCTGGTGCTCAACAGCCTGTACGGTGCGGTCCTGCTGGGCGTGGGACTGGGGCTGGTCTACCGCGGGCGGGGCACCAGCGGCGGCAGCGACATCCTCGGGCGCATCCTCAACGACCGCCTGGGCATTTCCATCTCGCAGGCTTACCTGGTCACCGATACCATCGTTATCCTGGCGGCGGGCTTTGTCTTCACCTGGGAGAACGCACTCTACGCCCTGGTGGTCACCTATGTGAGCGGCCTGGCAGCCGAGATGATTCTGGAAGGCTCCAGTGTCTTCCGCACTGCCTTGATCATCACCTGCTGCCCCGAAGAAGTCTCCCGGCGCGTCTTATATGAAATGGAGCGCGGCGTGACCGTCTTGAACGCCACCGGAGCTTTCACCGGCAGCGACCGGCCGGTGTTGTACTGCGTGGTCACCCGTGCCGAGATCAGCCGCATCAAGGCCATCGTCAGCGAGGTGGACCCCAAGGCTTTCATGGTCATCGGCCAGGCCCACGAAGCCCTGGGCGAAGGTTTCCGCGCGTTGCACCGGTAGGTGGAGTTAACGGCGCGGGCGGAATCTTTTCCCGGTAGGGGCGAGGCTGGAACGCGGTTGGGATTTGAAAAAGAACCTATTAGCCTCGCCCTGGGCAGCTTGTGAGGGGCGAGGCTAATCCAACCGGGTCAATTCAATTATCGAATCTCGCCTCGCCCCTACCGGCCTCTCTGTACAGGCCAAAAGACGCGGGTCGGAACCCGCGGGTTGTAGGGGTCGGGTTTCGCGACCCGTCCTACGCCCCTTGCTTCATCAAGACCGCAGTCAGAATCGCCACCTGGGCCAGGTGATACAACACAATGATGATCAAATCGCCGTAGCGGATGGCCCGGCGGAAGCGGCGAATGGCCAGGAGCGTGTCTGAACCCAGGAATGCTCCCGCGCCGATGGACGCCAGCACCGCCGCCTGGAAAGGCCAATCGGGGCGCAGCAGGGTGAGCAGCGCCGACAGGAACATCAGGCTGAGCACCAGGCTGTAAACCAGCGTGGGAACCAGCAGCTTGACTCGCGCCCGGCCTCGCCGGCCTGCGCTCACCGCCGGCTCAAACACCATCCAGAACAGGCGCGCCGTGACCGCCAGGAAGATGACTCCCACCCAGCCAAAAGGCGGCAAATCGGGGTTGAAGCCCAGGATATAGAAGATGTGGGTCAGCAGGAAAGCTCCCAGCCCATACAGGAAGAAGCGGCTGCTCAGCAGGAAAACATCCCCTGCCAAAGCCGCCACCAGCCCGGCCACAAACCACAAGTTCCAGCCCTGCGCCCCGCCCTGCAGCACGAACCAGATGCCCAACAGCACGATCACCCCAGGCTTGGTCACCACACGGATGTTTTGCCGTCCGCGCCAAACTGCCCACCAATCTGCCACGGCCATCCCCATTGCCAGGTAGAAGAGCAGGTTGAACATCAGCGCGACCCTTTCTCGGTGGCGTAGCCCAGGTTCTTCAACAGGCTGGGGTTGTCCCGCCAGTTGGCCAGCACCTTGACGTGCAAATCCAGGAAGATCTTGCGCCCGCTCATGCTTTCAATTTCTTTGCGCGCCATGGTTCCAATTTTCTTCAGCATAGCGCCTTTTTCACCGATGAGAATGCCCTTATGCGCTTCGCGCTCGGCCAGCAGCGTGGCAGCGATGTAGGCGGCGGTTTCGCTGCGCTCAGTATATTCGTCGATGCGCACCGCCACGGCGTGGGGTATTTCATCCTTGAGGTTTCGCAGGCAGGCCTCGCGGATCAGGTCGGCGGCGATGTCGCGTTCATACAGGTCGGTGATCTGGTCTTCATCGTAGAAGGCCGGGCCTTCGGGCAGGTGGCTGAAGATGGCGTCCAGCAGATCACCCGTGCCGCGGCTCTCGGCAGCCGAAATGGCGCGGAGCTCCGCCGTTGGGCACAAGGCCTGATAGGCTTCCAGCCGCTGGAACAGGGTAGCCGAGTCCACCAGGTCCACCTTGTTGACTACCAGCAGCACGGGCAGCGGCCCACGCGCCAGCACTCCCGCCAGCCGCGCCGCCACAATCTGATCTTCGGGGGTGGGGCGGTTGTTGGCCTCCACCAGCCACAGCACCAGGTCGGCGTCCTGCAGCACGTCGAAGGCCACTTCGTTCATATACTCGCCCAGCTTGTGGACGGGGTTGTGTATGCCGGGGGTGTCGACGAAAATGATCTGGCCTTGCGGCACGGTCAGAATGCCCAATTGGCGACGGCGGGTGGTTTGGGGGCGCGGCGACACCGCGGCCACCTTTTGGTTCAGTAAGGCGTTCATCAGCGTGGACTTGCCCACGTTGGGGCGGCCAACCACGGCGACGAATCCGGATCTAAAGGGCGTTTCGCTCATACCTTCATTAAACCACAGCTTGCCCCTCAGCGCATATCCCTTTGAGCGCTGAACTTAAAACTCAGGACGCATATCGTTCTCAGACGCGGGGAGCAAGATTTTGCAAGAGTGAGGGGCGTTTCGCCCCTCACTCTTTTAAATTTCTTTCCCTCCCCCAGCCAGAACCGCAGAACCCACCCAGCCTTGAATGGCTGGGGGAGGGACAAAGGGAGGGGGGCGGATAGCGGGATTTGACGTTGAGACCGCCACGGCGGCGCACTAATCGGCGTGGATGGTGTGCCCTTGCTCACGCAGCGCCTCAATGGCCGTGCCCAGGCTGCTTTCTTTGACCATGATGTAGTCTGTGTCAAACGTCGAAAGAGCGAAGATGCTCACGCCCGCCGCTGCTAGCGTGCTGGCCAGCCCGGCCAGAATGCCCGTCAGCGAGAAATCCAGCGGCCCCAGCACCTTCAACGCGCGCCAGCCGCCCTCGGCGCGAACCCCGCCGGGCACG
>JAFGLU010000102.1 GCA_016927865.1 Anaerolineaceae bacterium
CTCCTGGGCCTGATCCGGGGTGTCTGCCGGGATGGCCCGCCACTGCTGAAAGCTGTTATCCCGCCTGCCCCAGGCGATGATCACCGCGCAGGGGTGGAAGAGAGTCGGCTGGATGGAAACAATGTACCACCGGTTGAGATTTTCAGAGGGATTAACATGAGTCAGTATGATCATCATACCCACAATTTAGCACGCATGTTCCAAGAATGCAAGTGCTTTGGCTGCTAAATCATGGCGGCTAAATCATTTGACAACACATGATTGCTTCTGATATAGTGATAAACACAAGTTTCAAGGGGAATTTGCCCCCTGGTAAAGATATGGTTGGCTTTGCCAACTATGCCTGGATACCACTACAGTTCGATCTACGCAAAGATACGGATTTTCTACTTGCCTGAGATGTTACCGACTGCTTCTTCTCCCATCCCTGAACCTGGTCAAATCGTCACTGTCCGCCAGCGGCGATACGTTGTGGTGGATGTGCAGAAAAGCACCCTGCCGGTCACGCCCCTGGCAACGCATATGCAAGCCGGGCAACATCTATTAACCCTGAACTCGATTGAAGATGACGCCCTGGGCGAAACGCTCCAGGTGATTTGGGAAATTGAGCCGGGGACGAGCATCGAGGAGCGCATCAGCCTGCCCCAGCCAGATGGCTTCGACACGCCAGATCGCCTGGACGCTTTTCTGAACGCAGTGCGCTGGGGAGCGATTTCATCTGCCGACATACGCGCCTTGCAAGCGCCATTTCGCAGCGGGATTGATATTGAAGATTACCAGCTTGACCCATTGGTCCGCGCAATCCAAATGCCGCGCGCTAATTTACTCATCGCTGATGATGTAGGCTTAGGCAAAACCATCGAAACCGGACTGGTGATCCAGGAGTTGATCGTGCGCAACCGGGCGCGCACGGTGCTGGTCGTCTGCCCGGCGGGATTGCAAACCCACTGGCGTGACCAGATGCGCGACAAGTTCGGCCTGGAGTTCCGCATTGTAGATAGCCTGCTGATGAAGCAGCTACGCCGCAGCCGCGGCATTCACACCAACCCCTGGACGCATTTTCCCCGCCTGATCACTTCTATTGACTTTATCAAACGCGATACCCCATTACGTTTATTCCGTGAAGTTCTCCCTGCCCAAAACACCTATCCGCGCCGCTTTGATATTCTGGTAGTAGATGAAGCCCATAACGTCTCGCCCTCGGGCAGTACCCATTATGCGATTGATTCGCAGCGAACCCAGGCTATTCGTGAGATCACGCCGCACTTCGAGCACAAGCTCTTCCTCTCCGCCACGCCGCATAACGGCTACCCGGAGAGCTTTTCGGCGCTGCTGGAACTGCTGGATAACCAGCGCTTTGCCCGCGGCGTGCCGCCCGCCCGCCGCCAGTTGGAGATGGTGATGGTGCGGCGCTTGAAATCTGAGATCAAAGATGCCTGGGGGGATAGGCGCTTCCCGAAACGCATGCTGGATGTGATCGAAGTGCCCTACACCGAGGAAGAAAGGCAGGTGCATCGCTGGCTGCAGGAATACAGCCAGTCACGCCAGCGTAACGCCAAGGATCAGGAAGAGCGTTTTGCTGTAGAGTTTGTGCTCAAGTTGCTGAAAAAACGCTTGTTTTCCTCGCCTGCAGCGTTTGCCCTGACCCTGGCAAAACACATGGACTCCGTCAAGGGTCAAAAACGGGTTGTCCAGCCCAAGCAGATGACCCTGGGCGTGCTGCGCCGCCAACTGGCGCAAATTAACGAAGATTATGCCGATGATGAGCAGTATGAAGAAGACGCCAAAGAAGCAGTTGGCGCAGCGGCGCCGTTGATCCATGACCTGACTGCCCAGGAACAGGCCCTATTGGAAAAGATGTATGCCTGGGCTGAGCGCGCCGCCCAAATTCGTGATAGCAAAGCGGAGGCTTTCATCGCCTGGCTCAAGGCGATTGTCAAACCCGAGAGGAAATGGTCGGATGAACGGGTGATCGTTTTCACCGAATACCGCGCCACCCAAAACTGGCTTAACACGTTGTTGGCTGCCGCAGGCCTGACCGAAGGCGAACGGTTGCTTACCCTTTATGGCGGCATGGATGATGAGCAACGTGAGCGGATCAAAGCCGCCTTCCAGGCCAGCCCCGAACAGAGCGCTGTGCGCATCTTATTAGCCACAGATGCCGCTTCGGAAGGCATTGACCTGCAAAACTATTGCCACCGCCTGGTGCATTTCGAGATCCCCTGGAACCCCAACCGCATGGAACAGCGCAACGGGCGCGTAGACCGTCATGGACAGCAGCACGATGTGCTGATCTACCATTTTGTTTCCAAAGGCTACAAGAAACACACCACAGCAGATGATCTGCCCGTGGATGAAATGGAAGCGGACCTGGAATTCTTGGCTCGCGCCGCAGAGAAAGTGGAACACATCCGCGAAGATTTGGGCAAAGTGGGCGCGGTGATTGCCGCCCAGGTAGAAGAAGCCATGCTGGGCAAACGGCTGCGGTTGGACACCCAGCTTGCTGAAGATGACGCCCGTGCCCTGCACAAGCTGCTCAAGTTCGAGCGCGATTTACGCCGCCAGGTGGAGCAATATGCCCAGCAGTTGCACGAAACCCGCCAGAATCTAAAACTGGCGCCTGAAAGCATCCAAAATGCGGTGCGGGTGGCGCTGGAAATCGCTGGTCAGCCTCCGTTGATCCCGGCTCATTTCCCCTCTCCTGCTGGCGGGAGAGGGCACGGTGATGTGCAGCAGCCCGGGGGCGAAGGTTGGCATCTACCAGCCTTGCGAGGCAGCTGGCAGGAGTGCACCATGGGCCTGCGCCATCCCCATACGGGGGAAATCCGCCCAATCGTCTTTGACCACGGGCTGGCAAAGGGCCGCGACGATGTGGTGTTGGCCCATTTGAATCATCGCCTGGTGCAGATGGCTCTACGCCTGCTGCGCGCCGAGGTTTGGTCCCCACAGGGGAGAAAAGGATTACATCGCATCACAGCGCGCGCGGTTCCCAATCACGCCCTGGCGAACCCCGTGGTGATCGCTCACGCCCGTTTGGTGCTGGTGGGCGGCGAAGGGGCGCGCTTGCATGAGGAAATCATCACAGCCGGCGGCGAAATTGTCCAGGGGCGTTTCCGCCGCCTGAATGTCACCCAGGTTCAGAACGCCCTGGAAACCGCTACGCATCGCTCTGTTTCCACGAAGACCCAGGGACATCTCCAATCGGCTTGGGCGACTCTGGAACCCTCGCTGCTGCAAGCCCTGGACGCCCGCCAGCGCGACCGGTTGGACGGTATGCAAAAGCTGCTGGCTGAACGGCGAGCGAAAGAAATCAGCGATATTCGCCTCGTGTTAGGCGAACTGCGGGCGAAGATCGAGCGCGAGCTGGATGATCCAGAATACAAACAATTGGAATTCTGGAGCACAAGCGAGCGCGACCAGTACAACCGTAATGTGCAGGCCTTGCGCCTGCGTCTGAAGCAGATCCCCGAAGAGATGGAGAAAGAAATTGCTGCGATCGAAAAACGCTACGCCGACCCACAACCGCGCCTGTTCCCGGTGGCGATGACGTTTTTGGTGCCGGAGAAGTATGCATGAAAATTGAGAATAAAATTTACTTTGCCCCAGGTATTGAATTCAAAGCTGTTGATTGGTATGACCCTCCTGGATTACTTAATGGATTTGTTAGCAGAGTTTACGCGTACTACATTGATCCGGCAAGAAATATGGCGAAGTGGCTTCCGCTAGCAGAAAATAATCCGTCAATCGTATTAGGCATCGCTTTTGGTTGCGGTGTGATCAGCTGCACCACAATTGATTTCCTTGCACGGGTAGAGCTTCAAAAAGATGCTGTTAGGGAACGGTATATTGAATGGCTTGTGAATTGGATATGTGGCATGAAAGTGCCAGACCCGGATGCCACCCAGCGGACAACTGCGGAACGCTTCTACGATGAATTTCGAAACGGATTAGTTCACGAAGGCCGTGTAAAGGAGGCGGGGCAATTTTCCCTTGATGCAGATACTTTTGCCTCTGTAGACCAAATATTTACATTTGTGGATCATGCAATGGTCGTCAATCCTTTCAATTTACTGAATGCGATCGAAGCAGCTTTGCACCAATACCAGGACAAATTATTAAACGATAAAAGCAAATTAGAGCAGTTCGCAGTTTTCTTAAGGACTGTTTTCCAGGCAGATATAGATTACGCAAACCGCAATTAGACCGATTATGCCCTCCCCCGCCACCCGCCACCACGCCGAATGGCTCTCCCTGCTCGAAATTTCCGGCCCGTTCCTCTCGATGCCGGTGCTGCTGAAGGCCTTCCCGCAAGGGCTGGATGAATTTCCCTCCGAAGAAGCGCGTTCGCTGCGCGCCGATTATGAGTTCTGGCAGGAAGATCCGCATAACCCGACGGTATTCACCGCCTGGGTGCGCCTGGTACTGGAGAGCATGCTGGGGTATAGCGAACGGGTGTTGCTGACCGGCCAGGCTATCCCTGCCGGCTGGAAAGCCGAGTTTCCAGAGCATGAAGAAACCCTGCGCCCGGATATGATGCTGGTCGAGCCCGGCACGCACACGCCCCACCTGCTGATCCAGGTCTACCCGCCCGGCCAGGCGCTGGACCGGGGGGTGAGCGGCAGCCGTTGGCAGGCTTCGGTGATCACTCGCATGATGGAATTGCTGCATGCCACCGAGGTGCGGCTGGGTCTGGCGACCAACGGCGAGCAGTGGATGCTGGTGGACGCGCCGCGCGGCGAGACGACTGGCTTTACCACCTGGACAGCCGGGCTGTGGTTCGATGAGCCCCTCACCCTGAGGGCTTTCCGCTCGCTGATGGGCGTGGGGCGCTTCTTCGGCGTGGCCCCCGACCAGACTCTAGAAAGCCTGCTAGCCGAGAGCGCCGAGGACCAGCAGGAAATTACCGACCAGTTGGGCTTGCAGGTGCGCCATGCGGTCGAGATTTTGATCCAGATGATTGACCGCGCCGATCAGGATAGCGGCGGCAAGCTGCTGGGCGGGGCGCAAGGTCTTGCACCCGTATCGCCAGATCTGCTCTACGAGGCTGCCCTGACCGTGATGATGCGCCTGGTGTTCATGCTCTCAGCCGAGGAGCGCAAGCTGCTGCCGCTGGATGACAGTCTGTATGCTGACTATTACGCCGTTTCCACGCTGCGGGCGCAGTTGCGCGAACTGGCCGACCAGCAGGGCGAGGAAGTGTTGGAGCGCCGCTATGACGCTTGGAGCCGTTTGCTGGCGGCTTTTCGCGCTGTGTACGGCGGCATCCGCCATGAACGCCTGACACTCCCACCCTACGGTGGCAGCCTGTTCAACCCCGATAAATACCCCTTCCTGGAAGGCCGCGCCCTCACCCCACCCTCATCCCTGGCCCCTCTCTCAGAACAGGAGAGGGGAACCATGCCGTTGCCGGTGAATAACCGCACCGTGCTGCACCTGCTAGACGCCCTGCAAATGCTGCAAGTGAGCGGCGAAGCGCGCCGGCTGAGTTTCCGGGCGCTGGATGTGGAGCAGATCGGGCATGTGTACGAAGGCTTATTGGACCATCACGCCGTCCGCGCATCGGAGGTGATGGTGGGGCTGCGCGGGGTAAAACGCCAGGAGCCGGAAGTTGCCCTGTCAGCGCTGGAGCAGGCTGCTCAGAAGAAGGAGACCGAATTCCTGGCCTGGCTGAAAGACGCTACCGGGCGAGGCCTATCCGCGTTGAAAAACGCCCTGAAGCGAGAACTCCTGCCGGACGACGCTGATTTCGCCAACCGCCTTCGGATAGCCGCTGGCAATGACGAACGCCTGCTGGAGCGCCTGGCGCCGTTCGCCGAGCTGCTGCGCCGCGACGATTTTGGCTTTCCGGTGGTGATCCTGCCGGGCAGCGTGTACGTCACCGAAGGGACAGCGCGCCGCGCCACCGGCACGCACTACACCCCGCGCAGCCTGACCGAACCGGTGGTGCAGCACACACTGGAACCGCTGGTCTATGCAGGCCCAGCCGAAGGCTGGCCTCGCGAACAATGGCGGCTGCGCTCGCCAGCGGAGCTGCTGGCGCTCAAAGTGTGCGACATGGCCATGGGCTCCGGCGGCTTCCTGGTGCAGGTGATCCGCTACCTGGCCGAGCGCCTGGTGGAGGCCTGGGCGCTATCTCCTGATGACCTGGAGGAGGGTGCGGCAGGCTTCCCGGTCAGCAGCCTGGCATCGGAGGAAGATCGCCTGACCTACGCCCGTCGGCTGGTGGCTGAACGCTGCGTGTATGGCGTGGATAAGAACCTACTGGCGGTGGAGATCGCCAAGCTCTCGCTGTGGCTGGCGACCATGGCCAAAGACCTGCCTTTCACCTTCCTGGATCATGCCCTGAAGTGCGGCGACTCGTTGGTGGGCGCGGGCGAGGCTGACTTCAAGGGTTGGGCGCGCGGCTGGGGGGCAGCCGAAGCGACATTATTCGATGAGCAATTGGCGCAGCAATTGGAGACTGCCCGCCAGAAACGCCGCAGCCTGGAGAGCTTCGTGGTGCGCGATGTGCAGGACGCCGAGCGCAAGGCTGGTCTGTTGCAAGAAGCCGAAACGGCAATGGCGAAGATCAAACGCGGCGCCGACCTGCTGACCGGGACGCGACTATTGGGGTTGAAGCCCAAAGAAGTGGAAGATTTGCAGCACAATCTGCTGTTGGCTTACATGGCCGGTGAACTGGATGGTGAGTTTGACGCCGCCAAGTATCCGGAGGCCGCCAGGGCGTTGGCCGCGGCCCGTAAGGAACATACCTTTCATTGGGAGTTCGAGTTTCCGGAAGTATTCGAAAAGTGCGGATTTACCGCATTTTTGGGAAATCCACCATTTATTGGAGGTCAACATATTAGTAGTAATCTTGGTGTGTATTACTTGGATTATGTTAAAACAACATGGAATCATGCTAGAGGTTCCGCCGACATCTGTGCATATTTCTTCCTAAGGGCTCAAGAATTGTTACGAAGCAAAGGGACACTGGGATTGATTGCCACGAATACAATTTCCCAAGGTGACACCCGAGAAGTTGGTTTGGATTTTATTGTTAAGAATAGCGGTTATATATATCACGCTATTGCCTCAACATCCTGGCCTGGCTCGGGTGCTTCAGTAAGTGTTAGTATAGTACATATGTATAAAGGTACCTATAGGGGGACTGTTTATCTCAATGGTAGAGTTGAAAAATCTATTTCGACTCTTCTTGATATTGGGTTAGAATTAGGGCTTCCAAATAGGTTGGAAAAGAATTCAGGAATAAGTTTCCAGGGATCAATTCCGTTAGGAAAAGGCTTTGTATTAACAAATCAAAAAGCAAAGCAGATTCTTGCTACTGAAGCAAAGTATCATGAAGTAATTTTCCCTTACCTAAATGGAGAAGACCTTAATTCAAGACCCGACCAATCCCCAAGTCGATGGGTAATAAACTTCGGAGAACGTACACTCGTCGAATC
>JAFGLU010000103.1 GCA_016927865.1 Anaerolineaceae bacterium
CCGGCGGCCTGGGCTTTTCTGGCAAAGCTGACCGAGTCGTCCCGCATGGTTTCGTCGTCGCCGACCATGATTAACAGGGGCGGCAGACCGTGCAGGTCGCCATAAAGCGGGGAGATCCACGGCTCGGTGGGGTTATGGTCGCCGCAGTAGTACTTGCTGCACACTTTGGACATGTTTAGCGGGGACAGGCAAACCTTGACTTTGGTGCGGTACGACTCGCCGGTTAGGGCCAGGTCGGTCCAGGGCGAGACGGCCACGGCTGCCGCAGGGAGCGGTAATCCCTGGTCGCGGATGGCGAGCAGCGCTGCCAGGCACAACCCGCCCCCGGCTGAATCGCCCACGATCATGATCTTTTCGGGGGCATAGCCCTGCGCCAGCATCCAGTTGTAAACCGTCAGCGTGTCCTCCAGCCCGGCGGGAAAAGGATGGTCCGGGGCCAGGCGGTAGTCGAACAGCAGCGCACTCACCCCGCAGCCCTGCACCATTTTGGCCACATGGCCGCGGTGGTCGGAGCAGGAGCCGGAGACGTAACCCCCGCCGTGGGTGAAGAGGATGGCAGCCCCATCGAGCGGAGTTGGAGGGTGGACCCACTCGGCAGTGATGCCGGAAATCGTCAGCAGCAGGCAGGTGATTTCGGCGGGTAGCTTCATTTTTGCCGCGCCGTCTTCGCAGAGCTGGCGATAGGCAGGAATGGAGGTGTTGAAATCCCAAACCTCCGGCTTGAGCTTGAACCGCATCAGGTGGCGGTTGCGTAATATGGTGTTGAATATTTGGCTTTGCAGGCTGGGCATGGTTAGCTCCGCTTTGCTTTATCGATGAATTCTTGTTTGCGGCGGGCGATTTCGGCGCGCGCATCGGCGAGCGCTTGCAAAATGTCCAACCGGTCCACTTCTGGCGCAAAGAATTTGGCTCCCGGGTCGGGCTGAGCTACCTGGTAGGTAGCGCCATCACGGCTGCGCGTCAGGTAGCCTGCATCGACCAGGTAGCGCCGCAGGGTGACGCGGTCGAAGCCCTGAATCTGGCAGACTTCCGTGGTCCAGATATTCAGCTTTTCGGTCACCGCTTTTTCGCTCAGCACGCCATGATCGCCGATGATCAACACCGCGCTTTTGAGCAGGATGTGCTGATCCAGTTCTTTCTTGGGGAATGCGGAAAGGTTGCTGCGCAGGCACAGTTCAACCAACCGGCGGGTAAATTGTTCGACACTTAATAATTCTTTTTTACTCATCTCACACCTTCTTTTCTGTTACTTTCGGGCGCCGTTCATAAACAAATCCACGCATTGAGCCACCGCCGTTCCGGCGTCAAAGGCGGCGGGGTTGCTGTAGTAAAGCTGCGCCACCTCGATGAAAGTAAACTCAAACAACGCCAGGAGCAGGCTGGCGGGCAGATCCCGGCGGATTTCACCGTTTTCCTGCCCCAGGCGGATGATCTCGGTCTCCAGGGTATTGAAGCCGGAGGCCTGGGATTCGTCTTGCTTGAGAGTAACCATCTGCCGGATGCGGTAGGAAAAGTATTTCTCGAACAATTCCGGCTGCCGGCGGATGCCTTCGATCAGCTCAGTCAGGATGGCGCTCATTCGCTCCGGCGTGTCCTTCAGCGCCCGGATGCGGGCTATGCGCTCGCCGGCCTGGCGGCTGAAGGACTGGCGGATGTACTCGTCCAGGATGGCTTCCTTGACGGGGAAGTAGTTGTAAAGCGTACCCTTGGCGAAATCGGCTTCGGCGGCAATTTGTTCCATGGTCACGGCGTCGAAGCCGTGCTCTTTGAACAACCCCAGCGCCACGGTGACGATTTTCTGGCGGGTCTCGTCTTTTTTGCGTTCTGTTCTGTTTTGAGTCATGCTTCTCCTAGTGAATGATGGTCAATATTATACGACGTTCAAATATGAACGTCGTATATTTTATAGCGACTATGCATTCCTGTCAAGGATGAAAGGGAAATAACGGGCTAATCTGTTCCGAAGAGGCCTTTTCTCAACGCCTCGATCTCCGCCCTGCGGAAGTCCTTGACCACTTGCGGCGTTTGCGTCATGACATCAAAACCGTGGAACGCGCCCTGGATGACCTCCAGGGTGCATTCCACTCCGTTGTCCTTGAGCCTCTGCGCATAGGCTACGCTCTCGTCGTGAAACAAATCCAGCGTGCCGACCCCAACCCAGGCGGGCGGGAGGCCGGTTAAATCGGCCCGGCGGGCAGCCGCGGCATAAGGTAGCGCCTGCTCCAGCCCGCCGGGCTGATGAAGGTAGCTCTCCCAGCCAAAGCGGTTATTTACCTGAGACCAGGTCAGCAGTTCTGGATGGGGCACATCCTCGCGCAGCACGGTGCGGTCGTCCAGCATGGGGTAGACCAGCAGTTGAAAGACTGGCTGTACCTCGCCGCGGTCGATGGCCAGTTGGGCCAGGCAGGCAGCCAATCCGCCGCCGGCGCTGTCACCGCCGACTGCAATCCGTTGGGGATCAATGCCCAGATCTGCGGCATGGTCGTGGGCCCACTTCAGCGCGGCGTAGCAATCCTGGAGCGGGGCAGGGAAGGGGTGCTCGGGCGCCAGGCGATAGTCTACGGAAACGACCAGGAGGCCCAATTCATGGGCGAAATGGGAGACAAGGCTATCGTCCATTTCCACAGTCCCGAACACATACCCACCGCCGTGAATCCAGATCAGCGCAGGCGACGCCGGTGGCAAGGCTTCGGGTCGATAGACGCGCAGGCGGACCTTTTGGCCCAGATCCTCGCCGGGCACTTCTACCGTTTCGATGTGGGTGCCCGGGGCGGTTTTCTGCCCGCCGAAT
Organism: Anaerolineaceae bacterium; assembly: GCA_016927865.1. Taxonomy (GTDB): domain Bacteria; phylum Chloroflexota; class Anaerolineae; order Anaerolineales; family Anaerolineaceae; genus Anaerolinea. The sequence goes on from JAFGLU010000103.1 coordinate 2,792, forward strand.
ATACGGGACATCCAGCGAGCCAGTTTGAGGTTCTTGCGATGAATGCTGAAGCGAGGAAAGCTTTTGAACAACGAGCGCAGCTCGGGATGAATGGCGGACAGGTCTTGTGGCATGGTGTGAAGTTCCTTTTTAATGATTATATGCTTGAAAGCGTATACGGTTTGGGTTCGGGCGAGGAAGTAAATGGGTATAATTTGGGTACTGAAATCCTTGTTTTGAGTTTATACTTTTTTCCACAGGAACAGCGATGATCACAGAAGTATGCGTCTGCCCGATATGCAAAGGTCCGCTTGTCTCAGCTAACCAGGAATTTCGCTGCGCTGCTTGCTCGCAGGAGTATCCGATCGTCGATGGTATTCCCGATTTCTTTCTCTCCCAACCTGAAGATGAGGAGGATCAGCACTGGCGCGAGAACCTGGTCTGGCTGGACACACAGATGGCTGAAGCGCGCGATACGATCTATAGTCTGAGCGTACGCGAGATGAAAGGCATGACCTTTGCCATGCGGCAGCTAGGACCGCTGACCTTCTCCGGCTGCCGTATCTTGGAGGTAGGGACGGGGACCGGGCATTTCGCCCGCTGGATGGCAGAAGTTTCAGCGTCGCAGACGGAAATTTACGCACTTGATTTTTCGTGGCCTATGTTCGAATATGCGAAATTGCATACTGCCGACCAGCCGGGCGTGGTTCTCCTGCGGGCCAATTCCACCAGTAAGCTGCCGTTCAGAAATGAAAGCTTTGATATCGTCTTCTTGAGACTTGCCCCGCTGGGCGAGCACCGTATGGATAACGCACAGGCTTCGCTGCAACTGCTAAAGCCTGGTGGGTGGCTGTTCAAGGCCGGTTGGGACCCGCGCAACAGGGGAGAATCCTGGACTGAAGCTGTGCTCAAGGCGGGTTATGAGTGCGCAGAGACCCATGAATGGTTATATCCGCGCACAAAAACCCGCGCGGAATATGCCGCTAGCCGGGTTGAGGCGGAGCGGGCGATCGCCTTTGGCGCCCCAATCGGGAATCTACCGGAGGAGCCGGTCAGCTTGGTCTCGATGATCTGTGAAACCTTGAGGATCGCCCGGAAACCAGGATGATAGATTGTTCAGCTCGGGCGTTTTGCGTCCACCATACCTTTACAGCTTTATGAGTTCAGGCGGCCACTCAAAAAAGTAGTATACCCCTGCCTGAGTAGTTACATTTTGAGGAGAAACTAATGGATATCCACACCTTGAGAAAATGGGTCGCGCAGCGCGATTCGATCAGCATTCTGGAGACGATGGACGTGCACACGGGCAGCCGGACGGTGCTCAAAGAGTTTGATTATGTCATCGAGGCGCCCAACTGGACGAAGGACGGCAAGACTCTGGTGTATAACAGCCGGGGACACCTGTATGCCTACGATCTGGCCAGTGGGGAGGTCAAAGAGATGGACACGGGCTTTGCCATCGATTGTAACAACGATCACGTTCTTTCGCCCGATGACCGGCACATTGCCGTCAGCCATTTTACCTACGAAGATGCCGTGTCGAGGATTTACATTCTGCCGTTTGACGCGGGCTGCCCCAGGTTGGTGACTGAGAAAGGCCCCAGCTACCTGCACGGTTGGTCACCGGACGGTGAGCGCCTGGCTTACTGCGCCGAGCGGGGCGGGCAGTACGACATTTACACCATTTCGGTGAACGGCGGCCCGGAGACGCAGCTCACCAATTTGCCGGGCCTGGACGACGGCCCCGAATACTCGCCCGATGGCAAGCACATCTGGTTCAACTCCACCCGCAGCGGGCTGATGCAGGTCTGGCGCATGGAAGCGGACGGCGCAAACCCGACACACATGGTGCAAGAGGATGCCAACTGCTGGTTCCCGCATGTTTCGCCCGATGGGCAGTGGGTGGTGTATATCGTCTATGCCAAGGGGGACGTGGAGCCGGGCGACCATCCGGCCAACAAGAACGTCGAGCTGCGCCTCGTCCCGGCAGCCGGGGGCGAATCCAGGACCATTGCAAAGTTCTTTGGAGGGCAGGGGACGATCAACGTGAACTCGTGGGCGCCCGACAGCCGCACGATTGCCTTTGTGTCTTACCGGCTGAAGGGATAGACGTGTGAAACTAAAAAAGAGGTGCGTGCCTGGTTTCGCAAGGCATGCACCTCTTTTTTGATTTGAAGATTGGCTATTGACAATCAAAGAGGCGTTGCTATAATAAACTTTGTAAGGTCAATGGACTTACAAAGTTTTGTTTTTCTATCCCCACAAGTGATCTTTTCTCCCTTTCAAATATATGGAAAAAGCCACCCGCCAACATACCAAAGAGCATAATCGAGCCCTGGTTCTGCGCACCATTGTCACCAATAACAGCATCAGCCGCGCCGAAATTGCTCGTATCACCCGCCTGACGCGCACCACCGTCTCGGATATTGTGTCTGACCTGATGGCCGAGGGACTGGTGAATGAAGTCGGGCTGGGAACTTCTTTGGGCGGGAAAAACCCGATCTTGCTGAGCCTGGTGGAAGATGCGCGCTTTTTGATCGGCCTGGACCTGGCCCAGCGGGAGTTTCTGGGGGCGGTGTTCAACCTGCGCGGGAAGATCCGCTTCATGACCCGCCAACCGGTGAACAATCGCAGCGGAAAAGAAGCGCTGGATGCTATTTACGAGATTCTGGATTGTTTGGTGAAAACGTCCTATCAACCCATCATGGGCATTGGCATCGGCACGCCGGGTTTGGTGAACACCAGCGAAGGAGTCGTTGTCACGGCGGTCAACCTGGATTGGCAGAATCTGCCCCTGGCCAACCTGCTAGAAGAGCGTTACCACCTGCCTGTGTATGTCTTGAATGACAGCCAGGCTGCTGCGATGGGCGAGTACAACTACGGCGAAGGGCACCAATCGGAAGATAACATGATTGTCATCAATGCCCGCCAGGGTATTGGCGCAGGTCTCATCATCGGCCACCAGCTTTTCCAGGGGGATGGGGGCTTTTCGGGCGAAATCGGCCACATTGTGGTTGTGCCGCAAGGCGGGCAACGCTGCCGCTGCGGGAAATTTGGCTGCCTGGAAACGGTCGCCAGTACCCGCGCGCTGCTGCAGCAGGCCACAGAACTGGCGGTGCACAACAAGGGTGTCTTTCCGGAGGGTGAGGAAATTGATTTTGCTGCCATTTTGCGGGTTTTTGAACAAGGCGAGCCTCGGGTGCAAAAAATGGTGCTAGATACCGCCCGCCACATGGGGTTTGCTATCTCCAGCTTGATCGGAACCTTGAATATCCACAAAATTGTCCTAACCGGGGATATCACCCGTTTTGGCAAACCCTGGCTGGATGTTGTCCAGGATACCGTTTCTCAAAATACTCTCTCCATGCTGGCCGGGAACACTCGGGTTGAGTTTGGGCAGATGGGTGAAAATAGCGTCATTTTGGGCGCTTCGGCCATGCTGGCGGATAACAGCCCGCTCTTTTTTGACGCCCGTTAGGAATTTCTGATTTATGAACTCCAACCACTCATTCATGCCCCGTTTTATCGACCTGGCGAAGCCAGCCATCGTCCCGCCGCTGGAGCCGATGTTTACCCCTGCAGCGCTGGTCAACCGCGCTTTTCTGCGTGAAGCCCAACCGGTCGGGGTGCCGCTGGTGATTGGCCTGGAACGAGAAAACGGGGTGGTCTCTCGCTTTGAGAGCGCGGTTTTCCCCGAGGATCATCCCCAGGCTGGGGCCAACCTGGCTTATGCCGAACGCCTGATGAAGTTCCTGCTCTGGCAGCGCAACGGCTACCGGGTGTATGTGGGCGGGCCGCGCAGCATCGGCGAGTATTTGCGCGAGTGCTACGGGCCGCACGGCGAGCGCCGCTTTGACGCCCACTTCATGGGGCAGGTGGTGCACGAGCAGCCCTTCGAGGTGATCCCTTGCGCCCCTGAGGATGTTCCCGCGGAACACGAGGTAGGCGCGGCGCTAGGGCGGAACCTGGACGGCTGCCGGATTGGGTTCGACCTGGGCGCTTCGGACCGCAAGGTCAGCGCGGTCATCGATGGGCAGGTCGTTTACAGCGAAGAGGTGGTGTGGGAGCCGCGCAAACATGCCGACCCCGACTACCACTATCAACAAATCATGGCGGCGCTGAAAACGGCTGCTTCCAAAATGCCGCGCGTCGATGCCATTGGCGGCAGCTCGGCGGGCATTTTCATCGACAACCGCCCCATGGTGGCCTCTTTGTTCCGCAGCGTTCCCGAGGAGCGCATGGGCGAGGTGAAAAACCTGTTCCTGCGCATTCGGGACGAACTGAACGTGCCGCTGGAAGTGATCAATGACGGGGATGTGACGGCCCTGGCCGGTTCGATGGCCCTGGAAGATAACGGCGTGCTGGGCATCGCCATGGGCTCCAGCCAGGCGGCGGGTTACGTGGACATGCAGGGGCATATCCGGGGTTGGTTGAATGAACTGGCCTTTGCGCCGGTGGATTACAACCCGCAGGGTCCCGTGGACGAATGGTCGGGCGATATTGGCTGCGGGTCGCAGTATTTCTCTCAGCAGTGCGTCTTCCGGCTGGCTCCGTTAGCTGGCATCCTCATTCCAGACAACATCACCGATGCGGAGAAGCTGGCCTTTGTGCAGGAAAAACTTGAGGCGGGGCATGAAGGCGCTATCCAAATCTGGCAGAGCATGGGCGTTTTCCTGGGGTATGCCCTGGCCCACTACGCCGACTTTTATGAGATCCAGCATGTGCTAATTTTGGGCCGCTGCACCTCGGGCCTGGGCGGCAAGCTGATTCTGGACGGGGCCAACCAGGTGCTGCGGGCCGAATTTCCCAAACTGGCCGGAACGATCCATGTTCAACTGCCAGACGAGCGCAGCCGCAGGGTGGGGCAGTCGATTGCCGCCGCCAGCCTGCCTGTCATCGGTTAGAAATTGAGGAGATTGTTATGCGCTTTCACTTAGATACCGCTGAAATCTACGTTCCCGATGGGCAGCCCGTTGAGCAAGCTTTGGCGCGGACAACGCACCTGGCGATCAGCGCGCATCAAGATGACATTGAGATCATGGCTGCTGGGCCAATTCTGGAGTGCTTTCAACGGGACGACCTGTGGTTCACGGGGGTGGTGGTGACCGATGGGCGCGGCTCGCCGCGGGACGACATCTATAAGCACTTCACCGACGAGGAAATGCATACTGTGCGCATGAAAGAGCAAAAGAAGGCGGCCGTGGTGGGTGAATTTGCCGCGCAGGTGCTGCTCGATTATCCAAGCAAAATCATCAAAAACGCGGGCAACCTCCAGCCGGTCGAAGACATTTCCGCGATCCTTCGTGCATCCCACCCAAAGGCAGTCTATACCCACAACCTGGCCGATAAACATGACACCCATGTGGCTGTTGCACAGCGCGTGATTTCAGCCATCCGCGCCCTGCCTGCTGCCGAGCGGCCGGAGAAGCTCTACGGCTGCGAAGTGTGGCGTAACCTGGACTGGTTGGTCGACTCGGACAAGGTGGTTTTTGATCTGAGCGCTCACGAGAATTTGCAGGCGGCGCTGCTGGGTGTGTTTGACTCGCAAATCGCCGGGGGCAAGCGCTACGACCTGGCCAGCATGGGCCGCCGCAAGGCCAACGCCACCTACCACGAGTCGCATGGCACCGATGCCACGCAGGGCCTGTCGTTTGGCATGGATCTGACCCCCTTAATTCAAGACGACCAACTGGACATCCGCGCATTTATTCAGGACTACATCGCCCGCTTTTCGCGGGATGTTATCGACCGCCTGGAGCGATCAGGCGCATTTAACGGCTAGCAAATTAGCACTCTGGCAGGATAGGGCCCAATTAAAAACCCGTTTATTGGGTCCTATCCTGGATCGACCATAAAGGAGGTGGAGGAAGATCGATAGGATTTGAGAATTTCAAAGTTGCCCCGTTTCAGTATTTCCAACCCGTTACCGAGTCCGTTTCACCAAATTTTGAGGAGAATGTACCATGCGTACGAAGCTTTTTGTTTTGTTTGTGCTCGTTTCTCTCGTGCTCAGCGCTTGCGCGCCGACCGCAACCCCGGCGGCTGTTGAGCCCGAGACCATTCGCGAGACTGTGGTCGTCAAAGAGACCCAGATCGTTGAAAAAGAGGTTGAGGTTCAGGTTGTTGTAACCCCCACCCCCGGCCCGAATCCCGATGCCGTGATTCCCAATGTGGAAGAAGGCGCCGAGATCACCATGTGGACCTTCTGGCTCTCCCCCACGTTCGATGAGTACGTCAAGAACGCCATCGCCGGTTTTGAAGCTGCCTACCCCGGCGTCACGGTCAAATGGGAAGACCATCAAGCCACCTTCCGTGATGACCTGAACAACGGTTTCGCGGCTGGCAATGCCCCCGATGTCATCAACCTGTCCATCTCGGAAGGCTGGGTTACCCAGTACGCCTCTGAGGGCAATCTGCTGGCACTGGATGAATATGTGCCCCAGGCCGTGATCGACACCTACTTCCCCAACCTGTGGGAGCAGCAGGTGGTGGACGGCAAGCACTACCAGTTCCCCTACTATCAGGGCATCAATGTGAACCTGGTAAACAAGCAGATCTTCGAACAGGCCGGTTTGACGGTTGAGGACTTCCCCAAGACCATCGACGGGCTGCCCGCGCTGTGCAAGACCATCAAAGATGCCACCGGCAAGCTGTGCGACATTCGCCTGACCACCAGCGACCTGCTGGCGCAGATGGTGTATGAAGGCGGCGTTGAGATCATTAACGAAGACGGCACTGCTTTCACCTTCGACTCGCCCGAAGCGGTTGAATGGCTGCAGATGTATGTGGACATGGTCAAGGACGGCCTTGTGGACCGCACTGCCCTGGTCACCGACAACGACCGCGTTGGCCTGGATCTGTTCATCTCCGGGCAGGCGCCGTTCTATGCCACCGGCCCGAACCTGATCCGCGAAGTGCGCACCAGCAATCCCGCCCTGTATGGTTACCTGGATGTGGTCAACTCGCCCGTGGGTAAGTCCGGCGTGGTTGGCAAGGGCCTCATGGCCATGTCTGTGAGCGCCTCCACCCAATACCCGAATGCCGCCATCGCTTTGGCCCAGTGGATGACCAACGCCAAGACCAACATCGAGCTCTCCAAGTTGGCCGCGGTTTATCCCTCCACCCCGGCGTCCTATGACGACCCCTTCTTCTCCGCTGCGCCGGTTGCGATCGAAGACAGCGCCAAGCCGCGCGCGAAGGATGCTGTGGCTCAGTTAGCCGACATCGTCCCCGCTGTTCCCGAGAAGCTGGCCGTCAACGAAATCGTGTTGCAGGAGATCCAGGAAGCCCTGTTCAACGGCAAGGATCCTCAGCAGGCGCTGAGCGATGCGGTTGCCGCAGCCAACGAATTGTTGAAGTAATCCGATCAATGAATCTAGCCGGCGAATGAGAATTTCAAACGCCGGCTCCCCCTCTCTCCTGTGACCTGCAAGGGTTGCAGGAGAGAGGAGAATAGCGGAAGGGTTCCTCTCAGACAAAGGTCCAGAACCGATGACCAGGAAAAAACTTTCTCTCACGCCCTATCTTTTTCTTGCCCCCGCGCTGTTGGTCATCGCGACCTTTGTGTTGTATCCAATTGGGGCAGTTTTCTACTATAGTTTCACGAAATATAATATTTCTACGCCGCCCGTGTGGGTGGGGCTGGATAATTACAAGGCTCTGCTGACCGATAAAATTTTCTGGCTGGCATTACAGCACTCATTTACTTATCTGCTGGTTACCCCCATTCTGATCGTCCTGTGCACCATTCTGGCAATTGTTGTCAATCGCAAACTCCCCGGCATCAACGCTTTTCGGGCCGTCTACTACATCCCTGTCATCAGCGGCAGCATCGCCGTGGGCATCTCCTGGCGCTTGATGCTGGACACCAACGGTCTGCTCAATGGGCTGCTGCTCTCCCTGGGCGTCATCCAGTCGCCCATCCAGTGGCTGGCCGAACCGTCGATGACCTTGCCTATTGCCATGTTGCTGACCATTTGGATGGGCCTGGGCTACTACATGATGATCTTCCTGGCCGGGCTGCAAAATATCCCGGAAGAACTGTATGACGCGGCTGCGATTGACGGTTGCAACCCGATCCAGAAGCACTGGCACGTCAGCGTTCCCGGCCTGCGCCCGCAATATGTGGTGGTGGGGGTCGTGTCCAGTTTGGCGGCGCTGCAGGTGTTCAATGAAATCTACATTCTGACCGGCGGCTTGGGCGGGATTTTGAACAGCGGTGTGACCGTGGTGTTCTACCTGTGGCGCAAGGCCTTCCGGCTGCAGGAAGCCGGGATGGCCTCCGCCATCGCCATTGTCCTGCTGCTCATTACCCTGATATTCTCGATTGTCAACATTCGCCTGATGGAACGCGGAACGGAGGCAGACTGATGGAACTGGCCCAATCTACCCCTAACCGCATGTCGCCTCTGCGCAGCTTAAGCTGGAGGAAAACCAGGGAAACCATCTTCTGGTACTTCGTGCTCATCCTGATTGCGCTGTTCACGGTGTTCCCCTTCGTTTGGGTGTTCTTCACGTCCTTCAAGGGTCCTGCCGACGCGATCGTTTCGGTGCCGCCGCAGCTCATTCCCAAAGACCCCACCTTCGATAACTATATCCGGGTATGGAATCAACTCCCCATTCCGGCTTTTTTTATGAACAGCGTCATCGTATCGCTCTCCACCGTGGTGCTCAACCTGCTGTTTTGCTCCCTGGCGGCCTACCCACTGGGGAAGATGAAGTTCAAGGGGCGCGACCTGATCTTCTACTTGCTCCTGGCAACCTTTGTGATTCCGCCCCAGTTGACTTCCATTCCCAGCTATGTGCTGGCGGTGAATGTGTTCAAATACTACGACTCCATCCTGGCGTTGATCTTCCCCAACCTGGCGACGGTCTTTAATATTTTCTTGCTGCGGCAGGCCTTCAAGACCGTGCCCAATGATTTGATCGAGGCCGGAAAGATGGATGGCGCCAGTGATTTGCGTGTCTGGTGGAGCATTTTACTACCCGTGATCCGGCCCTCGCTGGCGACGGCAGCGATCTTCACCTTTGTCAACCAGTGGAATGACTTCTTCTGGCCTTCGCTGATGCTGCACACCCGCACGCACATGACCTTGCAGGTGGGTCTGGTGGCCATGCAGGGCATGATGACTTCCGATGCGCGCGGGATGGCGGCAGGCGTGACCATGACAATCATCCCGATTATCATCTTCTTTGTTCTCCTCCAGCGGCATTTCGTGCGCGGCCTTGGCGGCGCGGTGAAAGGATAGGCTATGTCACTGCATTCTGAAATCTTCGAGCAGCCCGCTGTGCTGGGCGGCTTGCTGGCTAACCAGCGCGAGACGGTTGAACAGATCGCCAAAGTTACCTGCTCGCATGACTTGCGTTTTGTGTTCCTGGCGGCGCGGGGGACATCGGATAATGCCGGGCGGTATGCCAACTATTTGTGGGGCGCGCGCAATGGCCTGCCCGTGGCGCTGGCGGCGCCCTCGCTGTTCACCTACTACAAGCAACCACCCCGCTTGCGTGATGCCCTGGTGGTGGGTATCTCTCAATCGGGGCAGTCGCCGGATATCGTCAGCGTGCTGGCCGAAGGGAAACGCCAGGGCTGCCTGACGCTGGCGATTACCAACGAGCCGGATTCTCCGCTGGCGCAGACCTCTGATTTCATCCTCGACCTGCAAGCGGGAGAAGAGCGGGCGGTGGCTGCCACCAAGACTTATACCAGCGAACTGATGAGCATCGCTATGCTCTCCATTGCTCTGTCCGGTGATACGAAAAGCTTCGCGGAACTGGAGCGCGTGCCTGGGTGGGTGGAGGAGATGCTGAAGCTGGACGACAGCATTGCCCGGATGGCTGAGCGCTACCGGTATATGGATCACTGCGTCGTGCTGGGGCGGGGTTACAACTATGCGACCGCTTTCGAGTGGGCGCTCAAGTTAAAAGAGTTGACTTACGTCAAGGCCGAGCCTTATTCTTCGGCGGATTTCAAGCACGGGCCGATTGCGATGGTCGAGCAGGGGTTCCCGGTGATGGCAGTGGCCCCGGACGGTGCGGTGTACGAGTCGATGATGGGCATGCTGCGGACGCTGCGCAATGATAAGCTGACCGAACTGGTGGTGATCTCGAATTCCAAGGAAGCGCTGTTGCTGGCTCAATCGGCCATGCCGCTCCCGCAGGGTATCCCCGAGTGGCTCAGCCCGATTGCCGCCATTGTGGCGGGGCAGCTGTTCGCTCACCATCTGACCGCCGCTAAGGGGTATGACACCGAACATCCGCGTAATATCCGCAAGGTGACCGAAACGCACTGAGAAAGCGGACAAATAATTTTGGGCAAGCGATATTATGCCCAGTTGCATGCGATCAGTGTAAAATAAAGTAGGCCGCACGGCATATTGTTGATTCGCCTGAGTCGGCCTGACCACCATCACCAAAGGACCCGAAATCACCATGCAAACATCTCGATATATGAATCAGGATTGCGTCACACTGCAAAACGAGCACCTCAGCTTGCTGGTCACCCAATCGGTTGGCCCGCGCATTTTGTCCTTGAGCGTGCCCGGCGGAGAGAACCTGCTAGCGACCTTGCCCGATGCCGCGACAACCCGCCCGGATGGGAAGGTGTACCGTTTCTATGGCGGGCACCGCCTGTGGCATTCGCCGGAGCACATGCCGCGCACCTATGATTTGGATAACGACCCCGTGGAAATTGTGCCTGTGGAGGGCGGATTGAAGGTCACCCAGGCGACCGAGCCGCTGACCGGCATCCAGAAGTCCATGCAGATGGTGCTGGCGCCCGACCGCGCGCGCCTGACCATCGATCACCAACTGACCAACCGGGGGCTGTGGGCCGTGGAGTGCGCTCCCTGGGCCATCACCCAACTGCGGCCCGGCGGCACGGCGATCCTGCCGTTCAACCAGGAAGATACCGGCCTGCTGCCCAACCGCTCCCTGGCCATGTGGCCCTACAACGACATGACCAGCCCCAACGTGCATTGGGGGCGGAACTGCCTGTTACTGAAAGCGGAAATGCCTTCGCCGTTCAAGGTGGGCTTTGCCAATCCGCGCGGCTGGCTGGCTTACTGGCTGGACGGCTGCCTGTTTGTCAAACACGCAAAATTCGAGGCGGAGAAAGCCTACTATGATTTTGGTAGCTCCAGCGAGTGCTACTGCAACAGCCAGTTTATTGAGTTGGAAACCCTGGGCCCCATTGTCAACATTCAGCCGGGGCAGACGGTCTCTCACGTGGAGACCTGGGAAGTGTTCCGCGACGTGGCCGAGCCGAAGAGTGAGTTGGATGTGAAGGGTCTGGTGGCGCGATTCAGGTTGGAATAAACGTTAAAAGGTTATTACTCAGTGGGTGGAGAAAAGCTCTGAATTTGAGGTGTATCTCAAATTCAGAGCTTTTCCACTTCTGGCTGAGTAGTAAAAATAAAATTTGTCACAGGAGCATGCGAATAATAAAACAAATCAAAATCGCTTTCGCTTGTATTTACTCTCGAGGTATTTGTTGATTGCATTTTTGGTGGAATACCACATGCCATCCGTGCCGATCGTCGCTTCGAGCCGTCCTCGTGTGGCTGCCTGGCGCAGCATTGAATAGGAATATTCTTTGGTCTCAAGTGATTTCAGTGGAACGAGTTTTTTGGGCCCAGCCACGGCAGGGGTGATGAAACGATTAACGTTGTCAATCACAGCACGTGCAATGATTTCGGCCAAGGGTAGTAAATCATCATGGTCGGCTCTATCGAGCGCCTTCAGATAAGCGTTTCTACGCTGCTTTAAGATGATAGCCGGGGGGTAACCCAATCGAACCAGAATAAGATTCAACACCAATCTCCCGGCGCGTCCATTGCCGTCAAGAAATGGATGGATCCGTTCAAATTTGCAGTGCAGCTCAGCCAGGAGCAGCGGCACCTCGTCGGTAGACACTTCTTTCTCAATGATTTTTGCGCATACTTCGTTCACGTGGTCGACGTAGGAACGCATCAGCATTGGGACCTGTGTAAATGACGGCGGTGTCATACCCCCGGAAAATGGCATGATGTCGTGTTTGCGGAAACCTCCTGCTGTTTCGTCGGGCAAAGCATTGGCATGAGGTGCTACGGTCCAGACTGCAGCAACGAGCTGCTCATGGATATTGCGTATTTCGGTCAAAGTAATGGTTTCTTCCTCGTTCCGTATGATATCTGTTCGGCGGGCTTGTGAGTAGACCCACAGCGCGGCCCGCCCGTATCCTTCAACTTCGAGATAATCTTTTAACTCTTTGCCGCCAACGGAACGGTTTTGCTCTAACAGCGTTTTGACCTCGCGCAGCACGAGCGTATTGCCTTCGAGCGCGGTCGAATTATGCGCTTCGAGAAACCAGATGTCGTCCCAAATGGCTTTTGCTTCCTCAGCGCTCGGCAGTCCTCCATAATTTAATAGACCCTTTACTGCCGCGTCAAACTGAAGGAAAATTGTTCTCCTGCTGGGCCGGCCTCTATGCGATGGGTTCGATGGTTTTCTATTTTCTTCCATATATAAAGAATAGCACGAATTTGTCACCAAGACAATCGAATTAATAATTGTTACAAGAAATCAAAAACCCTGTTTCGTGACCACTCTGCTGGGGCGAAAAGCCCCGCAGCTTATACCGGTTGAAGCCGGAAGCTCGCTAGTCCACGAGCCAGAATATTAATAACCGTCGTCGAAACGGGAGACTTTTAACTTTTATTTTCCGCCCGAATCTTCTCCACCGCCTGGGCAAATAGCTTGACCTGCTCTGGGTCCTCGAAGATGCGTTTGCCGCCGAAGAGTTGAATACCCAGCGAGGGAATGGTTGAATGAGCGGTCTCCAGCAGGCTGTCCGGGTATTCGAGCACATCCAGGATCAATTGCACGGGCTTCCCGGCGGGGACGAATCTGGGTGACGCCTCCAGGAAGTCGCGGCCCCAGCGCTGCGGCCGGCCGCTCTTGGTGCAGTAGATGAGCGGGGTGAAGATGTCGATGGCAGGGGCCAGTAGGGAGTAATCCTGGGCGAAGATGCGCGTCAGGGCGTGGTCGAACTCTTCAGGGGTCCAGGGGCACATATAGGCCCCGGTGACGCAGCCGGGCCGCAGGCTGCGCACCAGTCCGGCATAATGGGCGGCATAGCGCGCCACGCGCTCGCATTTGTGCCGCGTCCAGGCAGCAGCGTGCTGGCTCAGGATGGCCTGGCTGGTATCGGCGTCGATGCCGGTGGATTGGCAGAACTCGCGGATGCAATCGGGGCAGAAGCAAGAGTCCTGCAGGTCGGGCGTGGGCGTTTCAAACCACCCGGCGTAGGTGAGGTAGTCAAACCACACTCCGGTTGGCTCGAACTGCTTTAGCCCGGCGATGAGGGCCGCTTCAGTCTCGTCCAGATAGTCATGCCTGGAGAGACACACCCCCTGCACTAACTCGCCGTAACGGATGGGCTTTCCGTCTGTGCCAATGGGCACCAGGTCGGGGCGTTGGGCAAAATCGGCGCGGAAGGTTTTGAACTCTACGCAGGCGGCGATGCCGTGCTTTTGACAGGTTTCAAAGGCCGCCGGATCGAAGCCGTGAAACCACAGCGCGTTGATGTTGGCCTGGGGAAAGCGATCTATGTGCTCGACGGCAGCGCTGCCGTAGGGACCGAACAGGAGGGGCAGGGTCATGGCGCGAACTCCTTTCGAATCGGGCAATAACCAAGAGGGTCAACTTGCCGGTTGGAGCAACTCGTTTAGCCCCAGCGCGGTGATCGTTTCGGTTGTAGGCGCGCCGTTCTGGTCCCAGCCGAAGGCTTGCCAGTAGAGTCGCAGCATGGGCTCGATGGGCACCGTGCGGCCTTTTAGGGGGCCTTCCTTGAGCGGCGGCTCGCCCGCCATGCGCTTGTGCAGGCGGAAGGACATGGGATCGATGCCGTGCTTGATGTTGAACATCTGGCGCAGGGTTTGGATGCGCTTGCCGATTTCCATGAATTCATCGGGGGTCTTCTCCCAGCCGGTGGCGGCATTCAGCCACTCGAACAACTGCCAATGCTCCACGCCCAATACCATAGCAAACAGGCAGCCGCCCGCCCCGTCGGTGAGCTCTTTGTAGCACGAGCAAGCCACGGCTTTGAGCGCCAGTGTTTCGGAGGGGATATATTCATCGGCTTTCAGGTATGCGCCGACGTTGGGCGCCCAGGAGACTTTTTCCCACAGGTGCAGCACGTCGTAATACTGGGCCGAGCCGATGGTGTGCCGCCCTGGGGTGGGATCGCCGCTGAAGTGGATGGCCAGGAGGGGATCGAAGCGCGAGTCGTGCATGCCGGGTTCTTGCCCACCCGCGTGCACTGCGTATTCTGCCGAACCGTTGCCCAGTTTTTGTGCCGCCACCTTGACGCCATCGGCCAGCAGGTCGCCGATGCCTTCGCGGGCGATCATTAACTTGACCAGCGCGGCGATGGCTTCGGCATTGCCCCAGGCCAGTTCCAGACCGCCGGTGTACTCGCGGGTGAGGATGCCCTTCTCGTAGCACTCGAGGGCGAAGGCCACCGTGGTGCCGGCGGAGATGCTGTCCATGCCGGCGCGATTGAGCAGCTCGTTGATCAGGTAGATGGCGTCCATGTCCTTGTTCATCACCAGCCCGCCGAAGGCGCAGCAGGTCTCGTATTCGGGTTTGTGTGTGTGCTTGTATGTGGAGCCATTCAACCCGCTGATGTCCACCAGACCACCACAGCCGATGCCGCAAGAGTAGCAGTGGTATTTGCGGGTTTCGCATTTGATGATGCGATCGGGGTTGAGGTTCTTGTAGTACTTGTAGCTGTAATCTTTGACCGAGCCGCCCCAGTTCTTGAGGGGCGAGTCGCCGTTGACCACGCCCATGGTGTTGTTCGCGATGGTGCCCCAGCGCTTCATTAAGCCGGCCATGATCATACCGTCCATCGGAGCGCCCTTTTTCATGCCGCCCAGCAGCATTCCGCCCAGAGGCAGCAGTCCGCCGGGGATGTTGGGTAGGTTGGACTTGCGGATCTTGGCAGACAACTCCTTGCTGATCTCTTTGATCCGGGCAGGGTCGTTGCTGCTGATGGCTTTCGTCCCAGATAGAACCACTGCTTTCAGGCGCTTCGAGCCCATCACCGCGCCCACGCCCGAGCGAGCCGCGATGCGCCCGCCGTCGTTGCAAATGCCGGAGATGAGCGAGAGGTTTTCGCCGGCCTGCCCAATGGCGGCCACGTAAGGTTTCTTCTTGACCTGATGTGTTTGGACGAGCTGCTCTTCTGAGGTGATGGCATCTAGGCCCCACAGGGGCTCGGCGGGGAGTAGTTGGGGACCGTTGTTATCGATGAACAGGTACACCGGGATGGGGGAGATGCCGGAGAAGAAGATGCCGTCATAACCGCACTGCTTGATGGCTGGAGAGAGGTTGCCGCCGCAGTTGGCGTCGCCCCAGCCGCCGGTGAGCGGCGATTTGCATACCACCATCCAGCGCCCTGTGACCAGGCTGCCCGTACCCGTCAGCAGGCCGCTGACGAAGCCCAGGATGTTTTCCGGTCCCAAGGGATCGGCTCCAGCGGGAATGCGGTTATAAAGGAGATATACGCCCAGGCCTACGCCAGAGAGAACCATCTGGTAAACCTCATCGGGGAGGATCTCTTCCTGCATTTCACCGCTGGTCAGGTTGACGTTTAAGATTTTGCCTGTATAACCGAGCATGTTTTACCTCTATGCCTGATATGGAGCCGAATAAGTGGCTAGCCGCCTGAGATTGGCGCGATAATGGAAACGACGTCGCCATCCTTCAAGCGGGTGGAGCGGGAGGCCCGCTCGTGGTTCACGGTGCAGTAAAGGATCGGGCGCAGCAGGAGGGGCGTCTTGAGGATACTCAAGAGTCTGCCCAGGCGCGTGCCATCTTCCAACTCGAAGAAACCGTTGGGGTCGAGGAGGGTATGGTCAATGACGGAGGGGGCGAATATTTTGATGCGCATAGATAGAGCAGTTGATTTCCCGCGCTTGAAACGATTATATCCGGTTTGGGACATCGCTGGCAAATTTCCATCTTTATCTTCACCCCGACTCACTCTATAATCACTACATGAACACAGATGCACTTGCCAGGGCTCTTCTTGATCAAATCCGCAGCGGGCTGGTGGTTTCCTGCCAGCCGGATTCGTACGACCGCGCCGGCGACCCGATGAACGCTCCGGCCATCATGGCGGCAATGGCCCGCGCCGCGCAGTTGGGTGGGGCGGTGGGTATTCGCGCCGACGGTCCGGAGGACATTGCCGCGGTGGTGACGGCGGTGAACCTGCCGGTCATCGGCCTGTTCAAAGCCGACCTGCCCGGTTTTGAGGTGCGCATCACGCCTACGCTGGAGCACGCCTGGCGCGTGGCCCAGGCGGGCGCGCAGGCCATCGCGGTGGATGCAACGGACCGTCCACGCCCCGAGGGCGGCTCGGCGGTAGACTTTATCCGGCGAGTACGGGGCGAGACAGGGCTGCCAGTCTTTGCGGATGTATCGGTTTTAGATGAAGGACTCGCGGCGGCGGAGGCGGGAGCGGATGCCCTGCTGACCACCCTATCCGGCTACACGGATTACAGCCCGCAGATGGATGAACCGGACTTCGCCTTGATCGAAGCGCTGGCGGCTCGCTCCGGGCTGCCGGTGATCGCCGAGGGGCGCATCAACACACCTGAGATGGCGGCCCGCGCCCTGGATTGCGGCGCGTGGGCCGTCACGGTAGGATCGGCTATCACTCGCCCGCGCTGGATCACGCAGCGTTTTGTGGACGGTTTGCGGGGGCGGGCGTGATCATTGCAGCGGTGGATATTGGTGGCAGCAAGATTGCCCTGGGGCTGGTGAGTGGGGAGGGCCGCTTGCTGGCCGAGAGCCGGTTTGCCACCGACCCCGCCATGCCCTATGCCGAACTGGTTGAGCGCATCCGGCAGGGATTGACCGCGTTATCTCAGGAGGGGCCGGTCAGCGGGATTGGCATTGGCTGCACGGGGCGCATGGACGCGAAGGGGGTCTTCCAGGCCAATTCCTTCTTGCCCAACCTGGAAGGCCGCAACCTGGCGGAAGATTTGGGACTGGCCTTTGGCGTTCCGGCGGCGGTGGAAAACGATGCGGACGCTGCTGCGCTTGGCGAGTTCCGCTGGGGCAGCGGGCGCGGCAGCCGCAGTATGATCTTTGTAACCGTCAGCACCGGGATTGGCGGAGGCGTGATCTTGGGCGGGCAGCTTTTCCGTGGGTTGGATGGCTGCCACCCTGAGATCGGGCATCATGTGATTGATCCGAGCGGCCCGGCTTGCTTTTGCAGGGCTTCGGGCTGCTGGGAAAGCCTGGCCAGCGGCACAGCCCTGGGGCGCAGGGGAGAGCAAATGCAAGGCGAGGCTTACGGTGATGCCCGCCGCATTTGTGACCTGGCCGAACAGGGCGACCCGGCTGCGCAGGAGTTGGTCCAGAAGGAAGCGCGTTACCTGGGTCTCGGGCTGGCCAATTTAATCACCCTGTTTGCCCCCGAGCGCATCGTTTTGGGTGGCGGCTTGATGAACCGCTGGAGCCTGTTTGAAGCAGGTGCCCGAGCGGTGATCCGCGCGCAGTGCGGGCTGGTGCCGTGGCAAAAAGTGAGTCTGGTGCGGGCCTCCCTGGGCAGCCAAACGGGCTTATTGGGGGCGGCAGCGGTGTGGGTGCAGCGTTTTAGCGCCCCTCCCACAGACCGCGGATAAGTTCCTCCGAGACACCCGCGGCACGCAGCGGGGCAATAACATCGGCTTCCAGGCCGGGAACGTAGGCTTTTAGAAGCGCACAGCCGGGGCCGGGGTGTAGCTCGACTTCTCCCAACGAAGCGGGCAGCAGGCAGCTTTGGCCGGGCTTGAGAGTCTCGGTCGTTGCGCCCGCCGTCACCGCGCAGGTGCCTTCGATCTGGGTCAGTACATAAAAACGCTGCCCGTTGCAGTCCAGGTGGTAAGGGGCAGATAGGTCCAGGCGCTCGAGGGCAAAGTAGCGGCAGGCAAAGGCAAAGGTGCGCGTGTTGCTGCCCTCCTGGAGGATCACCGGCTGGATGTGCGGGTCAAAGCTGCCGTCCAGACTGATTCCTTCCAGCGCGGCGCGAGCCTGGGTTTCGCGCTCGGCGGGAGGTAGATCTGGACTGGGGACTTGTAAGCCGATGTAAACATCCGAGTTTTGCATGATCTCGTAGAAGATCATTCCACCCTGTGAGTAGTGCATGGTCCCGGCATGGAGCAGGAAGGCGTCGCCGGGTTGGACGGGGTACTCGCGCATTAGCTCGCGGCTGGAGCCGTTCAGGATGGCTTGCAGGGCGGCTTTGGGCGTGAGGCCGGGTTTGGCCCCGCAGTGAATGGTTGCGCCGGGCAAGGTCCGCAGCATGTACCAGGCTTCGGTCTTGCCGGGGTCGGGCAGGCCGCGGGCCTGGGCCAGTTCGTCGGAGTGGTGGGCCTGTTCGGCCAGCGGGTTGGATACATCCAGGAGTTTGATGAGCAGCGGGAAGCGCACGCCGCAGCGGGCGATCACGTCCCGTCCCAGCAGTTCCGTGCCAAAGCGTTCGATCAGCTCGTGCAGGGTGGCGCCGGCCAGCGGGCCGTTGACCAGCGTGCTCGATTCGCTGGGCCGGTTGCAGACCTCCCAGGTCTCGGCTACGCGGTGATCGGCGGGGAAGGGGCCCTTTTCATAGGCGGAAACGATCCAGCGGTTGCCAAAACTGTAATTGCGCAGAATTTCCTGGAAACGGAGAGGGTAGAGGGTACTCATGGTGGCTCCTTGTTTGGGTGGAAGATAATTGTAATCCTGCTTGAGTTTGTGCAAGCATTGCGCGCCAGGAATTTGAGGATTGAATCGGTACCTGATACAATCAATACAGCACACTATACTCACGGAGCCCATCATGACGCCCACCTTCACCAGCCTCGATGAACTAACCGCCCGCGTGGTCGAATGCCGCCTGTGCCCGCGCCTGGTGGAATGGCGCGAGGAGGTGGCTCGCTCCCGCCGCCGGGCTTACGCCGACCAGGAGTATTGGGGCAGGCCCTTGCCTGGCTTTGGCGACCCGCAGGCCCGCCTGATGATTGTGGGGCTGGCCCCCGGCGCGCACGGCTCCAACCGTACGGGACGCAACTTTACCGGGGATGCCTCGGGCGACTTTCTCTATCCGGCCATGCACCGGGCCGGGTTTGCCAACCAGCCCAACTCGCTTCACCGCGACGATGGGCTGAAGCTGAAGGACGCTTACATCAGCGCCACCTGCCGCTGCGCGCCGCCCGCCAACAAGCCCACGCCTGCCGAAATCGCCACCTGCCGCCCTTACCTGGAGGCCGAGATCGACCTGTTGCCCAACATTCGCGGCTTTGTGGCCCTGGGACGGATTGCCTTTGACTGGCTGCTGGGCTGGTATAAGCAGCGCGGCGCGGAGGTCTCGGGGGCGGTGTTTGCGCACAACACGCTCAACCGCTTTGCGCCGGAGCTGCCCTGGCTGCTGGCATCCTACCATCCCAGCCGCCAAAACACGCAGACCGGCCGCCTGACGGTGGAGATGTTCGACCAGGTCTGGACTCAGGCCGCCGCCTTGTTACAAGAGTGATCTGAAGGAAGTACCCATGCTCAAACGTTTTCTGCGCGCCATTGCCATCGTCCTGGTGCTCATGCTGCTGGTGGTCATCCTCGGGCCGCTGGTTTTGCCCATGCCGCCCCTGGCCAACATCACTCCGTTGGAGGAGCTGACCGACCCCGACAGTCGCTTCGTGGAGGTCAACGGCCTTTCGGTGCATTACAAGGTCTACGGCAGCGGCGAGCCGGTGATGATCCTCATGCACGGTTTTGGGGCCAGCCTGTTCTCCTGGCGCGAGGTGGTGGAGCCGCTGGCGCAGTCCGGCACGGTCATTGCCTATGACCGCCCGGCCTTCGGCCTGACGGAGCGGCCCATGCGCGAGGATTGGAGCCAGAATCCCTACACGGTGGAGGCTAATCTGGCGCTGCTGTTCGGTTTGATGGATGCGCTCGACGTCGAGCAGGCCGTGCTGGTAGGTAACTCGGCGGGCGGGCGGCTGGCTGTGCAGGCGGCTTTGGCGCAGCCTGAGCGCGTTTCGGGGCTGGTGCTGGTGGATGCTGCCATTTATACCGGCGGGCGCAGTATGGGTCCGGTGACGCAGTTCCTGTTCAATACGCCGCAGATGATGCGCGTGGGCCCGGTACTGGCCCGTTCTATTTCCGGCCCGCAAGGCGACACCTTCATCCAGTCAGCCTGGCATGACCCTTCACGCCTGACAGAAGAGATTTTAGAGGGCTACCGCAAGCCTTTGCGCATGGAAAACTGGGACCGGGCCTTGTGGGAGTTTACCCTGGTGGGATCGGGCAGCGAAGACCTGGCCCCGCGCCTGGCTGAGTTGACCTTGCCTGTGCTGGTGGTGACGGGAGACGACGACCGGATTGTGCCCACCGCCGACAGTGTGCGGCTGGGGGGAGAGATCCCAGGGGCGACGCTGGTGGTGTTTCCAGCGTGCGGGCACGTGCCGCAGGAGGAATGCCCGGTTGATTTTTTGGCGGCGGTGCAGCCGTTTGTGAATTCTTTGAGAAGTCCCTAGAAGGTTCAAGAACCTTTCGGGTCTTCTAGAAAATCTATTGGCGCAATGTGTCGGGAAGAAGAGAGCGACCGTCCAGGTGGTTATGAATCTGATCCAGGGATCAAAGATTTGCCGGAAAAGGCACATTAGACTATTGATGGTAAAATAACGCAACAAAATTCGATTGGTTGTTACGAGAAAATAGGGTACTAATTGAAAAAAGCACTGATCACTGGTATTACAGGACAGGATGGATCCTATCTTGCGGAATTGTTGCTTTCAAAAGGGTATGAAGTTCATGGGATCATTCGCCGAGCAAGCACTTTCAATACCCGGCGAATTGAGCATATTTATCATGATCCTCACTATTACAGTAAAGGTCCGCAGTTACACTTGCATTATGGAGATGTCTCAGTTCAAGAGAGCCTTTCTAATGTAATTTATAATATCCAACCCGATGAAATTTATAATTTGGCAGCGCAGAGTCATGTGCGCGTTAGTTTTGACATGCCCGAATACACTGCGGAAGTCGATGCTCTTGGAACAATACGGATACTTGAGGCAGTTCGACGTAGTGGTTTCACAGAACGCTTTTACCAAGCCTCAACCAGTGAATTATTTGGTTCAGCTACTCCCCCCCAGAATGAAACAACTCCGTTTGAACCACGGAGTCCTTATGCTGCAGCAAAGCTATATTCTTATTGGGTCACCCGCAATTACCGTGAAGGATACAATTTGTTCGCATCAAATGGCATCCTATTCAATCACGAATCACCACGCCGTGGAGAGACATTTGTGACACGGAAAATTACCAGGGCATTAGCCGCCATTAAAAAAGGCACTCAAAATAAATTGTTTCTTGGTAATCTCGATTCTAAGCGTGACTGGGGATATGCTCCTGAATATGTGGAAGCCATGTGGATGATGCTGCAGCAGGACAAAGCAGATGATTTTGTTGTAGCAACTGGTGAGGCTCACAGCATTCGGGAATTTTTAGACGAAGCGTTTGGATATGTTGGTATGGATTGGAAAAAGATTGTTGAGATCGACTCGCGTTATTTCAGACCGACTGAAGTGGACTATCTATTAGGAGATGCTTCAAAAGCAAAGAGCCAATTAGGCTGGGCTCCCAAAGTCAAATTTCACGAGTTGGTGCGAATTATGGTTGATGCGGACCTTGAATTGCTGGGAGAGAAGTGTCCTGGTGAAGGCAGGAAGATCCTGGCAGAACGCTTTGACGGTTGGCACAAGTGGGAGCATCAAGTCGTCAGTATGGAAAGGTAAGTCAAATGAAGGCATTAATAACGGGAATATCCGGGCAAGACGGCTCTTTCTTAGCCGAGTTATTATTGGCAAAAGGTTACGAAGTTCATGGGATTGTAAGGCGGAGCGAATTAGAAAATCCCGATACGTCTTTGCAAAATTTGAAGGAAGTAATCAATCAAATAACATTGCATCCGGCTTCGATTGAGGCGTATCCCTCAATGTTCCAAATTGTACAGAGGGTTAAACCAGAGGAATGTTATCATTTGGCAGCATCTTCTTTTGTTTCCTACTCATTTGACGATGAATTTTCGATTTTCAATTCAAACGTTAATGGGACACATTATATTTTGTCTATATTGAAAGAAATTGCCCCTCTTTGCAAATTCTATTTTGCCGGATCATCTGAATTATTTGGGCGGGCTTCCAGTTATCCACAAAACGAAAACACACCTTTCCATCCCCGTTCGGCGTATGGTATTACAAAAGCAACCGGATATTACTTAACCTGTAACTACCGAGATAATTATGGTTTGTTTGGTTGTAACGGAATAGCCTATAATCACGAATCGACTCGACGTGGGCATGAATTTGTAACACGGAAAATAGTACGCGGCGCTGTTCAAATCAAGCTTGGGCTAACCCATGAGCTTGTCCTGGGGAATTTAGATGCAAAACGAGATTGGGGATATGCTCCAGATTACGTAAAGGCGATGTGGCTTATGTTGCAACAAGATCAGCCGGATGACTACGTGATAGCGACTGGCATTCTGCATTCTGTCAGAGAATGTTGTGAAATTGCTTTTTCATCCATGGGATTGAACTATGAAGAGCATGTTAAGGTTGATCCAAAATTCTTCCGCCCTGCGGAAGAGGTTCCCTTAGTGGGGGATTCATCTAAGGCTCATGAAAAGTTGAACTGGAAGCCAGAAAAATCATTTCGAGAGATGATTGAAGAAATGGTTGAATGCGACATCGCAGAGATTAGCAGTGGACGTTAGGCGGGCACGTGCCGCAGGAAGAGTGCCTGGTTGATTTCCTGGCTGCGTTGCAGCCGTTTGTGAATTCTGTGAGAAGTCCCTAGAAATATCAAAGACCTTTCCGGCCTTCTGAATAAAACTTCGATCAGTCGGGTAAACGCATGTTCTGATTTGAATCATGGCAAAGGCAGGAGAAGATCATGCTGACGATTATTACTCAAATCTTTGCTTTCGTGGGATTTGCAACACTTCTTAAAGCTGTTTCAAAATTGATAATGAAGGCGCGTGAAGGGGAAAAGGATTTGTTTCGGGTTCGTTTAGGAACAATAGCCCTTTATGGAATTGGTTTCCTGCTATTCATGGGGGTAATCAATTACCTTGGTTGGGGGAATAGTATTGCCAGTGAAGAATTAGCACGTCAAAATAAGGCACCACAAAAGTTAGATGAACGAAGAATTTATTCAACATATAACGACTTCGTGGGTAACCTGATGTGGAATAATTACGAATGGGCATATGAAGATATGTCTCCAGCATATCGCCAGAAGAATTCTTTAGAAGACTTCGTACAAGAATTTTCCCAAGAAAGATTTCCTTTGCTTTCCCCTGTGTCCAAGTTAGAAATATCATCCAACCCATCTACAGCGCAGTTAAGTCCTGATTATGATATTTATGAGTCGGTATTAGATCAAAGCTACACGATTTTTTATTTGGAGAAAGTGGAAGATAATTGGTACCTTACCGGAGATATAGGCTATGTTTTAGATTGAGGCGAGTTGCACAGAACCTTTTTTCTTCTGGCTTGAATTGATAAGAAATATCATGAATACTTCACCAAATTTATGGGGTTCAATATAAACCTATGATCTGGCACTTCCAAAAAATTCTCTCTCGCCGTTTGTTGATCTGGAGCGCGCTCAGCGTTTTGGTTGGGCTGGCCTTGTGGTTGGGCGGCGCGGACTTTTGGCGTGGTTTTGGTATTCAAGCCGCTTTGTGGGGGGGGATCGATGCGGTCATCGCCCTGGCGGGATTGCGCGGAGTGGCCGCCCGGCTGGAAGGGCTTGTGGACGCGGACGAAAACGCTCGCAAGGCGCGCAGCCTGCGCCGGGTGCTGTGGATCAACGGCGGGTTGGATGTGCTCTATATCTTGGCGGGGGTGGGCTTGCTGCTGTGGGGTAAAAGCGATCTGCTGCACGGGATGGGCTGGGGCATCATCGTGCAGGGGGCCTTTTTACTGGTTTTCGATGCGCTGCATGCCCTCGGCACGCCGATGGAAGAGGTCACCCTGCCTGCCCTGGAAGTCTTTGAGCGCCCCGAGCATTTGCCCTACCGCCTGGAGGGGCAGCCGGGCGCGCCCGTGGCCCTGCTGTTGCACGGATTTCCCGGCACCACCGGCGAACTGCGCCCGCTGGCGAATTTGCTGCATGCATCCGGTTGGACGGTGCAGGGGCTGCTGGTGCCTGGATTGGGGCGCGAACTGCCCGCGCTGTTCCAGCAGCGTGCCGCCGGGTGGGCGGATTGGCTGGCCGGGGAGGTTGAATTAGCCCGCGAATCTGGACGACCGGTGATCTTGATCGGTTTTTCGCTGGGCGGGGCCATCAGCGCGGCGGCGGCGGAACGGTGCAAGCCGGACCGGCTGGTGCTGCTGGCGCCTTTCTGGTGGCAAGAGCCTTTGTGGCTGCGATTGCTGTTTGGCACCCTAGAAACGATCTTTGCGCCCGCCATCCGTCCATTCCGCGCGCTGCCTTCCGGTTTTGCGCAGATGATGCAGGAGGCGAGCCGCACGAACGTTGACCTGTCGGGGGTTCCGGAAACGGACATGCAGCAAATGCGCGAGCTGCGCCTGCCCCTGGTGTTCGTGGATCAATTCCGCCGCTTGGGCCGCCTGGTGAAGCAAGCCGCTTCGGGGTTGGAGATGCCCGTGCTCATCTTGCACGGCGACCAAGATACGGTCGCTCAGCCGAGCTTCAGCCGCCGCCTGGCCGAGTTGATTGGAGCAAATGCGCGCTTTGAGGCCGTTCCCGGCGAGCATCACACATTTATGTCCGGTGGGGAGGCTTTTGAGCAAGCGGCCGAGAAGATTGTGGCGTTTGGGTCAGAATAAAAAGGGAAACTACTCTGTCAGAGGATGAGGTGAACTTTCCTCAATTTGCGAGTGGCAAAAAAAGACCCTAAGGGTTTTAGAAAACCCTTAGGGTCAAGAGAGCGGTGCTTGTAAATTACTTGGCGGAGGAGGGTTTGATCGCCAGGGCATCCCAACCGGCGTACTTGCCGGTCTCGCCCAGTTCGGTCTCGATGCGCAGGAGCTGGTTGTACTTGGCTACGCGGTCGGAGCGAGCAGGGGCGCCGGTCTTGATCTGACCCATGTTCAGGGCCACAACCAGGTCGGCGATGGTGGAGTCCTCGGTTTCGCCGGAGCGGTGCGAGGTGACGGCGCGCCAGCCGTTGCGGTGGCAGGTTTCCACGGCTTCGATGGTCTCGGTCAGGCTGCCGATCTGGTTGAGCTTGACCAGCAGGGCGTTGGCGGATTTCTCAGCGATGCCGCGGCGGACGCGGACGGGGTTGGTGACGAGCAGGTCGTCGCCAACGATCTGGATGCGGTTGCCGAGCTCGGCAGTCATCAACTTCCAGCCTTCCCAGTCGTCCTGAGCGTGACCGTCTTCGATGGACACAATCGGGTACTGATCGACCCAGGATTTCCAGAAGGCGACCATTTCCTCGCCGGTCAGCATCTTGCCTTCCTTGCGCAGGTTGTACTTCTTGGTCTCCTCGTCGTACAGTTCGGAGGCTGCCGGGTCGAGGGCGATGCAGACCTGCTCGCCGGCTTTGTAACCGGCCTTGTGGATGGCCTCGAGTATGACCTCGACGGCTTCCACGTTGGCTTTGAGGGCCGGGGCGTAACCACCCTCGTCGCCCACCAGGGTAGCGTAGCCGCGGGCCTTAAGTACGCCCTTGAGGGCGTGGTAGATCTCAGCGCCCCAGCGCAGGCCTTCGGCGAAGGACGGCGCGCCCAAAGGCATAACCATGAATTCCTGGGCGTCGGTGGACTGCCAGGCGGTGTGCGCGCCACCGTTGAGGATGTTCATCATCGGGACGGGCAGCACGTGAGCATACACGCCGCCGATGTAGCGGTAGAGGGGCAGGCCCAGGGCATTGGCGGCTGCTTTGGCCACGGCTAGGCTGGTGCCGAGAATGGCATTGGCGCCCAGCTTGGACTTATTGGGGGTACCGTCCAGCTCGAGCATGGCCATATCGACAGCCTTCTGCTCCACGGCGTCCCAGCCAACCAGGAGGTCGGCGATTTCGGTGTTGACGTGCTCAACGGCTTTTAGGGTGCCCTTGCCGCCGTAACGGCTCTTGTCGCCGTCGCGCATTTCCAGGGCTTCGTGGATGCCGGTGGAGGCGCCGGAGGGTACCGCAGCGCGGCCCCAGCTGCCGTCCGACAAGACCACTTCCACTTCCACGGTTGGGTTTCCGCGGGAATCCAGGACTTCCTGGCCAACGATTGATTCGATCACAGTGTCCATAGTTATGCCTTTCGAGAGTTGAAATTCAGCGGCAGAGCCGCAGTACGTGCGCAGAACAGATTAAGTATACTCCAAAAATTGCTGCAGGAAAGAGCGACCGGAAGAGATTTGCGAAACCGAATGTATAATAAATTTTGACGCTGATTGCTCACTGAAAGGGTTCCCATGGAATACATCGTCTATCAATCCCAATATGCCGCCGCGCTGGATATGCTCCGCGAGGTGGTCCGACGCTGCCCGCCGGAACTGTGGGATGATCCCGCCTCCAATAACCGCTTCTGGCGGCTGGCGTACCACGCAATTTTTTATACTCATCTTTATCTACATCCTCAATTTGAGGATTTTGCTGCCTGGCCCAAACACCGCGCTGAAGCAGAGGCTCTGGGCATGATTCAATGGCCGACGCCTCACCTCGCTCCGGATTTACCTCCCTATACCCCGGAAGAGGTGCTGGAGTTTGCGGACTTCTGCCAGGAGCAGGCAATTAATTTTCTGCCGAAGCTGGATTTTGACGGTCCCTCCGGCTTTCACTGGTGGTATTTTGGCAAGCGCGAGTTGCAATCTACAACCTGCGCCATCTTCAGCAGCATATTGGTGAACTGGCCGAGCGCCTGGGCGCTCAGGGCATCGAAGTGCCCTGGTATGCCGCCCGGTAGGGGAAGAAGTGCCCTTTTCTGTTGCCTACTCCGGAGATTGATTGCCCCCACCCTGCCCTCCCCCAGCCATTCGCTAGCTGGGAAGATTTGGCCGTTTGGGCTGGGGGAGGAAAATTATTTCAGAAAGGTGAGGGGCGTTTCGCCCCTCACCTTTCTGAAATCTGGCTCCCCTCCCCACACCATGGAACGTTTTTTACCCGGCCTAAATGTGTGGGGAGGGGACACAGGGGAGGGGCGTAGAAATCCAGAATTCTTCTGCGGAAGGTCAAATGACTCCGGCTTTTTGCGCCGCGGCCCGCACAAAGCCCACAAACAAGGGGTGTGCGCGGTTGGGGCGCGAGAGAAACTCGGGGTGGAACTGCGTACCCACCATGAAGGGGTGGTCGGCGATCTCAGCGATTTCCACCAGGCGGCCATCGGGCGACAGCCCGCTGAAGCGCATGCCGCGCTCGGAGAAGCGCTGGCGGTAGGCGTTGTTGAACTCGAAGCGGTGGCGGTGGCGCTCATCCACCTTCTCCACGCCGTAGGCTTTGCGGGCAATGGAGCCCTCCTGCAGCATGCAGGGATACAGCCCCAGGCGCATCGTCCCGCCCATGTCGGTGATATCCACTTGCTCGGGCATCAGGTCGATGACCGGGTAGCGCGTGGTGCGGTCAAACTCGGTCGAGTTGCAGTCATCACTTTCCAGCACCCAGCGCCCAAACTCCACCACCATCAACTGCATGCCCAGGCATAGGCCCAGGTAGGGCACTTTCTCGTTGCGAGCGTAGCGGATGGCCTGGATCTTGCCCTCGATGCCGCGGCTGCCAAAACCGCCGGGCACGATCACCCCCGCGGATTCGCGGATATCATCCCAGCCTTTGCCTTTTTCCAGCTCCACCGAGTGCAGCCAGCGAATATCCAGCTCCACGCCCACTTCCAGGGCGGCATGGCGCAAGGCTTCACGCACGCTCATATAGGCGTCGTGCAGTTCAACGTACTTGCCCACCAGCGAAATGGTCAGTTTGGGCTTTTCCTGCTTGGTGCGTTCCACAAGGCGTTTCCAGGCGGACCAGTCCGGCATCTGCCGTGGTTCAAAGCCCAGCCGGTGCAAGATTAAATCAGCCACCCCGGCTTCTTCGAGGAGCAAAGGCACCTGATAGAGTACGGGCGTGGTGACCATGGGCACCACGGCGCGCGCTTCAACGTCGCAGAACAGGGCGATTTTTTCGCAAATGCCATCGTCAACCGGATGGTCGGAGCGGGCCACGATCATATCCGGCGAGATACCAATGGAGCGTAGCTCGCGCACGGAGTGCTGGGTAGGTTTCGTCTTCAACTCTTCGGTCGCGCCGATCATGGGCAGCCAGGTCAGGTGAACGTAGAAGGTGTTTTCGCGGCCCAGGTCGCTGCGCAGTTGGCGGATGGCCTCCAGGAAGGGCAGGCTTTCGATGTCGCCCACTGTGCCGCCGACCTCCACCAGGACGATTTCGGCGCCGGTGGTGCGGCTGACCATAGCAATGCGGCGTTTGATCTCGTTGGTGATGTGCGGGATGACCTGGATGGTGCCGCCCAGGTAGTCGCCGCGCCGCTCTTTGCTAATCACCTCGGCATAGACCTGACCGGTGGTGATGTTACAGACCCGGTTGAGGCGGATATCGATGAAGCGCTCATAATGGCCCAAATCCAGGTCAGTCTCGGCGCCGTCGTCCAGCACGTACACTTCGCCGTGCTGGTAGGGGCTCATGGTGCCGGGGTCGACGTTGATGTAGGGATCTAGTTTTTGAACGGCCACCGAAAAACCGCGCTCCTTGAGCAGGCGGCCGATGGCCGCGGCGGTCACGCCTTTGCCTACCGAGCTAACCACGCCACCGGTAAAGAAAATATACTTGGTTGCCATTTTGCGCTCCTTGTCCGTGTTCAGTGAGTGATATCTACTCACCTCAATCGAATCTTGTTATCTCTGCATGATGAATAAAGAAGTGGGGAGGGCCGTTTTCACGGCGCCTCCCCACTTGTCGTGGTACAGGGCCTGGAAGAGTTGAATCCAGTGCCAGAGTTGCGGTTGCATACACCTCGTCAATTAAAAAACCTGGCCAGAGAACGCGGATGTTTGCTGCCAGGCGCGAATACAAACTTGCAAATATTTTACCACGAGAAATTGGGTGAACGAGGAATTCTTAATGAGTTTAATGGAAACCGGCGTGGAATGCGTACGGGCGCGGATGTCCGCGCCCGTACAAACATGAGGAGAAGAATTCTTGGGTTAGTTGATCTTGACCAGCACCTCGACCAGTTTGACGCCGGGCGCGGGCAGGGGCACAACCGTGCCTTGAACCGGGGCGCCGTCCACCACCAGTGAGAGCTTGTTGCCAGGGCCCTTGCGCTCGACGCGGATATTATAAGTGACGCCGCGGAACTGACGGGTGGCGGTGAAACCGCTCCAACTGCTGGGAATGACGGGCGCGATTTCCAGTCCGTTAAGGGTGGGGCGGATGCCTAAAATCCACTGGGTGATGGCGACAAAGTTCCACGAGGCCGTGCCAGTGAGCCAGGAGTTCTTGGCTTCGCCGTGGGTGGGAGCGTCCTTCCCGGCGATCATCTGTGGGTAGACGTAAGGCTCGCAGCGGTGTACCTCGCTGATCGGCTCGCGGTAGGAGGGGTTAATGCGCTGGTAGTAGTCAAAGGCCTGGTCGCCGTTGCCCAGAATGGTCTCGGCGATCATAATCCAGGGGTTGGTGTGGCAGAAGACGCCCGCATTTTCTTTGTATCCGGGCGGGTAAGAGGAGATTTCGCCCAGGTGCAGGTAGTAACGCGAGAAGGCGGGCTGCTGCACGACGATGCCGTGGGGAGTAGCCAGATGCTCTTTGACCGATTGCAGGGTTTGAGCGGCGCGCCCATCTTCGAGGCCCAGCCCAGCCATAATGCAGATGCCCTGCGGCTCGATGAAAATTTTACCTTCCTGGCAGGTTTGCGATCCGACCGGCTCGCCGAAGTCGTCGTAAGCGCGGCGGAACCAGGCGCCGTCCCAGCCGTGCTGCCAGATAACCGCTTCCATCTTGGCGGCTTCGTCCAGATAGTGCTTTTTCTGGTCGGGGTGCTTGAGGTAGACCTCGATATCGGCCATTTCTTTGGCAGACAGGACGAACAACCCGGCGATGAAGACCGACTCGGCGACCTTGCCGTCTTTGTTGGTGGTGGTCTGGAAGGATTGCCCCGGCTCGGCGGAGAAGCAGTTGAGGTTGAGGCAGTCGTTCCAGTCGGCGCGGCCGATGAGCGGCAGGCCGTGCGGGCCGATACGCTCCTGGATGTATTGGAAGCTGCGCTGGAGGTGGTCGTAGAGGGGCTGCTCGCTGCCGGGCTGGTTATCATACTGCACGGGCACGTCCAGGATGGACCAGTCGCCGGTCTCTTTGATGTAGGCCGAAACGCCCAGCACCAGCCAGAAGGGGTCGTCGTTGAAGTTGCTGCCAACGTCATTGTTGCCGCGTTTGGTCAGGGGCTGGTACTGGTGATAGGCGCCGCCCGAGGGCAACTGGGTGGCGGCAATGTCGAGGATACGTTCGCGGGCTCGTTCGGGGATCATCTGGACGAAGCCGAGCAGGTCCTGGTTGGAATCGCGGAAGCCCATGCCGCGACCAATGCCCGACTCGAAGTAGGAGGCCGAGCGGGACATATTGAAGGTCACCATGCACTGGTAGGCGTTCCAGATGTTGACCATGCGGTTGGTGTGAACGTCGGGGGTATCCACCTGCAGGACGCCTACCAGGTTATCCCAGTGTTTGCGCAGGGCCTCGAAGGCGGCGTTGACGTTGGCGGGCTGCAAGTAGCGGGCGATGACCGGGCGCACCCCCTGCTTGTTGATGGTCTGAGAATCCGGGGGATCAAACTTGGCGTAGTTGGGGTTCTCAAAGTAGCCCAGCAGGAAGATGATCTGGCGGGTTTCGCCGGGTTGCAGGCTCAGGTTGACCTGGTGCGCGCCCATGGGGGCCCAGCCGTGGGCTACGGAGTTGAAGCATTGCCCGCGCTCAACAGCCAGCGGCTCGTTCCACGAGCGGTAAGCGCCGAGGAAGGTGTCGCGCTGGGTGTCAAATCCGGCCGGTTTCTGCGAGCAGGCGAAGTAGGCGAAGTGATTGCGGCGCTCGCGGTACTCGGTTTTGTGGTAGATGATGTTGTCTTCCACCTCGACCTGGCCGGTGCTGAAGTTGCGCTGGAAGTTGGAGGAATCATCCAGAGCGTCCCACAGGCAGAACTCGATGCTGGAGAAAACGGACAGCTCGGCGGCCTCGTTGCGCTTGTTGGTGACCGTGAACTGCCAGATTTCAAGGTTCTCGTTGAGGGGCACGAAGTAACGGGTTTCTGCCTGGATGCCCTGGAAGGAGGATTTGATGATGGTGTAACCCATGCCGTGGCGGCAGGAGTAATCGTCCAGTTTGGTGCGAGTGGGCTGCCAGGAGGGGGACCAGTAGGCGCCGCTGGCTTGGTCGCGCAGGTAGATGTAACGGCCGCCGAAATCAAAGGGGGCGTTGTTGTAGCGGTAGCGAGAGATGCGGCGCAGGCGGGCATCGCGGAAGAAGGAGTACCCTCCCGCCGTGTTGCTGATGAGGCCAAAATACTCTTCGGAGCCGAGATAGTTGATCCAGGGGAGGGGGGTATCGGGGCGGGTAATGACGTACTCACGTTTCTGATCGTCGAAAAATCCGTACTGCATACGACTCCTTATGAGGTTAAATAAAATGTGGGGGGAGCAAGAATGGGAGCGCTCTCATTATCATTATACAGATGCGATTGGACATTGTCAAGCAAATTTCAGGATCTAAGTTAACGTTCTCAAAGAGTGCTGATAACACCTTGAGTTTGGAAACTTTCTTCCCCTTTGCAGAGCAATTAGGATTGCTTTGCAAAGGCGTCGCACGGCGGTTTGATTAGCAGCAAATCGGCATATAATTAACCCATCTTGTGCGCCGCATTTGCCGGTAGGTTGAAAAACCTGCCTCAATTTGCGGAAGCCAATCCGGGGCTGCGCAGCATCCGTCCAATATACCTATTATGGAGCAGACATGACATCAAAGTTGTGGTGGAAAGACGGCGTCATTTACCAGATCTACCCGCGCTCGTTTGCCGACTCGAACGGCGATGGAGTTGGCGACCTGGCGGGGATCACGGCGAAACTGGATTACCTTGCCGAGCTGGGGGTGGATGCCATCTGGCTGTCGCCGATTTATCCCTCTCCCAACGTAGATTTTGGGTACGACGTGAGCGATTATGTGGATATCCATACCCAGTTTGGCACGCTGGAAGATTTCGACCGCCTAACCGCCGAGGCCCACCGGCGCGGCATCCGCGTCGTGCTGGATATGGTCATGAACCACACTTCCGACCAGCACCCCTGGTTCCAGCAGTCTCGCAGCTCGCGGGACAACCCTTACCGGGATTACTATTTCTGGCGCGATCCCAAGCCGGGCAATAAGCCGCCTAACAACTGGCTGTCGGTGTTTGGCGAAGAGGGTTGGGTACCGGACCCCGCTACCGGGCAGATGTACTTCCACATGTTTTACCGCGAGCAGCCGGACGTGAACTGGCGCAACCCGGCGGTGCGCCGTGAGATGCTGGACGTGTTCCGCTTCTGGCTGGAGCGCGGCGTGGATGGCTTCCGCCTGGATGTGTTCAACAGCTTTTTCAAAGACGCGGATTTGAAGGACAACCCCACCACCCTGTTTGGTATTCGGGCATTTGAACGCCAGCGCCACATCCACGACATCGACCAGCCGGAGATGATGCCGCTGCTGCAAGAACTGCGCTCCCTGCTGGATTCGTACCCTGAACGTTACGCGGTAGGCGAGACCTTCCTGGCTTCGGCGGAGAAGGCGGCGCAGTACTGCGGGCCGGATAAGCTGCATGGAACATTCAACTTTGAACTTCTGCAAAGCCGCTGGAGTCCGCGGGCGTTTATCCGCGCCATTCAACGCTGGGAACAGGCCCTGGCTGCCGATACCTGGCCGACCTGGGTGCTGAACAACCACGACAACCGCCGTTCAGCCACGCGCTATGGGGGCGGCGAGAAGGACGACCGCCTGAAGATTGCGGCGGCGCTCATGCTCACCCAGCGGGGTACACCCTTCCTCTATTATGGCGAAGAGATCGGCATGCGAGACATCCATGTGCCCTATCGCGAGATTCAAGATCGCCTGGGCAAGAAATACTGGCCCATTGTGCCTGGGCGAGATGGCTGCCGGGCGCCTATGCAGTGGGACGCCTCGCCCAACGCGGGTTTCAGCCCAGCCGGGGTGCAGACCTGGCTGCCGCCGCATCCCAATTACGGGATGCGCAACGTGGAGGCGCAGCGGGCAGATCCAAACTCGCTGTGGCATTTTTACCGCAAGTTGATTGCCCTGCGGCGTGAATCGGCGGCTTTGCGGGAGGGGATGTTCATCCCCTTGACCTTCGATACGTACTTCATCCTGGGATACCTGCGCCAGACCTCCGACGAGACGATGCTGGTGGCGCTCAACTTCTCGGGGCGGCGCAAGCGGCTGGTGCTGGGCGGCAAGCTGGCCTCGGTCAACTGGGAGATGCTGCTTTCGAGCAAGCGCGAGCAAATGAGCCCGCTGCGTGGCGGGCTGGTGGCTCTCGAGCCTTACGAGGCGCTGATCTTGCGCCAGGTTCATTAAAGGCTGACCGCACCTTATCTGAGCCAATAAGGTGCGGTCACAAGGAGAAGAGCGATAAATGCAGCCGCCCGGTCAGAGGAAAAGCTATCTCCCTCTGGCCGGGCGGTTGTTCGCGGTTGTCTACCCGCCGGTAGCGATTTTGTCGAGCAGCAGAATTTCTATAGTTTCGTCATCGATCTTGACATAGGGCGCGTAGGTGTCCATGTCATCGGCATAATCTCTGTAAGTGCGTTTGTCTTCGTCCATTTTGTTACCCTGCCTTAAAAGAATTCTTCACGATCTTTGATTGAAATTGATTACATCGTAAAGAATATCATCTACGGCGGGGCCTAACAATGACCCATGTGGGTACTTTTTAAGGCGTGCGCACTTCCACTTTCACGGTAGTTTCGCCGGCATTTTCAAAGGTGAGGGTGATGTTGATGGTGTCGCCGGCTTTCAGGTCTTGTTTCAAGCCGATGAGCATGACGTGATAGCTGCCGGGCTTCAATTCCACCTCGCCTCCGGCAGGAATTTCAATGAACTCCACCGGGGACATGCGCATGACGTCGCCTTCCATGGTGGTCTGGTGGATTTCGACCGTTTCAGCCACGTCGCTGGCGGCGCGGATTAGTTTGTCGGAGGTCGAACCGGAATTTTTGAGCAGCATGAAGGCCCCCCCATTGCCTCCGCCGCCCTCCATACCCGCCATCGAGGTGGCTGCGCGCGCCCACGGGGAAACGATTTCAATGTCGCCGATTTTTGTGCTGGCTTGAGCCTGGCAAGCAGCCAGAATGAACACCAGAAGCAGGGGCAGGATGCGCAAAGCTTTTTTCATGGCTACCGTTCTCCAGAATTGAGTCGCGAACAAGAAACAGTGCAGCGGCCGGTTATTCGGCGGCCGAAACGAGCAGGGTGGCAATTTCCCACGGGCGTAGGCGGAACAGGGCCAGTCCATTATGCACCTGCAGGGCGCCGGTCTGGCGCTCCAGCAGGTTGGAACGGCGCACGGTCTTCCAGGGCTCGGGCAGGCGGATGCGCACCGGGCCGCCTTCGCCGCGGCATTCGTACAGGCGGATGACCAGGGCCTTGCCCTTTTCGGCGGGCTTGACGGTGCAAACCTGGGCACAGTCCGATTCGATGCGCGGCAGCTCGGGCAGGTCTAATTGCCCGCGGATGGTCAGCAGCCCGGAGTTGAATGCGTCTGCGTCGGAGACGACCGGCGAGGCCAGCAGCTTGCCAGCGTAGGCGGCGACAGCCAGGTCAAAGGAGTGCTGTCCGGCGTCGCGCATGCCATCGTATTCGGTCATAGTGTAGTATTCCGGCTCGTGCAGGTAAGTGGGCACCGCCGGGCTGCGCAACAGTGAAACCAGCACCAGACCGGGGTCAATGCGATAGGAGGGCAGGCCGCGGTTGAAGATGGCCAGGCTGGCTTCGGCAGAGGTGATGCCGCCCCAGTGCAAGGCGGGCCAATCGCCGTTGGCTCCGGTCCAATCAAAGGTGGGCTGGTAGTTGCGCCGCTCGAGCGCGCCAAAAGGCACTTCGTAGAGGGGCTTGCCCTCGATGGGGGTGGGGAAGGCCATGCGCAGGCGGTGGTTGAAGGTGTCCCAATCCACGGTCAGGTGGAAATCGACCCGATCCAGCCCTTCGGTGAGCTTGATCTCGACTTCAGCAGACAGTCCGTTGGCTACGTACCCGGCGCGGAAGGGAGGCTCTACGCGGTAGATCAATTTTTGCGCGCCGCCGCCGCGTTCCACCCGCACCAGGTTGGTGAAGTGGCCCAGGGAGGTGCGGGATTGGTCGGGATGCAATGTTGCCCAAGGCGAGCCTTCGTCGTGCTCCAGGATCAATTCACCGGGGCGGTAGTTGGAAGTGTGGAGGATGTTGCGGCCGAGGCGCTTGTCAAAGATTTGTTCCACGCCGCGCGGTCCGGCCTGGATGTGGAAGCGCTCGTTTTCAAGCACCTCGCGAGCGGCGGGTTGGGCAGCCTGAAGCGGCACCGGCGGCGCGGCAGGCACAATTTTGTAGGTTTGCGCGGAGAAAGCCGGGACGGCCTGAGCAAGGAACTCGACGGTGAGCGAGTGATCGTCTGCGCTGGGCGGCTTGACCGGAACCAATGTTACCGGGAGGCCTTGCGGGTCGATGAGGCCGGTGTTGGCGGGCAGTTCGGCGCGGGCGATCTGCGTGGCGGCGCGTCCGGTGGGATTGAACACGGCCAGCGACTCGGGCTCGGAACGCACAAGCTGGTCGAAGGCCTGGGAGCACAACCCGCTGATCGACTCCTCGATCTCGCCCCACATCATCTCCAACTCGGCGTAAGAGGCGTCAATGTGAGTGGCGGTGATGGCATCATGGAACATGCAAAAGAGCAGTTGCTGCCAGGTGTGGGTCAATTCAACCTGGGGGTAGGCCTGTCCGTGCTGCCAGGCCAGCGTATTAAGCACTTCGGCAGCCAGGAGATCGTGCTCCAGGCGGCGCACCGCCTGCTTGGTACGGATGCGGGTGAC
Source organism: Anaerolineaceae bacterium (assembly GCA_016927865.1). GTDB lineage: Bacteria > Chloroflexota > Anaerolineae > Anaerolineales > Anaerolineaceae > Anaerolinea. Next base: position 38,852 of record JAFGLU010000103.1, read on the forward strand.
GAATACACCGGTGTTATTGGGATTCATCTCCACGTCGGGATGCATATGCCCGGCGAGTGGGTTGTCGAGCTGGAGGAAGAGGTTTTTCAGGTAGGGAAAAGCCTCGGTTTCGAGAATGAAGCGCGCGTTGTGAGCTTTGGCCCAGTTGAGCAGTTCGGGGTTGGGTAGGAGTTCTTCGGGCGAGCAGGAGACGATCCCAGCGCCAAATTCGTCTGTGTCGGCAAGGTTGAGGTGCTCGGGCAAGAAGGCGCGCAGCGCCGGGTCGATGCCGCGTCCTTCGCAGCGCGGGCAGTCCTGGCCCGTGCCGCGGCAATCGGGACAGGGTGGATATTTTACAACACCCCCCGCGCGCGCGACCAGGGGCAGGGTCTGGCAAACCACGGTGCTGCCATCCAGGCCGCGCCAGAAGGCACCCTTAGGTTGAGAGTAACTGAGGCCGCTGACCCAGTCCATCTCACAGCCGCGCAGGATTTGGGGCAATTGGGCGGGGTTGCCAAAGGCGTCGTTGCGCACAGCCAGGGGGGTGTGCTTGCCAAAAGTAGCTTCCACATAGTTCAGGCCGATGAGATAGTTGCGCACCAGGCTTTCGCCCAGAACCATATTGCCGTCTACAATGACCTGCCCGCCGCCGCTGACAGCAAAACGCCCCGCCCTGCTCAGGCGGCGAAGATCATCCAACCGCTCGGGGTGGCGCTCGAGGAACTTTTGCATTACCAGGGGGAATTCAGCGTGAAATTTGTACTCGGGGTTCTGCTCGGCCAGGGACAGGTTTTCGAGCATGTAATATTCTTCCAGGTCGGCATAGGAGACAAAGGTCTGACCGCGGAAGGCGAAGCGCTGATCCCAGGCACGCCGCCAGGTGGGATCAAAGTGGTTGTTGACCAAGACAAGCAGTTCAGGTGTGGGCATAGGTTCCTTATCCATTTATAAGGATGGTTTCATGTATATTATAGGCGCTTTGTGTCATTTGAGAGGACAGGTTTTGGCGGACCAAGAAGTGTTACCTGAAAATCCTACTCCAGGAGAAGGGGCACGTGTATTTGAAGATCAGATCGTTTTCTTGCTCGAAGCCATTTATTGCCAGGCTGCCTTCGAGATATTGGTCGGCGGTGGCCGCAAGCAAGGGGAAGCCTTGAGCGGGGTCGATATCTGGGCTGGTGATTTGGATTTGATATTGCGACCCGGCGGAAGGAATGGGTTCCGGGAGGGTCAAATTGATGTACTCACGCGATTTGATGGAAGCCGCGGGGACATCTGTGGAGCCCAAAAGAGAATCGTTGTTATCGAAAAGCGAGAGGGTCAGCGTGCCTGAAATCCCGGCAGGAATGTCTAGTGTACGTACGCGGACGCCCTCCACCGCCCCGCACACGCTGGTGAAAGACTGGGTGATGATGGCTTCAGAATGCACCACGGCTATTGGGGCTGTGTCAAGGTCGATTTGTTTATATACCGGCTGCACGCAGGATTGGAAAGTGTAATAGGTAGAGCCACAGTAAGAGTAATAAGTTGCATAGAGGCCGAAGCTGTATAGGCCAAGCACAAGGAGCAGGAGGGAAATGGTCAAGCCGCGGAGAGCGCTGTGCAGCCGGGCGGGCAGGTTGGCGGCGGCGGAGAAGCTGATGAACAAGAGGGGCAGGGTGACGATAAAGTAGCGCCCCTGCTTGCCATAGGATGCAGACATGCCTGGTTTATAGAAGAGGGCGAAGAAAAATAGCGCTGTGAGAACGGTTGATAACAGCGCAAGGACGATGAGGATGAGGCGCTTCCTGCGGTCAAAACTGGGCTGGCGCGGCTCGGCCAGGACGGCTGCCCCCAAGACCAGCGGGAACAACCAGAAGATGCTGGTGGGAACAACACCGATCCAATGACCGTAAGAAGCCAGCCAGTTTCTGTAGTATTCGCCGAAGCGGGAAGTGTACTCAGCCGTGGATGCGCGCAGGAAGTCAATTGGATCAGAGAAGATCAAGGATAGGTGGGCATTAAAATTTTGGGTCGTATCGGACTGGCCGTAATGGGAAGTAGGGATGGAGAGAGCAGACCAGCCTGCCGCTATCGCGAAACAAAGGAGGGTTGTGCCGAGAATGGTCCAGCTCCAGGCGCGCGAGGGAAAGCGGCGATAGGGGAGGAAAAGAAGCAGCGGGAGCAGGAGCATGGGGCCTGATTTAGCCATACCGAGGAAGATCAGCGATGCAGCAAAGCCCCAAATTTTCCAGGAGCGGCGAGGCTGATCGGGGTTGAGCAAGAACTCGACGCCGAAGCCGATGAAGAGGAAGGAGGCGGCATGGGTGAAGCCGTCGGCGCTGAGGGTGGCAGCCTGGAAGAGAGCCATGGGGGCCAGCGCCAGAGCCGCCAACACCCACTTGCCCACGGGAATCACGCGGATAGCGAGATAGGAACCGGCCAGGTATAGGAATAATCCAGCCAGCCGGCAGAGAATGACAATTGGAATAAAGGGATAGTCATATTTTCGCCAGAACCAGCGGGTGATGAGGGCCTGGGGTAGGAAAATGACCGGGTTATAGATGGAGCGAGATGTGAAGAACAGCAGATTCTCGCGGTCGTTGCGCCGAGAAAACTTTTCACTGAGCAGATCGCCGGCCGGTTCCAGGAAGTAGCGACGCTGATAGGAGAGGGTCAGAACTTCAGGGTAAATATATGCGCCGCCGGGGTAGCTGGTATTAGGGATCCAGACGTAGTCGGACATTTCGATGATGCGGGCCAGGTGCTGCTCTTCATCAAACCCTGCGCCGTACGGAATGAACACTACCCCCGCGATGCCAAACAGAAGGCCGAGAAACAGGAATATCTCGGCTGGTTTGCGCAGCAGGCTGGAATTTGACAGTGTTCGGACCATGGGGTACCCAAAAATTATAGCACGGCGTAGAAACTTTTCCTGTAAAATGAAACTATGCCCATCACAATCGAACCCTATCTTGTTGCTGCGGCTGTGCTTTTCATCCTAAGTGTGATGGCGAGTAAAGTCTCCGATCGCTTTGGAATCCCGGCGTTGATCATCTTCCTGGGGGTCGGGATGCTGGCCGGGTCGGATGGGATCGGCGGAATCTATTTTGACGACCCCAGCATGGCACAATACCTGGGCGTGGTGGCGCTGGTGGTGATTCTGTTTTCGGGTGGTCTGGATACCAGTTGGAAGAGCGTGCGCCCGGTGATGCGTGAGGGGCTGGTGCTGGCCACTCTGGGGGTTTTACTGACCGCGGTTTCGCTGGGATTCTTCGCTCATTGGATCTTGAAGGTAGAATTAATGGAGGGCATTCTCTTGGGGGCGATTGTGTCGTCCACCGATGCGGCAGCCGTGTTTGCCATTCTCCGCTCAAAAGGTATTCAACTCAGCGGGAAGCTGCAACCCTTGTTGGAGCTTGAGTCGGGCAGCAACGACCCCATGGCGGTGTTTCTCACCGTGGCCTTAACCCAACTGGTAGTAAACCCGGACCTTTCGCCGTTTAGTTTGATCCCGTACTTCTTGCAGCAGATGATTCTAGGTCTGATTTTTGGCCTGGTAGCGGGAAAGCTGGCTCTGCTGCTCATCAACCGCTTGCGTCTGGGATACGCTGGGCTGTACCCGGTTTTGATCCTGGGGGTGGCGTTCCTGGTCTACGGCGCCGCAAATATGGTGGGAGGCAGTGGTTTCCTGGCCGTGTACGTGGCGGGTGTGATAATGGGGCGGGATGAGTTTTTACATAAACGCAGCGTGCTGCGCTTTTTTGACGGTGTGGCCTGGCTGATGCAGATCGCAATGTTCTTGACGTTGGGCTTGCTGGTGTTCCCATCTCAATTGGGTTCGGTGGCATTGCCGAGTCTGGCGATAGCTTTGTTTCTGATGTTTGTGGCGCGACCAGTGGGGGTGCATCTGTCTTTGCTGTTCAGCAAGTTCAAGCCGGCCGAAAAGTGGTTTATCTCATGGGTGGGGCTGCGTGGCGCGGTGCCGATTATCCTGGCAACGTACCCACGTATTTTGGGCATGGAAGATTCGAATGTCCTCTTCAATGTGGTGTTCTTCGTGGTGCTGACTTCGGTTTTATTGCAGGGTACCAGCATTCCGTGGGCGGCAAAGCTGTTCAAGGTGGAAGGTCGGGAGCAGAGCGAAATGCACTTTCCGGTGCAATTTGACCCGACTCATGATTGGAAGGGGGAATTGAAGGAGACCAATATCCCAAAACATTCCCCGGCGGTGGGGAAGGCGATTTTTGAGTTGGGCCTGCCGCCGGATTATCTGGTGGTGCTGATTGCTCGCGGTGAAGATTTTGTCATTCCCAGCGGAAGCGTGGTACTGGAGCCAGGGGATACGGTGCTGGGGTTGGCCGAACAGGCAACGCACGAACAGGTGGCGTTGTTGTTGCAACAGACTCAAAAGCCCACATAGCGATTCATGGAGTGCGGCAGGAACAGGCAGACAGGGGCGCTGTATGCCCTCCGGCTAATTGGCGATCACTGAGCGGCGCGCTCCTGGAGTAGTTGAATGAGCGGGTCGATGAGCATGAGAGTCATGCCTGCGCTGCGGCGCGTGCCGGTCTGGTTCGATTGCTGCGCTTGAAGGGTGGCGCGCTGGCTCTCGTTGAGATTGGCGCCGGTGGCGAATCCGCCGCCCATATCACCGCCAGGCCTTGTGCCACCACCACCTGGCATTGCCCCGCCGCCACCATCAGACGGACGTTCGAAGTTTCCGCCTTCGGGGAGCGTCATGCCTTCCATGCCTTCGGGCATTTCACCCATCATGAAGCCAAAATCCGTTCCCGAGGCGTCGCCCTCACCATTGCTCATGCCGATTCCGTACTGCTGCATCAATTCACGCATGGTATCCTGGTCGATGGTCATGGCGTTGATCGCAGTCATTTGCTCGGGCGTCATGGTCTCTTCGATCTGAGCGTAGAGCGCGTCCAGTTCAGCCTGGGTGGCGCTATCGGAGGTAGCGAGCGCCTTCACGCCCTTCCACAGCAAGATCAGCTCGCCGGCTTGATCGGGGGTGATGGCCTGATCGGTATCTTCAAGCAGGAAGGCGCCCATCAGCAGTTTAACATCGTCTGCGGTTTGCTGCGGATTAGCGGTGGTTTGTGTGACGGGTTCGGCGGCTTGGGTGGCGCTGCAGGCTGTCAGGGACAAAAGGATGACCAGAAAGGCAAAAACAGACAATACTTTCTTCATGGGAGTTTACCTCAAAACAAGGGTTGGCTAATCGTGGCGCAGAGCAACGATGGGATCCAGACGGGCGGCTTTTTGGGCGGGGAGGTAGCCGAAGACGATTCCAACCAGGGCCGCGGAACAGAAGGAAAGGACGATGGAATAGGGTAGGATGACAGTACGCATGTTGCCGAATTTGCCGAACAACATGGCTCCGCCGACCCCGGCAACCACGCCGAGGAATCCGCCCAGCAGACTGAGCATGAGTGCTTCGATCAGGAACTGGCTCTGAATGTCGCCGGGGGTGGCGCCGACTGCCTGGCGCAAACCGATTTCACGGGTGCGTTCGGTGACGCTGACCAGCATGATGTTCATGATGCCAATGCCGCCCACCAACAGCGAGATGCCCGCCACCCAACTTAACAGCGTACGGAAGGAAGCTGTCGTGGATGCCTGGGTCTGGATGATGTCATCCTGAGTGCTGATGGTGAAGTCGGCTGAATCGACCGTAACATCATGCCGCCGGGCCAGGAGCAGAGTGGTTTGCAGGATTACATCATCCATGTTGGCGTTCTCGTCCACGGCGACGTAGATCATGCGCACGCTATCGCCCTGGATGCGAGCAAACATGCTGAAGGTGAATTTTTTGATCACCAGGTTGATGGGCGTGTACATTTGGTAGTCGAAGTCGGTGCCAGAGACCAGCCCGCGTTCTTTGAGCAGGCCAACGACCGTTAGCTTGGTGTTATTGGCGGATATGGCCTGGCCGATGGGGTCGGCATCGCCGAACAATTCTTCGGCCAGAGTGGATCCAAGCACGACCACTTTGGCGGCCTGCTCGTTGTCGCGGTCAGTCAGCCAGCGGCCCTCATCGATTTCCATGTCGCGCACATCGAGGTAATCGGTGGTGACGCCGACCAGCGAGATGCTGTCGAGGTTCACCTTGTCATACTTGACGGTCACCGAGGTTTGTTGGTCCACCGTAGCCCCAGAAATGCCGCTGATCTGGCTGCGAATGGCTTCCAGATCGTCGTAGACCAGCCCGCCAGAACCGGCAGAAGCCTGTCCAGGGCCCATGCGAGTCATGTTGCTGCTGATAAAGATGAGGTTGGAGCCCAGGCCGTTAATGGATTCGGCGATGGTGGCTTCGGTACCGGCGCTGACCGCCATCATCACGATGACTGCCGCGACGCCGATGATCACGCCCAGCATGGTGAGCAGCGAGCGGGATTTGTTGGAGGTAAGGCTTTTCCAGGCCACCTGAATGGTTTCGGAGGGGTTCATAGGACACCTTCCTGTTCTTGCAGGACGGGTACAGCGGGGCGTTGGCCGTTTTTCCGGTCGGCATCCAGCTTGCCGTCACGGATAGTGAGGATGCGTTGGGTGTAGTGGGCGATGTCGGGTTCGTGGGTGACCATGACGATGGTGCGGCCGCGGTCGTGCATGTGGTTGAGTAGCTCAATAATTTCGAAACTGGAGCGCGAGTCGAGATTGCCGGTGGGCTCATCGGCCAGGATGAGGATGGGTTCGTTGATGAGCGCGCGGGCGATGGCCACGCGCTGCTGCTGGCCGCCAGAGAGCTGCTTGGGCAGGTGGTCGGCGCGGTTGGTGAGCCCGACCTGCTCGAGGGCGGCCATGCCCAAGTTGTTGCGCTCGTGCAGGGGGATGCGCTCTTCGCGTTGGTACATCATCGGCAGGATGACGTTTTCCAGGGCCGAAAGACGCGGCAGGAGGTTGTAAGATTGGAAGACGAAGCCCAGCTTGCGGTTGCGCACCTGGGCCAGTTCGGCGCGAGACATATCGCTGACGTCCTCGCCGGCCAGGAGGTAGTGACCATCGCTGGGGGTGTCGAGGCAGGCCAGCAAGTTGAGCAGGGTGCTTTTGCCCGAGCCGCTGGGGCCCATGATGGCGACGAACTCCCCGGACTCGATGTGCAGGCTGACGCCATCCAGCGCCAACACTTCCGTCTCGCCCATTCCATAGACTTTTTTCAAGTCAATGGTTTCAATGATGGTTTCGCTCATTGCGCGGTCTCCATCAAACCGGTGGAAACCTTTTCGCCCGATTCCAGGCCGGATGTGATTTCTACGTAGGTGTAATCCATGATACCAACTGTGACCGCGCGCAGCTTCATGCCGCCGAGGTTGTCCACAACCATCACGGCGTATTCGCCGCCACCCAGATCGCGCAGCGCTTCGACCGGGATGAGAACGGCATTGGTGACTTCATTGGCGATCACTTCGACGCTGGCGCCCAGGTTGAGGGGCAGGGTGACACCGGAGGGGATGGTCTCAGGGTCAATTTCGACAACTCCCTGGGCAAACGAGCTTTGCCCGCTGGAGTACAACTGAGGGCTCACTTCGGTAACCGTGCCGAGGAGCGTATTGTCGGGATAAGCGTCAAAGACGATCTCAACCGAGGCGCCCAGGAAGAGCTTATCGAGATCAGTTTCATCTATGTAGATGTCCAAATAGGGATGGTCGAGATCGGCCACGGTGATGAAGACGCCCGTGTCGGCGACCTTGCCGGCCTCACCGGAAATATCGAGCACGACGCCATCGATGGGCGAAGTTAGAACGGTTCCGGCCAAATCTTGTTGTGCCAGGGCGAGCGATATTTCGGCTTGCTTGAGTTGGTTCTCTGCAGTGGTTAGTTCGTCGGGATCGATGCCAGCGGAGGTTTTGAGAGTTTCGTAGGTCTTTTCGGCTTCGACGAGGCTGCTTTGGGCCACCTGCAGCGCAGCAGCGGCTTCGAGTTTCTCGTCTTCGGTGTAGGCCAGGCAATAATCGTAGTTGGCCTTGGCGTTGTTATACAGGTCCTTCGCGGTAGCCAGGTCATCGGAGTCGGGCTTGGCTTCGGTCAGTTTGACCACGGTCTCTTGCTTAATAAGCATCTCTTCGTACAGGTCTTCGATAGTGTCGCCGCTGCAACGCGAGTACTTCATGGTCCAGACGTTTTTTTGGGCGCTGGTTTGGGTGGCGCGGGCTGAGATAAACGTCTGGTAGGCCTGGGCTACCGCGGAGTCGGCACTGGCTTGCAAACTGTCAAGGACCTTTTGAGCGCTTATCACGTTCAGTTCGGCAGCCAGGACACCTGTCTCGAGTTTTTCGGTGTTGCCAAGCGAGGCCAGCTTTTGCCCGGCGGTGACACGTTCGCCGATCTTGACGTTCAACTCATCGACCGTTCCACTGGTAGAGAAGCTGAGCTCGGCGGTCTTTCCAGCAATCAAGGTGCCAGAGCCGGAGGCTGAAATGCGCAGATCGCCGCGCCGGGCAGTGGCGGTTTGGGTGGTTTCGGTGCTGGCGGCGGCTGTGGTGGGGTCGGCGCGCAGGAAGAAATACCAGGCGGCCGTACCGCCTCCCACAAGCAGCACGGCGAGCAGGATTATCCAGATGCGGTTGCGGGCAATGAAAGAGCGTTTTTTGGTGGTGGTCATTCCTATTCTCCGAGGCATAAAAAATGCTTCTCCTCGCAGCCCCCCATTCTCATGGTGAAAATGGGGGGCTGGGCTTGGGAGGAGAAGATCATGCTAAATCTGTAAAGTGTGCGGATGTCTGAGAAAGATAATACGCGCTGAGGAGGGGGAGATGGTATAGATATGGTATAGACGCAAAAAATCCCCTACCTGGTGGGGGATTTTTTTGTGAGTGGGACCGCTGTGTTGCCTTTTCGGTCGGCGATGGGTCAGGCCTGGATGGTCTCTTGGATAGGCTCGGGTGGTTTCCCGCTGGAGAGGCGGGTGAGCATGAAGGCCGCCAGGACGAACAAGATGGAGCCCATCCAATAGGGCGCGCCGGGCATGACGTTGTCAAACACAGCCCCACCAAAAAGCGGCCCGGCAACACCCATCAAGCTGCCGATGGCGGTGGTGACGCCCATGAGCAGGCCCACCTCGCGGTGCTGGACGCGGTTGGTGCAAAGCGTGGTGAGGGTGGGGAAGGTGAAGCCGCTGATACCGCTGATGAGCAGGTTGATGGGGTAGACCATCCAAAAGAGGGGGGCGAAGAAGATGAGCAGGTTGCCGATGGACTGGCCTAACATGCTGGCGATGGCGACGGGTTTCTCACCAAAGCGAGGCACCAGACGGCGCACCAGGAGGAGCTGAACAAAGGCCAGCGCGATGCCGCTCAGCACCATCAATAGGCTGATCTGGCTGGTTTGGGCGTTGAACTTGTGGATGAAGAACAGGGCCGAGGTGGAGTTGATTCCGTTGAAGGAAAAGTTGAACAGGGCCAGCACCACCAGCACCCAGGCCAGGCCGGGTTTGCGGGCCATTTCATAGATGGAAACAATGGGGTTGAAGTCAGAGGCACGCAAGGGCGTTTTGTCACGCTGATCCACGGGCAGGGATTCGGGCAGGATGAAGTAGCCGACCAGAACGTTGAGCATGGAAAGAGCGGCGGCGAAGAAAGCGGGGGCTTCCAGGCTGATCTCGCCGAAGATGCCGCCGAGGGCGGGTCCGAGGACGAGGCCAAGACCCCAGGCAACGCCGATGAGGGTGAAGTTTTTGGCGCGGTCTTCGGGCTTGGAAACGTCGGCGATATAGGCGGAGGCGGTGGACATGTTGCCGCCGGTGATGCCGCCGATGAGCCGCCCGAGGAAGAGCACGGCCAGGCTGCCGCCGATGCCAAAGACGAGGTAACCGGCGGCCTGTCCGATGAGGCTGATGAGCAGCACGGGGCGGCGGCCGTAGCGGTCACCGAGTTTGCCGAGCAGGGGGGCAGCGAAGAACTGCGCGCCGGTGTAAATGACCGTGATCATGGAGACCATGATGGCCGCGTCGGAGTAGCGCTTGACGATGTAGGGGGCGACGGGGCCGAGGATGGTGATGCCGATGACATCCATGAGGAGGACGATGAAGATGAGGGCCAGGGAGCGGCGGGTGTGGGTGGGTGCGGTGGACATGGGGATGAGTCTATCACGCAATTTAAAGTTTGGAGGGAATAGTTTTCACTATTTGGCTGTCGGTAGGATGGACGAAGTGGCAAGATGTATAATCGAATAAACCCTGGCGATGTTCTCATGATCGAGGGTGAAAAATCGGAGGCAAAATGAGCGAAATGGATCAAGGGCACGGCATTCCGATGGCGGATACGAGCGCTTACCGGCACAAGCACCTGGATGTGTCTTACGCAGAGATTTCACCAGCCCAAAAGCTGGATATCTACGTGCCGGAGTCGGGAGATGCCCCCTTTCCAGTGATCCTGGCGGTGCACGGTGGGGCCTTCATGATGGGCGACAAGGGTGACGTGCAGGTGCTGCCGATGCTGGCAGGTTTGAAGCGTGGCTATGCGGTGGTGTCGATCAACTACCGCATGAGCGGTGAGGCGCTGTTCCCGGCGCTGGTGCACGACATCAAAGCGGCGGTGCGCTGGGTGAGGGGCAAAGCGGCGCGCTACGGCTTCGACGGGGGGAGAATCGCGGCCTGGGGCGGTTCGGCGGGTGGGTATCTTTCGGCGATGGTGGGGGTGACGGAGGGCGTGGCGGAGTTGGAAGATTTGAGCCTGGGGCATGCGGAGCAATCCAGCCGGGTGCAGGCGGTGGTGGATTGGTTTGGGCCGACGGATTTCCTCAAGATGGACGAGCAGGTGGCGGTTGTGACACGGGGGGACAGTGGCCCTTTCCCGCACAATGCGGCCGATTCGCCGGAATCGCTGCTGCTGGGGGCGCAGATCACTAATATCCCCGAGAAGGTGCGAGCGGCCAACCCGGAGATGTACGTCCGGGCAGATGTGCCGCCGTTCTTCATCCAGCATGGGACGCAGGATACCACCGTGCCGCCGCTGCAATCGGTGAACTTTGCGGCAAAGCTGGCGCAGGTGGCCGGGCCGGAGCGGGTGCGATTGGAACTACTGGAAGGGGCAGGGCATGCCGATGCGGCGTTTAATAAGAGGGAGAATGTGAAGAAAGTGCTGGATTTTTTGGATGAGGTGATGGGACAGTCCTGATATACTTGCTGCATGATCGAAATTGCGCCAGGTGTGAATGTTGACGACTCCGAACTGCAGTTCGACTTTGTTCGCGCGTCTGGCCCTGGAGGTCAGAACGTCAATAAAGTGGCCACAGCGGTCCAACTGCGCTGGGATGTGCGCGCCACGACTGCCCTCGCACCAGAGGTCAAGGAGCGCCTGATCCGGCTGGCGGGTAGCCGCGTGACGGAGGAGGGACTGCTGCTGATCGAGGCGAAGCGCTTCCGCACGCAGGAGCAGAACAAGGCCGATGCGCTGAAGCGGCTGGGGGTGCTGGTGCAGCAGGCGCTGGTGGAGCCGAAGGTGCGCAAAAAGGTGCGCCCATCGGGGGCGGGCAGGGCGCGGGACAAGCAGCACCGCAGTGAGGTGAAGCGTATCCGGCGCTACAACCCAGACGAGTGGGAGTGAGGGGGAACAAATCGCCAGGGGTGCTCGTCGTCAGGGTATAATCGGATGCCAAAAGACGGGGCTACCTATGAGTTCAACGACCCAATGACCCAATGAGTGTGTTCCTAGAGAGCCGTAGCCGGGAGCACTCAAAGGTTGTTAGACAGCAAGGGGCAAAACAGCGCGGCGGGCGGCTAAGGAATCCCACTGGTTACTGAGCCAGACAGCCCTGGCTTTGGCCGTAGCGACGGCGCCGGTTTCCGTCCAACGAGCGCCAGCTCGTTTGAGACGAAGACCGGCGATTTGCTTTC
>JAFGLU010000104.1 GCA_016927865.1 Anaerolineaceae bacterium
CAGAACCGGCTCGGCGGGCCAGGAGGGGTCCACATCCGACCAAAGCTCGGCGGAGGTGAACAACTGCTGGAGCTGCTCGAGGGTCACGTCCTTGGCGAAGTCATTTTCTTTGTTGACCACCACGGCGATGGCATCCAGCCCCACCAGGAAGGGGATCGGCTCGCGGGCAGGACTGAGAGCGCGGCAGCTCGCCACCTCGCCGTCCTTGATGGCGCGAGAGGCGTTGGCTACGTCTGTCTCACCGGTCTTGCAGAAGCGTTCAAATCCGGCGCCCGAACCAACAATGTCATTTTTGATCTGACCGGGGAAGCCTTCATTGGTGAAGAGCTCTTGAATGGCTTCGGATAGCGGCCCCACGGTGGAGGAGCCGGCGGAATAGATATCCCCTTCCAGCATGGAGGGATCATCAGAATTCACTACCTCGGCGGCAGGCTGCTCAGCCTGGGTTGCCTCGGCTGCTGGGGCCTGGGTTGCTTCGGCCGCCGGGGCCGATGTCGGCGCTGCCACCGGCGCGCAGGCCGAAAGCACTACGCTAAAAACCAAGAGGGCAGCAAACACAAAATAAAAAGGTCGACGCATTTCAATTCTCCTAAACAGTTTGATTTTCTTCATTCCAGTCAATCATACCCGGCGCTGTTTAAGAGCAATGAAAGGCGCGGTTAACAATTGTTAAAGCCCAGGTTAACATACCCCAAAGTTACTGCTCAGAGGGTGGGGAAAGTTTCTGAAATTGAGGAGTGTGTGGTGTGCTTCGCACACCACACACTCCTCAATTTCAGATCTCTTCCGCCTCTGGCTGAGTAGTTACACCCCGAATTAAACATGAATGCGGGTGCAAAGCACCCGCATTCATGTTTAATTCGGGGATTTCTTACGCCAACGGCAGGGTGAAATAAAACGTGCTGCCCTGCCCCACTTCGCTCTCTGCCCAAATGCGCCCGCCATGCGATTCCACCGTGTGGCGCGCAATAGACAGCCCCAGCCCCGTTCCCCGGCTGGACCGCGAACGGTCTGCCTTATAGAAGCGCTCAAAGATACGCTCCAGATCTTCCGGCGCGATCCCAACACCCGTATCGCGGATCGAGAAGACCATCTCACTGTTCTCCCGATGAGCCGAGACGACAATCTCGCCGCCCGGCCTGGTGAACTTGACCGCATTATGGATCAGATTCACCAGCACCTGCTCAATCCGGTCGTAATCGGCGCGCACCTCGGGCAAATCGTTGGCGCAATCCACGCGTAGTGCCAACCCCGCTCGCTCTGCTTGCAATTTCATCCGCTCCACTGATTGATTCGTCAACTCGCACGTAGAAATGGGTTGCCTTTGAATAGGCACCCGCCCCGATTCAATCTTCGACAATTCCAGAAGCTCCTGAACGATCTGGGTCAGGTTGTCAATCTCGCCATCCATCTGGCTCAAGAAGCGCTGCGCAGCTGGCGGATCGTCCAGCGCACCTTCCTTTAAAGTCTCAGTCAAGGCCTTCAAGGATGCCAGCGGGGTGCGCAGTTCGTGCGACACATTGCTAACGAAATCCCGGCGCACGGTTTCCAGCTTGCGGACGCGGGTCAAATCCTGGAACACCAGCAAGATTGAACCTTCCAGAAAGTCACTCAACGGTGTGGCAATACCCTGGATGAACAACCGGTCTGAGGTCAGTTCGATCGATGAGATCTGTTGCTGTTTGTTGATCTGGCATTTGCGCCACAGCTCCACCAATTGATGGTGGCGCAGCACCTCAATCAAAGTTTTCCCCAGCGCTTCGTCAATCGAAGTCTTGAACATCTCCGCTGCCGCCGGGTTGATCAACGTGATCACGCCCCCAGCGTCTGCAATGAGGATAGCGTCTGTCATGTTAATCAACACGGCTTCCAGCCGGTTCTGCTCGCTGCGGTGCGCATCAATCCTGGCATTCAGCTCCTGTGACATATTCTTGAAAGCCGACTGCAACCGGCCAATCTCATCTTTACCAGAAGGTTCTGCAATATCCGGCAAAGCGCCGGTTGTCATTTGATCCACAGCCTGTGACAGATTGTTGAGCGGTTTGAGCGTATAGCGGGTAATCCAAAACGCAAACAGCACCACCAGCGCCGTGGCAATGCCCGTCGCCAGCAGCAGCGATCCATACAATTGATTCAATTTCCCCTGCACCGCGGTAAACGGAGTTGCCAGGCGCACGATCGCCACCACACGCTCACCTTCCAACACGGGCACAGCGGCATAGACCAGTTCAGCCTTGAGTGTGTCGCTGTAGCGGATCTCCGAGTCTTCCTTCTTCAGCAGCGCTTGCTGCACCTCGGGGCGCACGAAATGGCTTTCCATTTCTTCGATGGGTTTCTCCGACTCCCCCACCACCTTCCCGTCTGCCAGGATGATGGTCACGCGTGCGTCGAAATCCTCTCCAAATTGATCAGCGGCCTGATCAATAAGCGGGTCTTGCGGGTTGGCAGCAATCAGGTGGCGAATCTCCTCGCGCAGCACGTGCGCCCCCGAAAATAACGCCGTTTCCGTGCGTTCCAGGTACACGTTGCGCACGAATCCCGTCAGAAACAAGGACAGCACACCCATCATCACAATCGCCAGGAGGATGTAAGGATAGGTGATCCGCCAGAATAAGCTATTTCGCATCATGGTTGATCCTTCCTCCAGCAGAAGCTACCCGTCAAAGCGATACCCCGCTCCCCTAACGGTGATGATCCGGCTGGGAATAGCCGGGTTGGCTTCAATCTTCTCCCGCAGCCAGCGGATATGCACGTCCACGGTGCGGCTATCGCCAATGAAGTTCCAGCCCCACAGCCGCTCCAGGATAAATTCTCGCGTCAGCACTTGCCCCCGGTGTTGTGCCAGGAACAAGAGTAGTTCATACTCTTTGGGTTTAAAAGCAAGCACCTGATCATTGATGCGCACTTCACGGCGCCCCATATCCAGCACCAGGTTACCAAACGTCAGCAACTGCGCAAGAGAGGTTTCAGGTTGGGCTTCGGCAGTTTTGCGTGCTTCTTCACGCATCATACGCACCCGCCGCAGCATGGCCTTGACCCGGGCCAGCAGTTCACGCATCGAAAAGGGCTTGGTCATGTAATCGTCCGCGCCCACTTCCAGGCCCACCACCCGATCAATCTCATCATCCCGGGCAGTCAACATCAAGACCGGGGTGTTCATTTCTTGTCGCAAAATCCGACACAGTTCAAAACCATCCAGGCCCGGCAGCATCACATCCAGCAGAATTAGATCGGGGGCGAAAGTCCTCGCCTCCTCCAGTGCTGCGCTGCCGTCACCGCAAGTTTGCACATCATACCCCTGCCGCTTCAGGTTGTATGCCAGAGTCTCCTGTAATGGGATCTCGTCTTCTACGACAAGTATTTTTTCCGTCATACCTACCTCACTTGATAAAAAAAGCACCCAGGTAACTACGCATAGACTAAAGAAAATTCCCGAATTTTGGGTGAATTGTAGGGGCAATTCATGAATTGCCCCTACAATTCACCCAAAATCAATAGCTACGCATTCAAATTCATAAGCCTGCCTTCATTCTACCAATCAATCCGGGCATTCTCAAGCAGGATTACCCCATTCAGGCAGATTTACCCGGCTTCCGCTCCTTGCAGCAAGCGCATTGCCTCAAAAGTAGCCCGTGTAACACCCAACAAGTGCTCATACGGGATGGGCGGCTGGCCGCCCTTGCGCACGCAGGCCAGGAAATTGCTCCACGCAGCCTGGTGGCCCTTGTCTTGCCCCATCGCCAGGCTGCGCGCCGACTTGCGCCCGTCGCGGGTCACTTCCAGCCGAGAGAAATCGTCCAATACAGCCACCGTTCCGCCGCAGAACACCTCCACGCGCTCCTTGGGCACGCGCTTGTCGCCGTTGGCCAGGTAAGCCACCGTACCCAGTGAGCCGTCCGGGTAGGTCAGGGTCAACAAAACGTTGTCCTGGCGGTAACGACCCCCATCAGGCAGGGCTTGAGCTGTCACCGCGCTGGGCGGCGCGCCGGTCAGAAAGCTGAGAAAATCGATAAAATGGCAGCCCTCGCCAATGATGCGCCCGCCGCCCACCGCCGGGTCGTGCAGCCAGTGCGTCAGCGGCAGATACCCGGCATTGACCCGGTAGTGCGCCACCAGCGGCTCGGTGCGGGAAGCAAGAGCTTCGCGCAGCGCCACCGCCAGCGGGGCAAAGCGCCGGTTGAAGCCCACCGTCAGCAGGGGCAGGTTCTCCTGGGCCAGCGCGGCCTCAATTTCGCTGAGTTCCGCTTCGTTCAAAGCCAGCGGCTTTTCGCAATAAACATGCTTCCCGTCCTTCAAAGCCGCCAACACCTGGCGGGCATGTTGATTGTGGCGAGTCAAAATAACCAGCACGTTGATATCTTTATCTTCTAAAACCTCTTGCTCAGAGCTGGAGGCATAGCGGAAACCAAACTTCTGCGCGGCGTGCCGGGCGCTCAAGCCTGAAGCCGTGGCAATGCCCGCCATCGTCGCGCCGCCCGCCCGCTGCATGGCCGGCAAAAACACCCCCGAGGCATACATACCCGCCCCCAGCACACCCACCACAGGCTGCCCAACCGGGGCTGCTTTGGCCTGGGGCAGATCGATTCGTCGCGCGGGCTGCGCATCCTCCGTCTGCGGGTAGGTGAGCACCACGCCCAGGAAAGGCTCTTTGCGCTTCCCGGTGATCAATTCATAGGCGCTGACTGCCTCGTCGATGGCAAAGCGGTGGGTGATCAAGGCGTTCACGTCCAGCCGCCCTGCCGCCAATAGATCCAAAATCGCTTCCAGGTTGCGCCCTTCGGTCCAACGCACAAAACCCACCGGGTAATCCTGCCCGCGCTCCTCGTAAGCCGGATCGTAACGCCCCGGCCCGTAGGAGCGCGAGACCATCACGCGCAGTTCCTTGTCAAAGTAAGCCTTGCGCGGCAGGTTCAGCCCCACGGCCCCCACCGAAATCACCGCGGCCCGGTCGCGGGCCAGCTTTGCAGCCAGTTCAATCGGGTCATTGGAGCGCGCATCGGCGCAAATTAACACGGCGTCGTAGCCGCGCCCGCGGGCAAATCCCGGCGCCGACTGCTCCGCCTCGGAGCGCGCCACGGCGGTGATACCCATCGAGCGGGCCAGTTCCACCCGGCGCGGGTCAATGTCTACCCCAAACACGCGGCAGCCCGAGGCCAGGCCAATCTGCCCGACCAGCAAGCCCAACAGGCCCAGGCCGATCACCAAAATGCTTTCGCCCACCTGCGGCTCTGCCAGGCGGAAACCGTGCAGAGCAATCGAGCCCAGCGTGCAGAAAGAAGCCGCTTCAAAACTCACGTTCTCTGGAATCAATGCCGCCAGGTTCTGCGGCACAACGGCATACTCGGCATGCACCGCGTAGTTAGCTCCGGCACAGGCCACCCGGTCGCCCACCTGAAAGCCCGAGACGCCCTCGCCCACCGCCACCACCGTGCCCGCCGACGAATACCCCAGCGACATGGGCTGATCCAGGCGATTAAAGGCCGCTTGAATGGTGGGAATGATACCCTCGCGTTGCGCTTTTTCCAGCACCTGCTTCACCAAATCGGGGCGCGAGCGGGCCTTACCCAACAAATTCTTCTCGGCAAAGGCCACCACGCTGCGCTCCGTGCCCGCCGAAACCAGCGAAGCCGCCGTGCGCACCAATATCATCCCGCGCCGCACCGAAGGGCAGGGCACCTCGGCCACCAGCGCTTTTCCGTCATTCAAATTTTGCAGTAATTGTTTCATAAGAAGCTATCGGCTGTCAGCTATCCGCTTTCAGCTTTTCCTTTCAGATAATGTTTCAAAAAATAGCCAAAACCATCAGGGTTAGCCGAATTATAACAGCCACCACCGGCTAAGAGCCCGCTACCAGGTGAAAATGCAATTGGGCCACATCCTGAAACGCTCCGCCGTTGGCAATCAAACGGTAGCCCTTTTCTTCCAGGTTCAACTCGCGGACCAGCTTTTGCACGACGGTCATCAGGTCCGCCAAAAACGCGCTGTCCTGCGCGGGCACATCCAGCAGCGAAGCATAAGCTCGCTTGGACACAATCAGGATGTGAACAGGATAGGACGGTTGCGGATGGCGGAAAGCCACCAGCGTGTCGCTCTCGTAAAGGCGTTCTACCGGCAAAATAAAACTCATATGCGCAAACACCCATCCTATGAATCGCCCGGCCCAGCGGCTGCGGGCCAGGCGCATGACCCAGGCGTTCATGCCGCCCACACGCGCTCCATGAAGGCGACCGCGGCAGCCACGGCTTGCTCAATCTCGTCGTCGATCAAAATACAGTGGCTGGAGTTTTCATACCATACCACACCTTCTTTAATTGAGGAGGTCACCCCCTGCAGAATGATCTTGCCCGCTTCAGGGTCAATGGTCTTGTCAAAACGCCCCTGCGCCACGAACACCGGCTGGCGGATGAGGTGCAGGCGCGCCAGCACCGTGTCTTGCAACGCCACCAGTTGCAGGGCGGCCTTCAGCGGGTTGACGCGATAGCCCTGCCAGCGCCCTTCTGCGTCCAGGCTGCCCTTTGGCACGCCCATGACGAACGGCGAGAGCAGCCGCAGGCGCAGCTTGTCCCAATCGGTGAGCCGCAGCCGGATGGCGGGAGCAAACAACAGCAAGCCCGCGACCTCCGGGTGCTGAGTAGCCAAATAGAGGCAGGTCACCGCGCCCATCGACTCGCCCAGCAAGAAAACCCGCTGGCAGCGCTCCCGCAAGCGTTGGTATTCCGCTTCCGCTGCGCTCACCCAATCGGTCCACTTTGTCTGGTTCAAATCCTGGGGGGCTGTGCCGTGCCCCGGCAGCAGCGGCCCCGCCACGGTGTAGCCCAGCGCGTGCAGCCGTTCAGCCGCGCTGCGCACCTCCACGGGCGTGGCGGTCAGCCCGTGCAGCATCAGCACTCCTGTCGCTCCGCCGTCCATGAAGAACGGCTCGCCGTTCAACTGCGGATTCACCAGATTCGGATTTTCCATGAAGCCCCTCCCCTTGTTCTAACCGTTCGGCAGCAGCATCACCTTGCGCACGTCCTCGTTGCCGCGTTCAATCAACTGCACCCCGCGCTCAAACTCCTCCAGCCCCAGGCGGTGCGAGACCAAATCGTCCACCTTCATGCGCCCCGAGCGCAGCCAATCCACGGCTTGATACGAGTTGCGCAGCGATGTGAACGAGCCCATCAAGGTCAGGCCTTTTTGGAAAATCTTGAACGGCTCCAGTTCCATGCGCGCGCCGGAAGGCGGCACCCCAAACCAGAGCAGCTTGCCACCTGGGCGGGCAAAATCCAGGCTGCGCGCCATCACCGCCGGAACGCCCGTGGCATCGATGACCGCATCAAAGCCGTTCAACGCCGCCGCCCCCAGGTCATCCAGCGCCACATCGGCGCCCGCCACCCGCGCAAAAGCCAGCCGGGCCGGGTTGCGCTCCGCCACGGTCACGCTGGCCGTGCCCATCAGGCGCAGCCCGCGCAGCAGCAAAATGCCAATCGGCCCGGCCCCAATGACGAGTACCGAGGCTGCCGGGGCCAGGTCCAGGTGAATCAGCCCGTGGAGCACGCAAGAGAGCGGCTCGACAAAAGCGCCCACTTCAAAGGGTATCTCCCCGATGGAAAAAACAGCCTCTTGCGGCGCCAGGGTGTACTGCGCCATGCCGCCTGGCAAAGTCACCCCCACGGCGCGCCAATTCTCGCAGAAGTTTTGGCGGTTGTTCAAGCAATGCACGCATCGCCCGCAAGCAATGTTCGGCTCCACCGCCACGCGCTCACCCACCCGGCAGCGCGTCACCCCTTCGCCCACCGCTTCAACGACCCCAGCGAACTCGTGTCCTGGAATGACCGGGTACCCACCCAGGTATTCACCACGCAGGATGTGGACATCCGTCCCGCATATCCCCGATGCCATCACCCGGATCAGCACATCCCCGGGGCCGGCTTCAGGGATGGGCAGGTCGATCACTTCAGTCTGGTTGGGTTGTGGAATACGCAATGCGCGCATAGCTGCTCCTTTTTATAATCTTGCATTCCAGTATACAACACAAACGGATTGAAGCACTTCCGCGTAGGCCGGGCATCCTTGCCCCGCGCCAATTCAGACCCTAAGGGTTTTCCGAAACCCTTAGGGTCTGATATTCTGCCGATTTCGCGGGTAGGATACCCGCGCTACAATCTCACACGCATGGTTTATAATCAACTTACCTATGAAACGCAATCTCGACCAAACCCTCGGCTCGCTGCCTCCCGAATGGGGCCAGACCCTCCTCCCCGCCATCCACGCCCGCGTCGAATCCACCCGGCGTAAGGTCATCGTCTTGGATGACGACCCAACCGGCACGCAAACCGTCCACCAGGTGGACGTGCTCACCAAATGGAGCGTCCCCCTTCTAGAAGACGCCCTGCGCTCTCCCGAAACGGTTGTTTATATCCTCACCAACTCGCGCAGCCTGCCCCCGCGCCAGGCCCGCGACCTGGCCCGCGAGATTGCCGCCAACCTAATCGCCGCCGGCGAATCCACCGGGCGCGAATTCACTGTCATCAGCCGATCCGACTCCACCCTGCGCGGACACTACCCACTCGAGGTGGATGTGCTGGCTACCTCCCTCGGCAACATTGATGGTGTTCTGATCATCCCTGCCCTCTTTGAAGGTGGCCGTTACACCATCGATGACACCCATTACGTCGTCGAGGATGAGTGGCTCATCCCCGCCGCCGAGACCGAATTTGCCCGCGACACCGACTTTGGCTATCGCAGTTCCAACCTGCGCGCCTGGGTGACCGAAAAGACCAACGGGCGCTGGCCTGTGCAACAGGTGGTTTCCATCACCCTGGAAGATATCCGCCAAGGCGGCCCAATTCGCGTCTTAGAAATCCTCAACAGCTTATCCGGCGAGCGGCCCTGTGTGGTCAATGCCGCCAGCTACCGCGACCTGGAAGTGCTGGTCGCCGCGATCGTCAAAGCCGAACAGGGCGGCAAGCGCTTCCTTTGCCGCACCGCCGCCTCGTTTGTGCGTGTGCGCGGTGGCATGGATGCGGCTCCCCTGCTCCAGGCCCCCGACTTACCCTGCCTACACCCGCAGCACGGCGGATTGATCGTGGCCGGGTCATACGTGCGGCGCACCTCTGCCCAATTGGACGCTTTGCGCGACCTGCCCAACCTGGCCTGGATGGAGATGTCCGTCCCGGCCCTGCTCGAGCCCTCTGCCCGCAGCGGCCACATCCGCACCGCCCACACCGAAGCCGCCGAAGCCATCCGCGCCGGCGTGGACGTGCTGCTCTTCACCAGCCGCGAGGTGGTCAAAGAGCAGGAAGGGCGCAGCTTTCAGGAAATCGGCCAGATCATCGCCGAATCGCTCATCCGCGTGGTGCAGCGTCTGGACGTACCCCCTGCCTGGATCATCGCCAAAGGTGGCATCACCTCGGCGGTGCTGGCCTCGCACGGGTTAAACGTGCGCAAAGCGCGTGTCCTTGGGCAGGCCATCCCCGGCGTACCCGTCTGGCAAACCGGGCCTGAAAGCCGCTTTCCCGACTTAACTTACGTCGTATTCCCTGGGAATGTCGGCGGCCCCACCGCCCTGGCAGACATGGTCAAAATCCTGCGCGAAAACCGCGCCTAGACTTCACCGTGAAACTTTCCCCTCGTCAAACCGCCATCCGTTACGGCGTCTCAGCCGCGCTGGCAGCTTGTGGCTCATTGCTAGCCCTGCTGGCATTCTCTGCCTTACCCGCCCAGGTCGCGTACCGCATCCACGAACGCTACACCTTCTCCAACCCTGGTCCAGAGTCCACTTTCGCGCTGGGCGTCCTCCTGCCCAAAAGCGGCCCCTACCAGCAGGTGAGCACACCGGAAAGCATCGGTGCTCGACCTGTTGCCACCCACCAGAACCCCGATACCCAGGTCCTGCTCTTTGAAGCCCCGCTGCCTCCCGGCGACACCACCGTAGACATTGCCTACACCGCCACCCTCAAACAAGGCCCGGCCCGCTGGGACGGCTCCACCACACCCGCCGACCTGGCCGAGCAGCCCGGCATCGAGGTCAACGGGCCTGAAATCCAGGCCCTGGCAGAGCAAATGCCCGGCGCCGCCGAAGACGCCATTCTTGAGCGTTTCACCTACACCGCTCGCGCCCTGAATTGGCCCACCGGCCCAAGGATCAATGTCGAGTCCTCCGCTGTCACCGCCCTGAGCGAAGGCATCGGCGGCTGCACCGAATTTTCATTCCTGTTCACCGCCCTCAACCGCGCCGCGGGCGTGCCCACCCGCAGCATCAGCGGGCTGGCTTTCCAACCCTTGCCGCCGTTCATCGAGTCCAAATCCACATGGAACCATCCCGCTGGCGCGCACGCCTGGGTCGAGTTTTATGACGGCAAGCAGTGGGCCTTTGGCGACCCCTCTTGGGTTAGTTTTAGAAACCCCCGCCGCTTCTTTGGACGCGCAGACGGCGCACATCTCTCCTACGGCGAATTCAGCCAGGAAGCGGCCGCTTTGCAGGAGATTCAAGCCTGGGTTGAAGAACGCGGCCAAATGGTCGGCGGAATGACCGCCCCGCTAAAGTTCTCTGCCGCCAGCCCAGCCGCCAATGTGACCTTTACGCCCATCGTGACGGTCAAAAAGACCGCCGACAGCCGCTGGTGGTATGGACTGTTCGGCTTTGCCGCGATGATCGCCCTGGTCAAACTGGGTGACGTATGGTTGGTCAGGCGTTTTACTGCGCAAAATCACGTTTGACTAGCGCTTGCGCCGGTAAGCCTCCACGGCGGTGCCCGCCAGCCCCGCGCAGAACAACAAAATCACGCTGACCACCGGGGCGTTATAGCTCAGGTGTGACTCATCCACCAGGGTTTCTACAGCAATCATCCCGTTCAGGCTGGCCCAGGCTACCCCAAAAACGACGACCGCCGCCAGCGTCGCGACGCCCAACCCCGGCATGAGTCCAATGACCAAGGCAACCAGCAGCACGGGCAGCAGGAATGCCATCGCCGAAGGCGAGCCCAGGCCGTAATACGCCACATCGGCGCCGACCAGCAAGAAAAGCATGCCCGCCAGCAGCCCGGCAGCCAGGCCGGGGCGCCCTTTTCTTGCCAGAGCAGCCAACCCTGCCAGAATGCCCAGGATGAACAGCCCGCCCACCACCGTCTCCCAATCGGTGAGCGTGCCCGTCAGCGCCCAGCCCCCCACGATGGCTATCACCGCCAGGCCAACCCCCAAACAGGCCACGGTGACAATCCGCGCCTGGATCTGCTGGATCGTTCCTGCGTTGGATTGAGCTTCTGTTGCTGTCTGCTTCTCCATATAGATCTTTCCGCTTCGCTGGACTACTTCTCAACCACGAATTGCGCCTGTCCGCCTTCCCAGACGGCCTCATACGTCCCCAAAATGCCCTCAAAGGCAATCTTGCCCTGCGCGTCGGTCATCATCTTTTCCTCGCCGAACCACCAGTCGCCCTTGATGCGCCGGTGCAGCTCCTCATAGCCCGGCTTGACCGAGCCGTCCTTGCGCAGCAGCCCCGCCGGAGCATTCAGCCAGCCGCCGTCCACAAAGTCCCAATAGGTCAAAGCCTCTACCAGCGGGTGAGCGAACAGCGTCTCATAATGCAGCACCAGTTCTCGCGCCTGGCGCTCCTCCCCCTCCGGTGTAGAGGGCCATTCCTTGGCTTTGAAGTCGTTCAGGTCCTCAATCTCCTTGGGCATAATCGCCCCAGAGACGAGGTTGGTCTCGGTAAAATGAATGGGCAGGTTGAAGCGCTCAAAGTGCTCCAAAATGCGCAAGGTCTTCTCCACGCCCCAATAACCCTGGTGCATGTGCGATTGAATCCCGATCACATCAAACTTTAGCCCGGCCTCCAGGCAGCCTTCGATCAAGATGTCATACGCAGAGGACATATCAAAATCATTGATCAACAAGGTGGCTTTGGGATTGGTTTCACGAGCCGTCTGGAACATCAGCCGCAGCAGCGGAATGCGGCTCATCTCCTTGCACAGCCGGGTCAGGCCGTTATCATAGCGGTCGAACACCGGCATGATCACCGCTTCGTTGACCACATCCCACATATCGATCACCCCGGCAAAATCGCTCATATCCCGGCGGATTCGTTCCACCTGCAGGCGGCGGATTTCATCATTGCTCAGCCCCAGCAGCCAATCCGGGGCCAGGGTGTGCCAGCACAAAGGATGACCCTTCAACACGAAGCCCCGCTCCTTGAACCACAGTGCGGCTTTCATGATTGCTTGGGTGTTCGGCTTGCCGCGCTCCTTTTCAAAGTTCGCCCAATAAAACGGCAGGGTGGCCTGGTTGAACAGGTCGCAGAAGCGATCCATGTGCTGCTCGGCTTTTTCCTTTGCTGCTCCGCTCAGCATTCCATTCGCCAGCGGAATCGCGTCCCAACCGGTGCTGCCGAACATAAACTTGTGGCGCACCTGCCGCACGGTCACCTCACGGTTGGCGAGTGGCTTGCCGTCTTGAACCAGGTTAATTTCAGCCCGCGCCACGCGAGCCTTGCGAATCTCGGGGGATAAATGAGAAATGGGCATAATAGCTTCTCCTTATGCCCATTTTATAACACAGAACTGATTTTGTAACTTTACAAAATCACTCAAGCCGCCAACACCGCCACGCCCACCATCCCTGAGCCGGTATGTACCGACAGTCCCGGATGGAATTCGACAATCATCGTATTCGCTGGACAGTCCACCTCGCGCATGAGCATGTCGCGGAAGGCCTGAGCCCCCTCCAGATTGCACACATGGATAATGCCACAGCGCTCCACCGGCCTGCCGTTCAAAGATTGCACGGTCAGTTCCAGCATGCGTTCAATGGCCTTTTTATTGGTACGCACGCGCTCCAGCATTTCCAGCTTACCATCCCGCGAGGTTAAAATCGGCTTGATATTCAAGGTATCGGCAAAACCAGCCGCCAATTTACCCACCCGCCCCGACAGCGCCAGGTATTTAAGCGTGGACAGCGCGCCAAACAAGTTCAGGCGCGGCTTCATCCCTTCAATGTGCGCCAGAATCTCTTCCCGCTCGGCTCCGCGGCGGGCAATATCCACAGCTTGCAAGGCCATGAATCCCTGCCCCAGGCTCACATTGAGCGAATCCACCACGCTGATAGCTCGGCCCGGGAAGGTCTCACAGGCCGTGACCGCGGAGCTGTACGTGCCGCTGATTTTACTGGACACGCAAATACAGATCACCTCGTCTGCCCCGCTGTCAAAGGCCGATTGGAAAGCCGCCGCAAAAGCGCTGGGCGGCGGTGCAGCGGTGGTAGGCAGCTTGTTGATCCGGTCGATCCGCTCGAACAGCGTCGTATCGTTCAGGTCGACTCCCGCCAGGAATACTTCTTCACCAAAGTTCACCGAAATCGGAACAACTCGAATATCGTTTTCGGCAGCGATATCGCTGGGCAGGCTGGCATCTGAATCGGTAATGATTGCTATTTTTTTCATGGGTCCTTTTATTGGGGCCTTGTTACAGAAGGATAAGATGAGTCGTGCTATTAAACCATATAACCCGCAAGTTCGCTAATGGTGGCGACAAAACTGCGACCGGCACTCCTATCTCCAGTATAATGCTTTATTATGTATCTGCCTACTACCCGCGAGGAAATGAAACGCCTGGGCTGGACCGAGTTGGATGTCATCCTGGTCACCGGCGACAGCTATATCGACAGCCCTTACATCGGCGCTGCCGTCATTGGCAAGCTGCTGCAGCGCGAGGGCTACCGCGTGGGCATCATCGCCCAACCCGACCCTGCCACCGATGAAGACATCACCCGCCTGGGCGCCCCGCGCCTGTTCTGGGGTGTAACGGCCGGCTGCGTGGACTCGATGGTCGCCAACTACACCGCCCTCAAGAAGAAACGCCACAACGATGATTACACTCCCGGCGGCGACAACAACCGCCGCCCCGACCGCGCCTCCATCGTCTACGCCAACCTCATTCGCCGGGCTTCCAAGCGAGCCTTCCCCAACGCGCCCGTCCCACCCATTGTCTTGGGGGGCATCGAGGCCAGCCTGCGCCGCGTGGCCCACTACGATTACTGGACCGACCGCCTGCGCGGCTCGCTTCTGTTCGATGCCAAAGCCGACTACCTGCTCTATGGCATGGCCGAAAAAGCCGTTCTCGAGCTGGCCGGCTGCTTGCGCGATGGGCTCGATCCTCGCGCCGTTCGCGGGCTGTGCTACATCGGCAAAGAGGCGCCTGCCGGTTATTTGGAACTGCCTTCCCTTGAGACCGTGACCGCCGACAAACTGGCCTTCATCGAAATGTTCCACGCTTTTTACCGCAACAATGACCCGCTCAGCGCCCAGGGGCTGGCCCAGCGCCACGGTGAGCGCTATCTCATCCAAAATCCGCCCGCCCCCCACCAGACCCAGGCCGAGCTGGACTCGGTCTATGCTCTGGAATACGAGCGCGCCCAGCACCCCTTTTACGAACAACTTGGCCCGGTCAAAGCCCTGGAGACCATCCGTTTCTCCATCTCCACCCATCGCGGCTGCTACGGCGAATGCAACTTCTGCGCCATCGCCATCCACGAGGGTCGCACCATCCGCTGGCGCAGCCCGAAGTCGATTTTAACCGAGGCCGAAAACATCACCCACCATCCCCAATTCAAGGGCTACATCGCCGACCTGGGCGGCCCCACTGCCAACATGTACGGGTTTGAATGCAAGAAGAAGCTGGCCAAGGGCGTCTGCGCCGACAAACGCTGCGTACATCCCAACCTGTGCCCGCTGATGAAACCCGACCACCGCCCCCAGGTGGAGCTGCTGCGCGAGGTGCGCCGCCTGAAAGGCGTCAAGAAAGTCTTCGTCGCTTCCGGCATCCGCTACGACCTGGTTCTGTCCGACTCGGCTTGCGGCGAGACCTACCTGCGCGAGATCACTGCTCACCACGTTTCGGGTCAAATGAAAGTAGCTCCCGAGCACACCGATGAGCGCGTGCTCGACCTGATGGGCAAACCCGGCAGCGCCTCACTGCTGCGCTTCAAGGAGTTGTACGAGCACCTGTCCCGTGAGGCAGGCAAGGATCAATACCTGACCTACTACATGATCGCCGCCCACCCCGGCTGTTCCGAGATCGAGATGCGCCGCATGAAAGATTTCGTCGGGCGCAAGCTGCGCATCCACCCCGAGCAGGTGCAAATCTTCACCCCCACCCCTTCCACCTACTCCACCCTCATGTACTACACCGGCCTGGACCCCTTCACCCTCCAACCGGTTTACGTCGAGAAGGACCCGCTGCGCAAGCAGCACCAGAAAGACATGCTCACCGGCGGTCCTGCTGGAAACCAGCCCGCTAAGAAGCCTGCGCCGGGGGCAACCAAAGCGCCTGGCGGAAAGCGTTCCCTATGACCACTTTCTTCGCTACGGCTACCCCCGGATTGGAAGCCTTCGCCGCGCAGGAATTGCGCGCGCTCGGCCTGCTGAAGCCTTCTCAAGACGATGCTCCCGCCGAAGAACCCGGCGGTGTGACCTTCCAGGGCGGGCTGGCCGACCTGTACCGCGCCAACCTGCACTTGCGCACGGTTGGGCGGGTGCTGGTGCGCCTTGGCGAGTTCTACGCCGACACCTTCCCCGACCTGCGCAAGAAAGCCTCAAAGTTGGAATGGAACCGTTACCTGGTCCCTGACCAGCCGGTCAGTCTGGCGGTCACCTGCCACAAATCGCGCCTCTATCACTCCAACGCCGTCGCCGAGCGGGTTCTGGCAGCCATCGGCGACCGCCTGGGCAAGCTCCCCCCGCTACTCAAGGCCGCCGAAGACGATCCCAGCTCGCCTGCCCAAAGAGTGATTGTGCGCTTCGCCAATGACGAATGCACCATCAGCATCGATTCGTCCGGCGACCTGCTCCACCGTCGCGGCTACCGCCTGGCAACCGCCAAGGCCCCCCTGCGCGAGAATCTGGCCGCCGCCATGCTGCTGGCCTCCGGCTGGGATTCCGCCGCTCCGCTCCTCGACCCCTTCTGCGGCTCGGGCACCATCGCCATCGAAGCCGCCCTGCTGGCGAAGAATATTCCCCCAGGCATCGATCGCCGCTTTGCCTTCATGGATTGGCCCAGCTATGACTCCCGCGCCTGGGAGGCGCAGCGCAGCATGGCCTGGGCTGCCGCAGCCGCCCGCCCTGGCTCCATGCCCGTCCTGCAAGCCTCCGACCGGGACGCCGGCGCAATGCGCATGGCGCAAGCCAACGCCGAGCGTGCTGGGGTACCCGATTGCATCGAGTTCGCCTGCCGGGCCGTCTCTGCCATCCAGCCTCCGCCCGGCCCCGGCTGGGTGGTCACCAATCCGCCTTACGGGCAGCGCGTCAGCGAGGGCAAAGACCTCCGTAACCTGTATGCCCAATTGGGCAACGTGCTGCGCTCGACCTGCCCCGCCTGGCACGTCGCCATCCTGTGCAGTGACCCGCGCCTGCTCGGCCAAACCGGCCTGCGCCTCGACACCCACCTGGCGTTCTCCAACGGCGGAATCAACGTCCGCCTGGGCCTGGGGGTCGTGCCTGCATGACACAGTTTCTCGTCGCCGGGTTGATCAACCTGGAGACCACCCTGCGCGTAGAGGGCTTTCCCCTACCCTACTACCCGGTCACCTACCCCTTCTTTGGCGTCAACAGCACAGTCTCCGGGGTGGGCTATAACCTGGCCAAAGCGCTCACCGTGCTGGGCAACCCCGTCGATTTCCTCTCCCTCATTGGACAGGACCCGGCTGCGCTCGTCGTTAACAGCGCCCTGGCGCAAGATGGAATTCCCGCCGGGCACGTGCTGCCAGCCTTGAAAGAAACGCCCCAATCGGTCATCCTTTACGACCCGCAAGGCCGCCGGCAAATCCACGTCGACCTCAAGGATATTCAAGAGAGCGCATATCCGCCAGAGACCTTCTCTGAAGCCCTGATGCACAGCGACGCGTGCCTGTTGTGCAATATCAACTTCTCACGGCCTTTCCTGGCAGAAGCCAACCGCGCCGGGAAGCCCATAGCCAGCGATGTCCACGCCGTCTCGGACATAGAGGACCCTTACAACGCCGATTATATGGCAGCCGCCCAGGTGCTTTTTATGAGCGACGAGCGCCTGCCCTGCTCCCCCGAGGATTGGGCCCGGCGTATCTTCCGTCGCTACGGCGCAGAGATCATCGTCATCGGTCTGGGCCAAGAGGGGGCGCTGCTGTGCGTTCGCCATGATAACTTTATCGAACGCATCCCCGCCGCGCACACTCGTCCGGTAGTCAACACCATCGGTGCTGGGGACGCACTCTTTTCGGCCTTTGTTCACACCTACTTCCAATCGGGCGATCCTTACAAAGCCCTGCGACGGGCAGTGGTGTTCGCCTCATGGAAAATCGGCGCTCGCGGCGCTGCCGATGGTTTTTTGAACGCGGCAGAGTGGAATCAAATTCTGGAGGGGTAACTTATGGCCTATCTCATCCTCATCAACTTGATTGCCTTCGGAGTCTGGGGACTGGATAAAAACCTGGCCCGCCTGGTGAGTGCAACCGGCGGCCGCCGTGACCAGGGTGGCAGTTCGCGCATCTCGCGCATCCCCGAAATAGTGCTTTTAGCATTGGCCGTGGTTGGCGGGTGCTGGGGCTGCTGGGCGGGTGTGTTGATCTTTCGTCACAAAACCCACAAACCCGGCCTGCTCTGGCCGCTGGCTGTAATTTCTGTTCTCAACGCCGCCGTGCTGATCTACCTGCTATGGTCCTGATCGATCAAATCATCCGCTCCCGCCGCAAAACCATTGCCATCATGGTCAGCCGCGAGGGGCAGGTCATCGTCCGCGCTCCGCTGCGCGCCCGCGAAGACCTGATCCGCAAACTGGTGCAGGAAAAGGAAGCCTGGATCCGCCAGCAACTCGACTATGTCCGCGCGGCTTACCCGCGCTACACCCCCAAGCAATTCGCGCCAGGCGAGCAGTTCTATTATCTCGGCCTGCTCTACCCCCTACACATCGTGCCCGTTTCGCGTCCCGCACTGCGCTTTGAAGGGGTCTTTTATCTGGCCCAAAGCGCCCAGCCCCGGGCGCGCAAGGCCTTCGAGCGCTGGTACCGCGCCGAAGCCGTGCGCTTGTTCACCCTGCGCACCGCCCAGTTGGCGGCACTACATGGCTTCCAATACCAGCATATCCGCGTCACCGCCGCCCGCACCCGTTGGGGCTCGTGCAGCTCGCGCGGCACGCTCAGCTTTTCCTGGCGGCTGGTCATGGCTCCTACGCAAGTCATCGACTATGTCATTCTGCACGAG
Source organism: Anaerolineaceae bacterium (assembly GCA_016927865.1). Taxonomy (GTDB): domain Bacteria; phylum Chloroflexota; class Anaerolineae; order Anaerolineales; family Anaerolineaceae; genus Anaerolinea. The sequence goes on from JAFGLU010000104.1 coordinate 18,206, forward strand.
CTGGCCCACACGCGCATTCCCAACCACTCGCGCCAGTACTGGAGTCTCGTGCAAAGCATCGCACCTGACTACAAAGCACTTCGCAACTGGCTAAAAATAAACGGGCACTTGCTCAGTTTGGAGTAGCATAGAAAAATACGAGCCTAATACTCAAGCAGGGCTATTTTTGGGTAGTCAGCCGTTCGGTAACTTCAATGGGGTTATACGGCAATTCCGAGTTGATCCAATAACTTTTGTCATCCAGCAATGGATAGGCAGAGCCAAAATATTGGTTAAGCACGACTCTAAAGCTGTTGACCGGCGATATTTCGGGATATAGAGAAGCGTAATTCTGGTCGGGGAAATAGTAAGCGTTTAGAATCGAAAACCGTTCGTCGACATTGGTCAGGTCGGGATTAAGCCCATTATGCTGTGAACCCGGCCCATGATCTGATTGAAGCACAATGATAGGAGGCGGATCAAGCGCCAGTAATTTTTGAATCATGGTTTCTACACGGGATGTGACATAAACACTTTGTTCTCGATAATTTTCAACGTACGTTTCGCGCCCATACCACTTTACAAAATAATCGGCATCATAGTACGAGAACTCCCAGTCCGGATTGATCGGTTCTCCATTTGCAGCAAAAACAAAGGGTGGGTGCGGAGAAAGAATATGAGCAAAAACGAACTGGGCCGTCTCGGCGCCATCGAGGGAAGTCATATTTCTAAATTGAAAATCGATCCATTCTCGGTGCATTTGATAGTGGGTGTCATGTAACACTAATCGGAGTGGGGTAGTGTTCATGAGTTGGACATCAAACGTATTGAACCGCGAGGGTGGAATCAATTGGGTGTCGGACGGCAATTCAGGCAGGAATCCGGTAGGAGCAGGCAGAGACACGACTGTGTAACCGTTAGTTTTCAATAAAGTGGTCAGCGCATTATTTTCAAATAAATATTGAACCGGGAATGTGCTGGTTTCAGTCGGATCATAGTAGCCCGTCAATTGGGTCAGGTAATCCATATTCAGGGCCGAGGTCAATGAAATATATGTATAGTTATAGTTTGAGTGCGCTTGACTGGCTACATAAAAGCCATTTTCTTGTAAGAAATCGACGAATTCTGAATTATCGTAATCGTAAAGATTAGCCATGACGTCCGACCGGGCATATCCATCTAAGATGATGTAGTAGATGTCCACAGGGTCAGCCCAATAAAGAGTTAAATCGTTGTCCCCTTGAGGTCCAATTTCGGCTTCGGGCGCTATTAAAATTTTCTCTAAACTGGCTCGTGCTAAGAGCAGATTTTGCGCAATCCCATAGACAGAAAAACCGATCAACACCACCGAAAACACGTTCAAGAAATTCGTAACAGCGCGGAAATTGGACCTGGACTTGATCGCCAGTACTACGATCAAAGCAAATAGAACCACCCAAACAGCCAAAGAAATAGATAACGCCGGTTTACTCGTCAATAAAATAACCGCCTGCGAATCAACACCAAGGCGTGAATACAAAAAATTCTGCAGGGCATTTAAGAAATGACCGTAGAAAAAGAACAGCAGAATAAACGAGGACACAATCAACGCCGCTTTATCCACATCACGCACCAGGCATTTCAACAGCAGCCATAACAAAATCAGTATCACGAACGTTATTCCAACGCTCGATAAAATTTGCTTTATCCGGATCGACTCGAAATTCGTGCCATAAAGGGCCAGGATTGGATAGAGGGCTAACAAAACAGGGTGAAATATAATGTTATTTTTCATCACGGGTGTAATTCTTGAACGTGCATTAATGAGCCACCGTATCTGAATTCTTATGCAGCAAGCCAAATGGTATATCATCTGTTGTTGATGATACACAAGTTCTTCTTCCTCCCGATTGTAATTCTTCCAAAGTTAGTTTCACCTATCAGATAAATAACAATTTCGGACTTGCCATTGCAAAATAACAAGCCCGAAGTGCTCAAGAGCCCGAATTTCAGGTGTGTGCGGGGCTTCGCCCCGCACACACCTGAAATTCGGGCTCTTTCTTCACCCCCTAAGCAATTACCTCTTATTCAAGAATCCCCCCGCCTCCGCGCGGTCCAACGTCGCCAGGATGGTGAGCGCCAGTTCGCGAGCCGCCTCAGCGCTCAATTCCACCGCTACCCGCGCCCCTGGCCCCATCGATTCGTTGACAAAGTCAATGTTCAGGGCATGCTCAAACGGCGCGTTGAAGGGATGGTCGTAGGATACGTCCGCCTCGCGCAGATCGAACCACCCACCAGCGCCTTTGCCGCAACCATCAATTTTGATTTGTTCCGCAATCATCGAACACATACGTGTCTCCTTGTTCCCTCAGCGGGCGCCCGCCAAGAGGTGCTTCCCCAGGAAAGTGAACAATTTATTCCAGCCATCCACAGCTTGCTCCTGACGGTAGTTCGGGCGGTGCTGGTAGAAGAAGCCATGCCCGGCATTGGGGTACATGTGAAACTCGTAGGTCTTGCCCAGGCGCTTCAACTCGCGTTCGTGCAGCGCCACCTGCTCTGGCGTGGGGCTGGAATCCTCCTCGCCAAACAAACCCAACAGCGGGCAAGCTAAATCCTGGGTGTAATTCAGCGGCGATACCGGCTGGCGCGGGGTCAGCTCTTCATCGCTCATCATCACCCGCCCGCCCCAGCAGTCCACCACCGCGTCAAATGCCGCCGTGCGGCAAGCGGCCAGGTAGGCATGGCGCCCGCCGGAGCAGGTTCCAAAAATGCCTACCTTACCGTTGGACAGGGGCAGCCCACGCAGGAACGCTCCCGCCCCCGCCAGGTCACCCACCGCCTGGTCATCATCCACGCCACCCTGCGCTCGGGCCTTGGCTGCCACGTCCTCGGGCGAGCCGTGCCCGACGCGGTAGTATAGGTTTGGGCACAGCGCCAGATATCCCTGACGGGCAAAGCGCAGGGTGGCCTCCTTGTACCATTCGTCCCAGCCCGGCATGTGGTGCGCCAGCACCACCCCCGGAAATGGCCCGGCTCCTAAGGGTCGGGCGAAGTAAGCATAGACTGTTTCACCCTGATGCCCTATGATGCTGATCGTTTCGGCCAGAACGCCTTCGTATTGGTCGGTTGTATACATGGAACTCCTTTTGAGGGTCGCAAATCATCGAGGAATACCAGAAAGTATACCGGAAAAATCACAAAACTCAACCCAAATAATCGTTCTGCAAAATCCCCTCTTTTGAATTTCCCTGACGTAGGAACAATTTAATCACGCCTTGCAGGTAATCCGGCACGGTGCCAATAATCATCAGGATGAACACATCCGGCAGGCCCAGGCGTAAGTAAGCCAGGTTGGTCCACAAGTTGAAGCGGTTCCCGTAGAAGCTGCTGACCTGCCAGAACACCACCCCCAGGATCACCGTGGGGATGAGGAAACTGATGGCCACATCCCAGGCTCGTTTCGCGGGCGAAAATTTGCGCACCCGCTCTCTCCAATAGCGCAGAGCCAAAAAATTGCGCGTGTGCAGAACGCTCAAAGCTAACACAAACAGCCCCAGCCCCCAACCCATCCACCTCACCGACCAGCCTTGAGCAGTGGGAACCGCCGGGTTGCCTAGAACAACCGCCTCCACAGCCGCCGTCAACTGTCCCGCGGAGACAAAGTGGTCGAACTGGTGGCCTTCGTTGCCCAGCAGGATGAAAGCCCGGCGGCGAGAGGGGTATATATTGACATCAGTGCGAAATGTCTGGTTCGCGCCGCCGTGGATGATCTTCTGTCCATTGTCCACAATTACCCAACCCATGCCGTAAAAACCCAGACCTGGCGTCAGGATGCGCTCCATCATATCTGGCGAGACCAGGCCCGCCCCACCCACCATCACGGCCAGGGCATAGCGCGCCATATCCTCGGCGGTAGAAACGATATAGCCATCTCCCACGCCGTAAACAAGGAAGGCTTCATCCATCGGCATGGGGAAGCCAAACAGTCGAGTATAGCCTTGCGCCAGGTCGGCGGGCGGAAACGGCTCCGCGCTGGAAGAGGTCATGCCTAGCGGATCAAAGATGTGCGCTTGAATATACTCGGCGTAGCGCTGCCCACTGACGATCTCGACAATATAGGACAGAACGCTGTACCCCAAGTTGAAGTACTGGTGTTGCGTGCCCAACGGAGCGGTCAGGCGTGCCTGGACCAGTGCGCGCACAGCCTGCTCCGAGGTAGTCTCCGGCGGCAAGACCACCCCAAAGCCAGAATCCGACAGGCCGCTGGTGTGGTGAAGTAGATGGTCGAGGGTGATCTGGCTGGAAGCAGCCTCATCGGCCACGCGAAACCAGGGAATATAGGCCTGGACCGGTGCATCCAGGTCCACCTTGCCTTGCTCGGCCAGTTGAGCAATTGCCAGCGCGGTGAAGGATTTGCTCTGCGAGCCGATGACCATTTTGGTCTGGGCAGTCATCCTCTGCCCGTTTCCAGCTGCACCGTAGCCGTTGAGATAGGCAATATGGCCGTCCTCAACAACCGCCAGTGCCATGCCGGGCAGCGCATGTTTAGCCATTTGTGCTTCAATAACGGAATCGAGCGCAGCAAAATCAAGATTTCCGGCAGGCTCAGTCGCAGCCTGAACCAAATTTAGGCCTGGCAAGAAAATCAGGGCCAGCAGAACAAGGGCATTGAGAACTTTCATTTGGTTTTTACCATAACCCATAGATGGGGCCTGTGAAATAGAAAACCACCACGCCGATCGAATTGCCAATAGCATGTGCCAGAACGGCCGCCCACAAATTGTTGTTGAACTTCAGCTTCAACCAGCTAAAGAACAACCCGTCGATCATTGAGAGCACCACGCCAATGAAGCCCTGCTCGGTGTGCGCCAGCCCGAACAGCAAGCTTGAAATTCCAAAGGTCAGGGCAATTCCCAAAAGTCCGCCGCCAAACAAACTGAAACCCAGCTTTTGCAGGTAACCACGGTAGACCATTTCCTCGCCCAAACCGGCCAGAGTCCAGGAAAGAACCAGGAACAGGGCCAGTTGGCCCATGTTCCCTTGGATGTCTGTGAACCCGCTGTAATTGATGGTCGTGCCTGTCAAGCGGTTCAAAACGGGCATGGTCACGCTAACGTGGAACAACTGCAAGAACACCCCGCAAAGTAAAGCTAACCCCGCCATGCGCAACCAGGATTGTGGACGCTTGAAACCCAAGGACGCCAGCTCTTCGCGCCGGATCAGCAGCGATAGCAGGATCATCGCCAAAATCACCAGGGTCGGCATAAACAGATCCAAGAGGATCACCACAGCAGCAGCAGCCAGTTCCAAGGCGGTAATAATGTTCCAAATTTTTGAGTCAGCCATTATCTCTCCGTAGAAGGAATCGCTATCCATTTTTGAACACGCGACGCATCACCTCGTATGGTACACCTGTATCAAAAAACTCCCCCCGGCGAGGGGGGAGTTTTAAACTGGTCAAGTGGACAGGGCTTAGGGTGCGACCAGCATAGACTGCACCAGCTCATCCAGTTGGTTAAGGGTTGGGGTGAAAGTGTCGGGCGGCTGGGCATTGAGCAAACCGGTAACCGCCGCGTAATAGCCGTCAAAATCGGCGTTCGCATCCGTCAGGCCTGGATAAGCGACTCCCCCTGCCGGGAGCAGCGCGTCGGAGGCGCTGGTTTCGGCCAGCAGTGGCGACGTCAGCGGGAAAATGGCCACGATGTAATAGGCACCATCCCGTGTCACCCCTTGAAACTGGTAAAACAAATCCTGGTTATTCGCAGGGGCGGCGTACTGGTCATATTGGGTCACAAAGCGCACCCCGCTGCCGTTCTGGAAGGATAGCACCTGAATGTTCGAAGCAAAGGACTGCTGCGCATTGATGAACGGGGCGGCAGGCAGGTTGCCAGGTTCCGGGTTGATCGAACCGTAGAGGATATTATCCAACCGGTGAATCGCCTCGAAAGCCGCCGGGACCAGCTCGGCATACTCCAGCGCCGGGTAGACGTATATCTGCGGCTGATGGGTCTTGCCCTGCAGCACAGAATAATCACCCAGGCTGACCAGCAGATGACCGGGGGTTTTCTGCCACCAGGCAGCGTCGTCGCTATCCACGCGAGGCTGATCACTGCCGCTGGCGCCGGTAGCAACCTCTGGCGGAATGATGAGACTCAAGGGAGGATAAGTGACCGCCATCCCCTGGCTTTGCGTTGGCTGGGCAGTTGCGGACACCGCCAGCGTCAAGGCGATGAAGACCTCGGGGGTCGTTGTTGCCGGCTCCACGGTCGCGGTGGAGACCTCGGCGGCCGGAACGGTGGGTGTTTCTACGGTTACGGACACGCAGGAAACACAACCCGAAACAGACAACAAAAATACGGTGACGAACAAAATCAGCTTCTTCATAGTTCACTTCCTTTCGGTCACCATCATAGCCCCCCAGAGATGAGAAATCCCCCACCCGTGGGAGAGTGAGGGACTGGTCGATGGGATAGGCAGCGGAAAAGCTGGTTTGGTCTCGCCGCAATCACCGCTCCAGGTGGGCGATGTCGTTGACCTGGCTGACCTTCAAGCTGTTTTGCTCGCGATCATAAATCAAGGTGCTGATGCTGCAATTGGCCACCGGCGCGAATTGAAACCGCTTTTCCTGGCCCATACCCAAAATCGCGCTCAGCAGAATCATGATGACGCCCCCGTGGGTCACAATGGCCACATTCTCGTCAACTCCCGTCAAAATTCCATCGATCACCGGCTGGATGCGCTTCATTACATCTGCCCCGCACTCACCCCGCGGATACGGCAGGTCGGTTTCGTGTTTGCTCCATTCCTCGCTAAATTCTGGGAATGCTTGCCAACCCTTCAACCAAATCTCGCCCATGTTGATTTCTCGCAGTTCAGGCCGCAAGACGACACGCGCGTAGGTGAAACGATTCAGAATCTGGGCCGTTTGCCTGGTGCGCTCCAAATCGCTGCTGTAAATCGTTCGAATGGCAAAACGTTGCATGCGCTGCCCCAGCAAAATCGCCTGCTCCTTGCCCGTCTCATCCAGGGCCGGATCGGGGCACTGCATATCTTCATTAAAATTCAGACCACTCACCGTTTGCCCATGCCGGATCAAGTAAATGTTCATGTTCGCTCCAATGTGTTGTGTTGTTACTCCACCCGTTCACAATTCAGATCCTGCAATCCCCGGCGCCCTCCAGCCACCTCTCAATAGATGCCCGGGAACAACCGGTAGCGCACCCGCTGCGCATACTCTTTATATCCCGCCAGTTCTTCTTGCAGCGTCCGGTCTTCCAGCGCCGTACGGATCACCACAATCACCAGCGCCACAATTGCCGGCAGGATCGTCCATAATGAGCTCAACCCCAGCACCAACCCCGGCAGCGGCACAGTGTTCCCCGCGTAACCTGGGTGGCGCACCACGTGGTATGGGCCGCTGTCACACACCTTGTGGCCGCGCTCTGTTTGGATGCGTACCGTGCCGGAGAAAAAGCGATTCTCCGCCAAAGCCCACGTCCCAAAGGCATACCCCACAGCGATCAACCCCAAACCGAGCAGATTGAGCCACAGCGGAAACCCCGGCGACCATTCAAAGCGGTGATCCAACCCGGCCACAATCAGCAGTGGGAATGAGGTGCTCACCGCCATGAGCGGAGCCAGCACTTTATCCCAGGGCTTCACCCCCTGCGCCGATTCGGATGTCGCCCGCTCCGCCAACAGACCGGGATGTCTGCGTTCGGCCCACAGCCGCCCGCCAATCCCCGCTGCCAGGAAGAGTACAGTGAAGACCCAGGCCTGCCACCAACCCCAATCCCCTGCGCACAAGAACAGAATCAGTGGAATCAACAGATAGGTAGCCACCAGGCGCACCCACTGCCGCGGGCTCAGACTCTCCGGTTTCGTGTTCATGCTGATTCTCCTCTTCACGAACTGCCCGATACCATTATACGGCGCATCATTCATATTCGGGACAATGGAGCCTTCTACTGAAAGCCAGTTCCCTCAGCCGGGCGCACATCCTGGTTGAACACCATTCTCCAACCCTCCTGGCGTTTCTGCCACACCGAACTCACATAATACCTACCTGCGAAATCTGACATGGGGGAGTTTTCACCACCGAAAGTCGCCGTATAGTGCAGCAAGACAACATCTTCACTCAGCGCTTTGACCCTGAATTCACTCAACACGCAAGGCGGAAAATGAATTTGCGGGAGAAGCTGCGCCTCCTCGGCCCCCGAGCTGCGCATCCCGCCTATCACCATCCAGGCATCCTCTGCCACCAGTGCCTGAAAGGCAGTCACATCCTGCCGGGTGATGGCATCCCACACGCCCTTTTCCATCGCGATGAAGTCCTCTTCCCGGATTGATTGCATCCTGTTGTCTCCCTCTTAAAGTTTTCTTCATTTTACCAGCGCTCTTTACAGAAAACTGCACCAATCAACCAGAACGCAAGTGTTAAAATACCATAAGTGCCTGTCCGAAAATTCGGAACGGAAGCGATTTTGAGGTTGTTGTGCGTACGAAGCACGCACAACAACCTCAAAATCGCAAACCTCCCCTAAAATTTTTAGGATAGGTTCTAAACCAATCTTCCGCTCTACGCAAAAAGGCAGTTATGAAACAATCCATCGTGCATATCGCCCTGGTCGTCCGAGATTATGACGAAGCCCTAGATTTTTACCTCAACAAACTCAACTTCACGCTCATTGAAGACACCTACCAGCCTGAACAGGATAAGCGCTGGGTGGTCGTTTCACCGCCCGGCTCAACTGGAACAACCTTGCTGCTGGCCAGAGCATCCAAACCTGAACAAGAACCTTTCATTGGCAATCAAGCCGGCGGGCGAGTTTTTCTGTTTCTCAGCACTGACGATTTCTGGCGCGATTACAACGACATGCGCGCCAAAGGGATCCAGTTTGTCCGCGAGCCCAAGCAAGCCGACTATGGCATGGTCGCCGTTTTTGAAGACCTTTATGGCAATCTTTGGGACTTGCTCCAACTTAACGCGGACCACCCTATTGCAAAAAGGATGGGGTAGCACGGTCAGGTTTACCGCCATGTGGCCTGTTGGCTATCCTCCCGGCAACTCGCTGGGGATCGGCTGCGCCTTGCGGAGCAGCACCAGGCCGTAAATGAACAACGGCAAGAAGATCAACACCGTGAGAAGCGCGGTCATAGGCTCCAGCGGTGCGCTGGGGCCGTTGACCACCGCGCCTGGAGTCAGTTCGCCCAGGTTACCCGCGAAGTCAAACGCGGCGTGCAGCAGCATCACCGGCCAAATGGTCCGATTGCGCAGCAACAGGGCAGCAAAAAGGACACCAAAGAACACGCAGTAAACGATCTGTGCCAGAGCATTGACCAGGTAAGCGCGCCCCATGATCAGGTTGGCCAGATGCGCGAGGCCAAACAAAGCGCTAGAAACCAGCACCCCTGCAAACAGGCCCTTTCGCGTTGAGCCCCATTTTTGCAATATCGGCGCCAGCACCAGCCCGCGCCCCATCACTTCCTCCACCCAACCCGTGGAGAGGTTGACCAGCGCGTAAAGCACCAATATTCCCGGCTTTGTGTCAATTTTAACGGCCCTGTTGAGGAAGTCAGACGCATTAAGCAGCGCGTATACCACCAGCGGCCAACCCAGCCATAGCGCCCGCCAATACGCAGGTGGTGTAAATCCTGCCTGGCGCGTCCAGCCAAAACGACGTAGGAGCCACCAAAGCGCCAACCCCACCAGCCCTTGCTGTACAATGAGCGACGCATATATCGCAGCTTGCTGGTTCATGTAAGGAACAAACAGGCGCTGCAATGGGATCTCCGTGCTGACGATCGAGAGCAGGATTACGATGACCGCGAAAATGACCGGTCGTTGGACGGCATAAGTCTTGATTTTTTGCAACATTGAAACCTTCCTTTGAGCAGCACAGATCTCGCTCCACCTCGTGCCACCACTGAATGATAAGATCGAGCCTTACTGATCAGCCCTTTTGGGAAAGAGACCCTTTTCTACCAGGGCTTGAGTAGTTACGATCGAGCAATCTTATCAAGCGGATGTCTCAACACGGTTTCTCATTTGTTGCAAAATTGTCGCAAGCCAGTTCAATATCAAGAAGCGGTTCTGTTTCACAGTAACAAACAGCCCTTTCCACTCCCCATTACCGGGATGAAAGGGCGAAAATCTGCCTCTTGAGCCACCGATGGGAGTCGAACCCATGACCTGGCGTTTACGAAACGTCAGATAAAGACAGCATCAAGGAAAGGCTCGAAAATCCGGCATATACAGGGTGCAGAGCAACATAAACTAGCATATATGGTGGTTTCCGAAAGGTTAAAGAATGGGAACCACACAGCAAGACCAGGTAACTTTTTCAACCCTTGTAAACCAGGTGTTGGCCGGCACCGTCGCCAATGTCGCCAACGGCTTCCTGGTGGACGCGCAAAGTCGAGGGCTCTCCCCGAACACGCTCAGGGGATACGGTAACGAGATCAAATCCTTGATCCAATGGCTCGACCTGCAAGGCGTGATCATGATCGAGGAAATGACCGCCGATGTCATCCGCAAATACATGCTATCGCTCAAAGAGCACCGCAATCCAGGTGGACAGTTTGCCGGCTACCGCGTGCTGCGGCAGATGACCTACTGGTGGGAGCGCGAGACAGACGACCAGTACAAATCGCCCATCCGCAAGGTCAAGCCACCTAAAGTGAATAGCCAACCACTGCCTGGGATCAAGCAGGAAGAAATCCAGACGCTTCTAAAGGCATGCACCGGTCTCACTGGACAGCGCGACCGGGCCGTGATCCACTTCCTGGCCGACACTGGAGTCCGGGCAGCCGAGTGCTGTGACCTGAGAATTAGTGATCTGGATCTAATCAACAACTCCGCAGTCATCCAGAAGGGGAAAGGCGGCAAGCGCCGCATCGTGTATTACGGCCAGAAAACTCGCCGGGAACTGCGCAAATATCTAAACAGCCGATCTTCAGCCCGGACGCAGGATGCTCTCTTCGCTACCGACGAAGGCCAACCCCTCACCTTTCACGGTCTGCGCCAGATTGTGAGGCGCCGCGCCCAGCAAGCTGGCATTCCAGAACCTGGACTCCATGATTTCCGCCGCTTTTTCGCGCTGACCATGCTGCGTAACGGAGCCGATTTGATTTCTCTGGCTCGCCTGATGGGCCACAGTGGGATTACTGTCTTGCAGCGCTACCTGGCCCAGGTGACGGAAGATTTACAGGCAGTGCACGTCAAAGCCAGCCCGTTGGATCGAGCCTAAGGCCACCAGTTACACACTTCTTGCACACGATGCAGAATATCTTGCAGAAAATTCTCATCACCAATGGAATACAGAAAGGGCATCAATTTGGCAATATCTGAGAGAAAATATGAGCGAGATCGAGAAGATAAAACCGGCAGGGTTTGGTGCCATAGTCGGACCTTTTCATCATACTGAATAACCATCAGCCGTTCGGCCAACAAACGCAACACCCTTGACCGAGCCCATCCATCCTGGTTCCCTCGCGCCAGCGACAGCGCCTCGCCCATCACCTCCTTGCGCTGCTCCTCTGGTAGCCGTTCCGCCAACGCCATCAACACACTTGACCGAGCCCCTTCAGCCTGCATCCCTTGCGCCAGCGACAGCGCCTCGCCCAACTGCTCTTCGGGCAGGCGTTCCGCCAACGCACTCAACACCCTTGACCGAGCCCATTCATCCTGCATCCCTCGCGCCAGCGACAGCGCCTCGCCCAACACCTCCTTGCGCTGCTCCTCTGGTAACCGTTCCGCCAACGCAC
>JAFGLU010000105.1 GCA_016927865.1 Anaerolineaceae bacterium
CTGCCTGGCTCAGTAACCAGTGGGATTCCTTGGCCGCCCGCCGCGCTGTTTTGCCCCTTGCTGTCTAACAACCTTTGAGTGCTCCCGGCATCACGGCGGGACCTTGTAAGGCGTTCTCAAGAAACGAGATTATCGGACAGGAGTAAGTTGAAAACCTGTTTGAGATGGCCACTTGCTCCATCGGCACAACGCGCAGGTGTTGGGCCATGGCCCATTCCTTGCGCTCCCAAAACAGGTCCAGCTCAATCGCATCGTACCCGGCCGCTGCGATCATTTCCAGCACGTCTTCAAAGGGCTCTTGATACAGGTTGGCGGTGGCAAAGGAAATATGCATGGGGCTATCGCTGCTCCAACCGTTGGCGGATGCGTTCGGCTTTTTCCAACCGCCCCATTTGCAAGTAAGCCCGGTATTCGTATTCCAGCGCAAGCACCGGAAGGCGCAGACCCTCGAACGCCACCCATTGTTTGTTTTGTTCCAGGCGGGGCGGCTCGTCCCAGCGGCCGTCAGCGGCCCGCTTTTGAATGTCGCCCATGATCTCCACCTGGATGCCGTTGATCTCCAGCTTGCCCAGGTGCGAGCGCATGTGCTGCGAGATCACCTCGCGCACCGGTGTGACCACGAACTCGACCAGGCGCTGCTCGGCAAGGTACGCGCCTTCGGTATCGGTCTGCACGTCGATGTCGTGGGCCACCACATCCACGCCCTGCAGGGCCAGGGCCGTGCTGCCAGTCAGCGCCCAATCCAGCGCGGGCAGGGCCGGGTCCTCCAGGCGGTCGTGGAGCATGCGCAGCGCACCCAATCGCCGCGGGTCATACAAGGCCTGGGCAGCGCCGATCGGTTTGAGCATGTCGATTGTCCACTCCTCGCCGTGGTGATAGACGCCCGCCGAGTCGGTAAAGTGCCATTCGGCGCGGTAGGGCTCGGCTTGCAGCGGTTGGTAGCCCAGGCGCAGGTACAGGGCCTGGGCGCGGGGATTATCCAGTGGGTCGACCGCCAGGTACATTTCTGTACAGTCGTGGGAGGCCGCTATGCCTTCCAGGGCGCGGATGAAAACGCTGCCCAGGCCCTGCCCGCGGCGCGCCTCGGCCACCTGCAAATCCACGATCTGCGGCAGGCGGGTCGTGTCGGCGGCGTCGGACCAGTGCGCGGGGCGGCGGAAGATGAGGCTGGCGAAGCCCGCCACCTCTGTACCGTCCAGCAGCACCAGGTATTGTGTGTCGGGCGTCTGCGCGTCGCGCAGGCGGTCCAGGTGCACGGCTTCGCTGCCGGGGCCCTTGATCGTGGTCAGGGCGGGCACATCGGCGGGTTGGGCCGGGCGGATAGTGATGCGCAAGTTATTCATGCAGGTCTTCCAATGCGCGGGTGTCGTTCAGCAGGCTTTCGGTCCAGGCGCGCACCCCGGCGCAGTAGGTCTCAGGCGAATCGGTGGGCACGTCTGCCAGGGTGCGTGTCCAGCGGATCGAGTCGAACTCAGCCAGGCGCGGGCCTTTGGTGATGCTCCAGCTGCGTTTGTCGCTGCCCAGCCGGTCGCGGTTTTGAGCGCGCTGCCCAGCGGGAGTCAGCTCGCCGCTGAGGAAGCCCGCCAGCATTCGCCGCGCCTCGATCCACGCTGTGCTCGAGTACAGGTTGTGCTGGAGCATATAACCGGTGACCAGCAGGTGGTGAACGGCTCCGTAGCTTTCAGGGTGTTCGTATTCGTGAGCCAGGCACAATTCAAAGCGCTCGCGGCAGGAACCTCCCTCCGGCCACTGCGCCCCGCACTGCGGGCAGATGGCGGGCATTAGAAGGTGATCTCTCGGGCAGGCTTCACCTCCGCCCCCGCCTGGTTCAACTTCGCATTCCACAGCGCAATTACTTTTGCGGCATCCTGGCGGTCGGTGCTGTGCGCGTCGCTGACCAGCGTCGTCGTGTATCCCAACGCGATTGCTCCCAGGCAGGTGTTTTTGACGCAAATGTTGCTCACCATCCCGGTTACAACCACGTGTTCGACTCCACGGGATCGCAGCAGTTCATCCAACGGGGTCTGCTCGAAGGCGTTGCTGCGCTGCTTGTCCACCTGCAGATCGCCCTCTTGCGGGCGCAGGCGCGGGTGAAGCTGCCAGCCTGCCGAATCTTTGAGCAAGCCGCTTTTATTGTTATGCTGGATATAGACCACCGGCGCCCCGGCGCGATGTGCTGCATCGACCAGGGTCTGGATGTTGCAGATCAGATCGGCAGCCTGATAAACAGGCGTGGATTTTTGAAACAGGTCTTGCTGGACGTCCACGACCAGCAGAGCAGTCTGCTCGTTCATGTGACTACCTCTACTTACTGCGAAAGGGTCAAATTTAACCGGCGGGCCAGAGTCTGGATCTGTTGGTTAATGCTCGCGTCCAGGTCGCTCTCCGGCTTGCTCAGGTAATTCAGGCCGATTTGGACCAGTGTTTTGTACAGGCGATCTTCGATCAGGCCCCATAGCGGAACTTGCGGGTAGGAGCGTCCGCTCTGCACCGATTGGGCCGCCACCGACAGGATGGGATGTTCGGTGATTTGCGGCATAGCCAGCGCCTCTACCCGCGAAGGCAGCGCGCGGAATGGTTCGATCAGTTGCATCAAGGTGGGGGTGGCGTTGAGGAAGTTCACCAGTTCGATGGCGGCGCTTTCTTGCCGGCAGTGCTTCCACACGGCCAGGTTCGAGCCGCCCACAAAACGCCCGCCGGGCATGACTGCCGCGCCCAGGTTCTCGCGCACTTCCGTGGCCAGAAGTGAGGTGTCGGTTACGTTCGACAGGGTGGAGAACATGACCGCCGACTGTCCCTGAATGAACAGGTTCTCTTTCTCCTCCCGCATGGTCTGGATGCCTTGCGGAGAAAGGTGCTTTAGCAAGCCGAAATAGGCGCGGATGGCAGCCAATGCGTCGGGCTGGTCAACCAGCATATGTTTACCCTGGTCTTCACAGAAATCGGCCCCGGCGCCCCACACCCAGGAAGCCAGCGCGTGCAAAACTCCGAACTGATCCCAGTTCATAGACAACTCCACCGGGATGGAGACGCCGTTCTGGGCCAGCAGGCGGGCGGTTTCGGCCAGGCGCTCGTGAGACTCAAAAGCTTCCACCTCGCCAACTCCGGCTTTTTGCAGCAGATCTTTGCGGTAGTAGATCATGTAAGTTTCGGACAGCCACGGCACGGCCCAGGCCAGATCATCCCCATATAACCGGCTGGCGGCCCACGAAGCGGCGGCGAAATTTTCGGGCTGTCCAAGGCGAGCGATTTCCGTCTGCTTAAAGGCTCTCAGGGCATTCATGGCGATCAAATCTGCCACCCAGGTGGTGGCCACCTCAGAAACGTCGGGGCCCTGATGGTAGATGGCTGCGTGGGTGAGCTCTGTCTTGCCCACATCCCAATTGAGAACATCCAGGTTCACATGGATGCGAGTGCGCTGCTCGAATTCGTCTAGCAGCCTGCGCATCATCCCGGCAACGACCGGGCTGTGATTCATGATGGAAAGGTCGAGACTGACCATGAGAAACTCCTACACTTCCAGAACAAACCCCTCGTATGCGCGCAGCTCCAGCTTGCCCAGGTCAACACTTTCCCCGTTGCGGTCCATGTGGGTACACAGGGCTACCTTGCCGGAAGCAAACCCCGGCAGCGAGACGCGGGCAGGCTGCGCAGCAAAGTTCAGCACCACCAGCTTGCGCTCGCCGTCTGTTTCGCGGACATAGGCGTAAATCTCGCCTTCCACGTCCAGGGCGCGATAGCTGCCGCCCAGTAGAGCCGGGCTGTTGCGCCGCAGCCGGTATAGGTGGCGGTAGAAGGAGAGGATGGACTGCGGCTGGGTGCTCTGGACGGCCACGTTGCGAGTCTGGTAATCTTCCGAGACCGGCAGCCAGGGCTCGACGCTGGAGAACCCGGCATAGGCGGTGGCGTCCCACTGCATGGGCGTGCGGCACACATCGCGGGTGCGCTCGATGCCCAGGTTGATGCCCTGCGGGTCTTGCACCTGGTGGGGCAGAATCTTGCCGTTTTCCATGCCCAGTTCGTCGCCGTAGTACACGGTGGGCGTGCCGCGCAGGGTCAGCAGCAGCATCCCCGCCAGGCGGGCCTGCGCCTGCCCGCCAAAACGCGTCGCCAGGCGAATCTGGTCGTGGTTGCCCAGCACGTAGTTGGGCCAGGCAAAGGAGGGCAGCGCCGCTTCCATCTCGTCCACGTGGGCGCGCATGGCCTTGGCCGACCAGGGTTGATACATCAGTCGGAAATTGAAGGGCAGTTGCAGCTCGTCGCCGTTCTCGCCGTAATAGCGCACCCAGCGGTCCATCGGCCCCCACAGTTCGCCAATCCCACAGCGGTCGGGGTACTCGTCCAGGGTGGCGCGGATGGCTTTGATCATCTCGTGGACTTCGTCCTGGTCTTGATTGTAAATATGCAGTTGGCGACTAAAGAGATCGTTGGGGGGCAGGTTGGGGTTGGCGTCCGGGTCGGGCGGGTTGTCGCGCAGTTCTTTGTCTTTGATAATCAGCCCCACCACATCCATGCGGAAACCGTCTACGCCGCGTTTCATCCAGAAGCGCAGCGCGTCCAGCATGGCGGCCTGCACTTCGGGGTTGCGCCAGTTCAGCTCGGGCTGCTCTTTGACAAACTGATGCATGTAATACTGCCCGGTGGCCGGATCGAACGTCCAGGCGGGGCCGCCGAAGAAGCTGCCCCAGTTGTTGGGCGGGGAGCCGTCGGGTTTGGCATCGCGCCAGATGTACCAGTCGCGCTTGGGGTTGTCGCGGCTGGAGCGCGACTCGAGGAACCATTTGTGCTTGTCGGAGGTGTGGTTGGGGACGTAATCGATGATGATTTTAATCCCGCGCTTGTGGGCTTCGCGGACCAGTTCGTCAAAGTCGTCCAGCGTCCCAAACATGGGGTCCACGTCGCAGTAATCGGCCACGTCGTAGCCGAAATCGGCCATGGGCGAAGGGTAAAACGGGCTGAGCCAGATAGCTCCGATGCCTAATGAATTTGGCGTGCCGTCGTTGAGGTAGTCCAGCTTTTGGATGATGCCCTGCAAATCGCCAATGCCGTCGCCGTTGGCGTCGGCAAAGCTGCGCGGGTAAATTTGATACACCACGCTGCGCTGCCACCACCGCAAAGCCTGCCTGTCCTGAGCCATTTTTATG
The DNA here is from genome assembly GCA_016927865.1 of Anaerolineaceae bacterium. GTDB lineage: Bacteria > Chloroflexota > Anaerolineae > Anaerolineales > Anaerolineaceae > Anaerolinea. The sequence goes on from JAFGLU010000105.1 coordinate 5,145, forward strand.
CCTCCGTTGGTGAAGACTTAACTTCTGATGAATAATGGTAAGTTGTTGGAACCTTCTATTCTATTTTACTGCTTATTCTGCCCCAATTGCGGCTTGAATGAGCGCTTGCAAGGCGGGATTGTTGACGTCCGCCGCTGATTTGAGCTTGACGTGGCGGGCGCGCTTGCCGGTGCCTTCCAGCAGTCCGGTTGGGTCGGGCAGTTCGGCGCCGCGGGCAAAGCCCAGGTTCAGCGCGCCTTTGATCGGCATGATCACGCACACCAGACCCTTGTAGGTGCGGTCGTGACCGTAGGCCAACATCCGGGCGGTTAGGTCGATCTGCTCCACGGCCTGGGGGAAAACTTCTAGCACCATGGCGCGAGTTCTTAAGGCCAGTTCCTGCACCGGCGGAGCGTAAGCGGCCAGAAATGCCGTGATTTCTTCATTCATCGGTGATCTGCTCCCAGAATTGCTCATAGCCTTCCATGAAATACCAGTTGATGCGCACATAATCCTGTTCGCCGCGCAGCACTTTCTCCCATTCGGCCAACGTCTCGCCGATGACGAAGTCACGCGTGGCGAGAAAGTCCTGGTCGCGCGCAGGAGTGCCGGCGCGCATGGCCTGGCAGGCGGCCCGGTGGCGCTCTGCCCAGGCCGCCACGGCTTCCGGCGCATCCCGGCGCAGTTGGGCTAGAAGGTTCGATAATTCGGCGATGAACCCCTCCGCCTCGGCCCGCGAGCGCTGCATCTCTTCATAGGCTTCCCGTGCTTCTGTTTCGCTGGGGCGGGCCCGGTCGAGGTAATCGCCCAGCGAGCCGGCGTGGTTTTCGGCAGCCTCGGCTTGGCGGCGCAGCTCTTCCAGGCATTGGATGAGGTCGGCGAAAGAGGACATAAATCGAGTATATCATGCCGCTTTTGACGCCTGGTGGCATCTGGTAGAATGAAAGATAATCGCTCCCTGGGGTGAACGGACATGAACATCAAAATTAGTTTGATCGGCGCAGGCAGCGGCGCATTTTCGCTGGCCTTGATCCGCGACCTGTGCCTGACCCGCAATCTGGAAGGCTGCACGGTCAACTTCATGGATATTGACCCGCAGCGCCTGACAGCCAGCGCCAACGTCTGCCGCCGCTACGCAGCGGAGCTAGGCGTGAGCCTGCGCATCGAGCAGACCCTCAACCGTGCCGAATGCCTGGAGGGAGCCGATTTCGTCATCAACACGGCCCTGGTGGCAGGGCATGCCCGCCTGCGCAGCGGCTGGGAGATCGCCCAACGGCACGGATATCGTTGGGGGGGCAGCCTGGCCATCATGCACGATGAGGCTTTCTGGATCAACTTCTACCAGTTGCGCCTGTTTGAGTCGCTGGCGGAAGATATCCTGCGCATTTGTCCCAACGCCTGGTATCTCAAGGTAGCTAATTCGGTGCTGGGCGGCACCACCCTGTTAAGCCGTACATATCCATCTCTGAAGATGACCGGTTTATGCCACGGCTTCGGCGGGGTGTATCAAATCGCACAATTTGCCCTGGGGGAGTACGAGAAGGAGCACCTGTCCTTTGAACTTCCCGGCGTCAATCACTTCATCTGGTTGACCAAGTTGAGTTACAAAGGCGAGGATGTGCTGCCGCGCTTCCGGCGCTGGGTCGAGGAGGAGTCGCGGGCTTACTTTGCCACTTGCGGTGAGTCGGATCACATGGGGCCCAAGCCCGTAGACCTGTACCGGCGGTTTGGGGTGGCGCCGGTGGGCGATACCGCCACGGTGGGCGGCGGGGCCTGGGGCTGGTGGTATCACACGGACGACGCAACGGAGAAGAAATGGCAGGAGAACCCGCAACGCTGGTGGAATGGGTATTTCGACTGGGTAGAGCGGGTGGCTCGTGAGAACTTCCGTGTGGCCAATGATTCAACAGTGAAGATGACCGAGTACCTCAAGCCCGAGATGTCGGGCGAGCAGATGGTGCCGATCATCGAATCCATTGCTTGCGACCTTCCCCGCACGTTCATCGTCAACCTGCCCAACACAAACGATTACGTTCCCGGTGTGCCCCGTGATTTTGCCGTAGAGATTCCGGCGCGGGTGGATGGACAGGGTATCCACGGCTTGATGACGGATGGCCTGCCCACCGAGTTGCTGGGGTACCTGCTGCGCGACCGGATAGTGCCGTGGGAGGTCGAACTGGCGGCTTATCAGCAAGGCAGCCGGCGGCTGCTGGAAGAATTGGTGGTGTTGGACCCGTGGACGAAATCCATGCGCCAAGCGCGCGCATTTGTGGACGAGTTACTGTCCCTGCCTGGGCACGAGGAGATGAAGGCCCATTACCGCCCCGTTTGAATCAATATTTCTAGGGTGCTGCTCAGAGGGCGGGGAAAGTTCCTGAAATTGAAATGTATGTGGGGTGCCTCGCACCCCACATACACTTCAATTTCAGGTCTCTTCCACCTCTGGCTGAGTAGCAACATTTCCAAAATCAATACAGGCCGCGCTTCGCGCGGCCTGTATTGATTTTGGTTTTAACTTTCTATTTTGAATTCCAGGGAGCGGAATCGGGGAAGAACAGCGAGCCTCCGAATTTTTCCACACCGAAGGCGGCAATCTTTTCCTGAGTAGGCACCGAGATCAACCAATCGATGAATTCGTTGGCCAGTTTGTTGTCTACCTGCTCGTTCTTGGCCGGGTCGACGGCGATCACGCCGTAGGGATTGAGCAACGCGCTGTCGCCTTCCACCATGATCTTGAGGGTCAGACCCTCGCCGGTTTGGGCCAGGTAGGTGGCGCGGTCGCTGAGCGTATAACCGTCCATCTCCTGCGACATGGTCAGCACGGCGCCCATGCCCTGCCCGGCGGAAACGTACCAATCTCCGGCAGGCTCCATGGCGGCAACTTTCCACACGCTTTTTTCCTTGCTGTGGGTGCCCGAGTCGTCACCGCGCGAGACAAAAGGCGCCTGGGCCGCGGCGATGGCGGCAAAGGCTTCGGCGGCGCTGGCCATCCCGCTGATCCCAGCCGGATCGGATTCGGGCCCGACGATGACGAAGTCGTTGTACATGACGTCCTCGCGGCGCACACCGTGTCCTTCTTCCATGAAGGTTTTCTCGGCGGCAGGTGAGTGCACCAGCAGCACATCCGCGTCGCCATCCATGCCCATTTGCAGGGCCTGGCCCGAACCCACGGCGATCACTTCCACCGTCACGTTGAACTCTTCCTCGTACAGGGGCAAGAGGTAATCCAGCAGGCCGGAATCCTGGGTGCTGGTGGTGGTGGCCAGCGTCATGGTCTTGGGCGCGGCTGGGGTGCAAGCCCCCAACAACAGTACAGCCATCATTGCGAACAGGGTGATCTTTCGGAACATCTTTTCCTCCACAGATTAGTAGATCATCTCCCCTTGGACGAAGGCGCGAGTGCGCGGGTCGGTGGGGTTCTCGAAAAATGAATGGGTGGGCGCAATCTCGATGATGCGCCCGTTGAGCATCAACGCCACACGGCTGGACAGGCGCCGGGCTTGAAACACATTGTGCGTGACCAGGATGATGGTGGTGCGCATTTCCTGGTTGATCTGGCGGGCGACCTCTTCAATCAAGCCGACATTGTAGGGGTCGAGGTTGGCGGTGGGCTCGTCCATAAGCAGCACGGCGGGCCGCAGGACCATGGCCCGCGCCAGGGCCACCCGCTGGGCTTCGCCGCCGGAGAGCGTGCGCGCCTGGGCCTTGCGCAGGGCAACCAGCCCCATGCGTTCAAGCACGCTGTGCACCTGGTCGGTCGAGTCGGATTGCCCGCGCAGTTTCAGCCCGTAGCGGATGTTGTTCTCCACGCTGTCATGCAGCAGGGCCGGGTGCTGGAACACGGTGGTCACCTGGCGGCGCACCTCGATGGGCAGGTTGGGCGTTACCGGCTTGCTCTGGTAGCGCAGCTCGCCGTTGTCGGGATATTCGAGGAAGTTGAGCATGCGCAGCAGGCTGGATTTCCCCGCCCCGCTGGGGCCCACCACCGCCAAAATTTCGCCCGGCTCGATCTCCAGATGCTCGATATCCACCACCGTGCGGCCCTCATAGATCTTTTGCAGGTTGCTGAGCTGGTAGATGGGCTCCATCATTTGCCCTTGCCTTGCAGTTGGGTGACGCCGAAGTTGATCAGGAAGGACAGCAGCAGCAGAACAATGCCCAGGCCGATGGCCAGGTCCAGGTTGCCGCGGCGCGTTTCGAGCATGATGGCAGTGGTCAGTACGCGGGTCGAACCGTCAATGTTGCCGCCGACCATCATCACCGCGCCGACCTCCGAGATGATGCTGCCCAGCCCGCCGACGATGGCCACCACCACGCCCAGGCGCGCCTCGCGCAGCACCGCCAGGGTGGTTTGCAGGCGCGTGGCTCCCAGCGAGCGCACTTGCAAGCGCAGGTCGGGGTTCACTTCGGCCACCGCCGACATGGTGTAGCCGATGATCATGGGCGTGGCGATGATCACCTGGGCCACGATCATGGCCGGAACGGTGAACAGCTTGGGCACCCAGGCGAGGTTGAGCGGGCCGAGGATGCCGCCCTGCGACAGCAAGATGTAGACTGCCAGCCCCACCACCACCGGGGGCAGGCCCATGCCGGTATAGACGATGGCCTGTACCAATCGCCTGCCTTTGAAGCGGTTCAAGCCCAGCAAAGCGCCCAGCGGCACGCCCAGCACCGAACTGAGCACCAGGGCAATGCCGCTGACGCGCGCAGACAGGAGGATGATCTCCCATAAAATGGGGTCACCGGTAAAAAAGAGGCGCAAGCCTTCGCGAATTCCGTCCCAGAGTTGTTCCATAACTACATACGAAAAGATGAATAAGCCCCGAATTTGAGGTGTTTGTGGGTGCTTCGCACCCACAAACACCTCAAATTCGGGCATTTCTCCCAGTTGTGTGAGTAGACGTAAGCGTATAATTGTATGCTTACAACGATGGGGAGTATAGCCGATTCGGCAACTCAAGTCAACGTGAAGATCATCCTATCCCGAGGGGCTAAAACCACTGTTCAGTACTTATTTGGTTATGCCCCACCCCCGCCCCTCCCCGCTGTCTACGTTGTTTTTTCAAACAGGTGCTTAGCGCGGGGAGGGGAGAAAATTTCGCAAAAGTGAGGGGCTGAAAGCCCCTCACTTTTGCAGAATTCTTACCCTCCTCCGGCAATGTGCCTGGCTGATCCAGAGTCTTGGTGGCCGGGGGAGGGTAGGGTGGGGGAAATACCGAAAATATGGCGAGCAGACGAGGGGATTATCGAACAAAAATCCACAATGCGTTTACCCTCTATTCTGCCCGGGGCATGCCCCTATCTTCTTTCGAAATTCATGTACAATGAAACAGGCATCCTCTATTTTCTCTCCCCGCGAGGTCCCGATGTCATCAAACCTCCCCTTCCCGCACTACCCCCCCAAGCACAACTGGTACAACCGCGGCACATGGCCCGCTCATTGGGTGATCTGCCACGGCGCCGAGCAGCCCCCCGCCGTGGCGGCTTACCGCCTGCGCTTCACTCTCACCGCAGCCACCCGCATCGCGCTGTATGTGACCGCCGACGAGCGCTACGAGCTGTTCTGTGACGGTGTGCGCCTGGGCCGCGGCCCCGAGCGCGGCGACCCGCGCCACTGGTTCTACGAGACCTACACCCTGGACCTGAGCGGCGGCGAGCATCTTCTGACGGCGCGGGTATGGGCGCTGGGTGACCTGGCCCCCGTGGCCCAGATGAGCGTGCATCCCGGCTTCCTGCTCTGCCCCGCCGAGGAGCGCTTCTGGGATCTGCTGGCCACCGGGCGCGCGCCCTGGGAGGCCAAGCTGCTGAGCGGCTTTTCCTTTACCCCGCCCATGAGCGCCATTTTCGTGGGGCACAAGCAGGTGCTGGACGGCACGCAGTACGGCTGGGGCTTCGAGCGCGGCGAGGGGCCGGGGTGGCAATCGGCCCGCGTGCTGGCGCTGGGCGCCACCGCCGGAGCCAACAACGAACTGCCCGCCGACTCGCACTTCCTGCTGCCCGCGGCGCTGCCGCCGCGCCTGGACGAGCCGCGTTGGTTGGGCACGGTGCGCAATATCTCCGCGCCAGCCTTGAGCGAGACTCACAGCATCCCGGTGCGCGCCGCCGACCACCTGGCAGAGGAAGAGCCCGCCTGGGCCGGGCTGCTGCACGGGGCCAATGAAGTCACCCTGCCGCCCAACACGCGCCGCCGGGTGATCATCGACCTGGAAGATTACTACTGCCTGTATCCCGAATGGGTGGTTTCGGGCGGCCAAGGCGGAAGCCTGCGCTTGCAGTTCCAGGAGAGCCTGTTTGCCAATCCTGCCACCTGGGACAAAGGCCACCGCGGCGAGGTGGAGGGCAAGTTCTTCACCATGATCTGGCGCAACACCGACGGCCTGGGCGACAGTTTCAAGCTGAATGGCGGCGAGCAGCGCCGCCTGGACACGTTGTGGTGGAACGCCGGGCGCTACGTGGAGGTGCTGCTCGAGACCTCCAACCAGCCCCTCACCATTCACAGCGTGCTGTGGCACGAGACGCGCTACCCGCTGGAAGCGCAAAGCGCCTTCCAGGCGGACGACCAACGCCTGGACAAGGTGTTCAAGCTGGGGGTGCGGGCCTTGCAGATGTGCGCCCACGAGACCTACATGGACTGCCCCTTCTACGAGCAGATGCTCTACGCGGGGGATGGGCGCCTGGAATGCCTGGTGACCTACGCCCTGACCGAAGACGACCGCCTGCCGCGCAAGGTTTTGCAGCTCTTTGACTGGTCGCGCCTGCCCGAAGGCCTGACCCAATCGCGCTACCCTTCGCGCATCCGCCAGATGATCCCGCCGTTTTCGCTGTGGTGGGTGGCGATGGTCTCCGACTACCTCCTGTGGCGCGGTGACCCGGCCTTTGTGCGCTCGCTGCTGCCCGGCGTTCGCGCCGTGCTGGATGCCTTCACCCACCTGCGCGAAGCGGACGGGTTGGTGCGCTCGCCGGAAGGCTGGAACTACGTCGATTGGGTGCCCGCCTGGGACAGCGGCATTCCCCCGGGCGGCCTGCCCGGCGAAATCTGTGGGCCCATCAACTGGCAGTACGTGCTGGCCCTGCGCCTCTCCGCCGGGCTGGAAACCTACTGCGGCGACAACGAACTGGCCGTGCGCTGGCAGCGCCTGGCGGTGGAGACCGCCCGCGCCCTGACGGAGCGCTACTGGGACGAAGAGCGCGGCTTGTTTGCCGATGACGCATCCCACACCATCTTCACCGAGCACAGCCAGTGCCTGGCGGTGCTCAGCGGCTTGATCCCGGCCCAGCACCAGGACCTCATCTCGCGCAACCTGTTCAGCGCAGGTGACCTGACCCGCCCGACCGTGTACTTCATGCACTACTTCTTCGAGGCCTGCCGCGAGTTGGACCGCATGGACGTGTTCTTTGAGCGCATGCAGGCCTGGTTTGAGATGAGCGAACTGGACTTCAAAACTACGTATGAAACAGACCCGCCCGCGGGCACCCGCTCGGACTGCCACGCCTGGGGCGCGCACCCGCTGTTCCATTACTTCAGCTCGGTGCTGGGCATTCGCCCCATCGCCCCCGGCTTTGAGGTGGTGGAGATCGCCCCGCAGTTGGGACCGCTGCAACGCGCCGCCGCCCAGATGGTGCACCCGCGCGGCAGAGTGGACGTGGAAGCAGAGGTGACACCCCAAGGTTTGCGCGTGCGCATATCCTTGCCCAAGGGCGTCAAGGGCGTCCTGCGCCGTGGCGAGCAGTTGATCGATCTGGTGGTGGGGTATTCCGGAGAAATCGTTCTGCCGTAGGTTTGGGTTGAGGATGGCGAAATGACCTTTCACGGTGCCTTATTCATCCCCGAGATTTGATCTGAGGCATAACTTGATGGAGGATTATGTACAAGAAGCAAAAGGGTTTTGTCGTTCTAACCTCTAAAATCATTGGATATTTTTTTATCCTGTTCTTAATCTTGTTTTTGTCTTATGGAATTTGGGTGATTGTTGGATCTGGATTAATTGAACAAACGCAGTGGCAGAATGCAACCTTATCATGGGCATTGAGTTTGTTCATACCCATATTATTCGGAATTGGAGTAGTTATTTATTTGGGATTAGTGATATCGAGCCTATTTCCAAGCTTATTGCTTACTTCGGATGGAATCAAGTATGCAAGCATACTGGCAAAAGGAGAAATTAAATGGGCTGAGGTCGAATCAATTGCCCACTCGAAAAGCCCAATTTTCTCGAATGTCAGTTATTTGGTAATTAATCGAAGAGACTCCAACATAATTCGTCCGAAAGGCCTTCGCGTAAACTATACACATGGAATCTGGTTTGGTGTTTTTAAACCCATTCTTCTTCTTTCGGGTGATACAGGAGTCTTAGACCAAATATCTATGATGTTAAGCAATAATGGAAACGAAATCAGGCCACAGGTCGGATTGAGGGCGGCGATTCGTCGGGGTTGAAACCCCTCCTTAGGACCGGGAAAAGTCCCTGCAGGACTGCCTCTGGCCGAACCCGAAGGGTTTTTCAGTGCTAAGCAGGGACTTTAGTCCCGCGGCTCCCACATCTTCCCATCCACTACGGCGAACAGGGTCGTGGCGGTGAGCAGGCCCAACGTCAGCCCGGTTTGCGGCAGGAAGGTGGCGGCAGTGGTGAAGGAGGCGTGCATCAACACGCACACCAGCACGTTGCCGCGCGTGCGGTTGTAGGCCCAGGCGCACAGAATCGCCATCAGCAGGATGCCCACCAACCGGCTGAGCAGGTCGACGGGCAGGCTTTGGGACGTGGATGGGTAAAACCCGTTCAGATGCATGGGCAGATACCACAACGTGGTCAGCGCCCCCAGGATGAGCGTGGCCACCAGCGGGGAAAAGCGCTTTTGCAGCATGGGCAAAGCAAATCCGCGCAGCGCGGGCTCCTCGCTGAGCGCGCCGCCGAACAAGAGCAGGTACACGAAGGTCAGCGCCACCGTGAGCGCCACCTGCCACCACACCCCGCGGATCTCAACGCCCAACTCCGACAGCCCCGCCGCCTGCCCCAGCAGGTCTCCCGCCAGGATCAGCGCGGGCAGCCCCAGCAGGGCCAGCGCGTACCAACCCGGCGCGGTGGAGGCGCCCGGCGGAGGCAGCAGCAGGCGGCGCATCTCCGCCGAGCCGTCGGTGGCCCAGGCCGCCACCCAGGCCGGGCCCAGCCACATCAAGCCGCGCGCGATCCAGCCGGGGATGGAAGCCTCCACGGGCGTGGCGGAGGCGTAGGGCAGGGCCACGAAGTACAGGATGCCGGTCACCAGCCAGCCGCCCAGCAGCACATCCCAGCGCAGGCGGGGTTGGGCCTCGCCTGCCTGCCCGGCGCGCAGCAGCAGGGTGAGCACGGCGGCAAAGGCCGGGGCAAAAGCCGCGAAGGTGCACAGATGCCGGAAGAAGGTGCGGTCGGCGTCCCCGACCAGCCCGGCAATCAGCCACAGCAGCCATGCCAGGAGGTAGGTGAGGCCAAAGAAGACTCCAACGGGCCGCTGGGCGGATTGTTTTTTGAGCCAGGCCAGAAAATTGTTCATGCGCGCGCCTTCCTTCGGAGTGGAGTGGATATTTTTCCCGTTACGCTTCGGCTACGATCGCCGCCGGTTGGGTCAGATTGTGAATCCATTTGCCGGAGCGGAAGCGCCACAGGCCGAAGCCCAGCCGCACCAGCTCCTCGCTGACGATCATTAAATATACCCAATAAATGGGCAGGTGGAAGACGAAGGCTCCCAGCAGGGCGGTGGGCACGCCCACAATCCACATCGAGCCGCCTTCCAGCAGCAGCCCAAAGCGCGTGTCGCCGCCGGGGCGCAGCACCCCCACCACGATGGTCATGTTGGCCACCCGCGTCCACAGCGTCAGTCCCATGATCGTCATCAGATTTTTGGCATTGGCAATGGCCACTGGCGAGAGCTTGTACAGCACTGGCAGCAGCCCGGTGGAAGCCACCAAAATCAGGCCCACCACCACCGCCCCCGAAACGCCCAGCACCAGCGAGCGCCGCCCGTAGACGCGAGCCGTTTCGGTATCCCCCGCGCCGATCTTGTTGCCAATCATAATGCCGCCCGCCTCGGAGATGCCGATGAAGAGGACAAAGCCCAGGTTCTCAAAAGTGCTGGCGATGTTCACCGCGGCCACGGCGTCGGTGCCGATGCGTGCATAGATGGCGTTGTAGGTGGTCATGCCCAGCGACCACAGGCTTTCATTGAACACCACCGGCAGGCTGGTTTTGAGGAAGCGGTTGATGAACTCACGGTTGAAGGCAAACATGGTGTTCAAGCGAGCCGCCACGGGCGTGCGCAGTTTGTAGATGAGGAACAACAGCACCGCGCATTCGATGGCCCGGGCGATGACCGTGGCCAGAGCCGCTCCGCGAATGCCCATTTCGGGCAGGCCCAGGTTGCCGAAGATCAGCAAGAAGCTGAAAGCGGTCTTGAGCGAGATGGCCAGCACGCTGGTTAACATGGGCAGGCGCGTGTTGCCCGTAGAGCGCAAGGCCGCCGCAAACACGAAGGTCAGCGCCGTGGCCACATAGCTCAGCGCGACAATGCGCAAGAAGCCCGAACCGTTGGCCACCACCTGCGGGTCGTTGGAGTAGATGCGCATGATGGCGCCGGGGGCGGTCAGCGCCACCACGGTGAACACGACCGCGGTGGCCAGCCCCAGCGACAGGCCGATGCCGACGACTTTGTGGATGCTGGGTACATCGTTTTTGCCCCAGTACTGGGCGGTGAAGGCCGCCGATCCGCTGCTCACGCCGAACAGGACGAAGAACAGGATGAAGCCGAACTGGTTAGCCAGCGACACCGAGGCCACATTCACGTCGCCCAGTTGGCCGATCATGACCACGTCGATCATGTTGAGGGCGGAGGCGATGAACTGCTGTATGATTATTGGAACCGCAATGGTCAGCATATTGCGGTAATAAGCGCGGTCTTTGAGCATACCTGGAAAAACCTTTCGTAAACA
>JAFGLU010000106.1 GCA_016927865.1 Anaerolineaceae bacterium
TGCAAATACAAACTGTGCGGTTCCATCATGATTAGAGGATAACATAAGCGCGCCGATTTATCTATATTCCACATGCATGGTATAATCCGCCCAGCCGGGGGTAGTTCCCCGGCATTTCATTCAAAGGTCTATCTAAATATTATTATTGTGGTGAGGTTTTGGCGACTTCATCGCCCAAACCTCACCACAAAAAAATTCGGATAGATACTAAGGCAACTATGAGCTCGGAAAACACTTCTAATACACAAATCTGTCCAACCTGTGGAACACGCCTGAGCGCCAGCGCCGCCAAGTGTACGGTATGCGGTACGGTACTCTCCAAGACTGCTTCCACAAAAGCCGTCAAGGTCCAGCATATGCCGGAACTGACCCTCAGCCTGCCGGTCATGATCGGCCTGGTCGTCCTACTGCTCGCCATTGGCGCGGGCACCGTCTACGCAGTGATGCAATCCATGCAACCAGAACCCGGCGCTACGCCGCTGGTTCCCACTTCCACCATCACCATCACACCCACCATCACGGTCACCCCCAGCCCAACGACAACCAGCACTCCCGAGCCAACCCTCACCCCCCTGCCGCCGCGATCCTATACAGTTGCTGCGGGCGATACCTGCCTGTCCATCGCCATTCTCTTCGATGTCAGCTACCAAAGCATCATCCTGGAGAATAACCTTTCGGCAGATTGCATCCTCAGCCCGGGGAATACCCTGCTCATCCCACAGCCCACGCCGACCGCTTCGCCCCAACCCACCAAGACGCTCAACCCCACCGAGCAGGCTGCCTTGAGCTGCGAATCGATGGATTACCTGGTCACCGCCACCGATACACTGGGTGTCATTGCCGGCACCTACGGCATCACCATCCAGTCCCTCAAGGATTTCAACGGCTTGCCCTCCGACATCATTTACGAAGGACAACTGCTCAAGATCCCGCTGTGCGATCGTGGCGAGAAACCCACCGCCACGCCCACGCCCATCCCGCCATACGCTGCGCCGAACTTGCTGCTTCCGGCAGACGGGGCCCCCTTCACCGGGGCGGATGTCATCACATTGCAGTGGGCCTCGATCGGCGAGCTGCGCGCCAATGAAGCTTACGCCGTCACCCTCGAAGATTTGACCTCCGGTGAGGGCATAAAAGTAGTCGAGTACGTCACCGACACCAAGTTCATTGTCCCCGATGAACTTCGTCCACCTGCCGGCATCCCCCACGTCTTCCGCTGGACCGTGCTGCCCGTGCGCCAAACCGGCACCGATGCCGATACCGGTAACCCCGTCTGGGAGCCCGCTGGGCCGGTCTCCGACCTGCGTACCTTCAGTTGGACAATCACAGCCGGTCAATAACCATTATCCTGACGAATAAAAAATGCGGCGCTCGACGCCGCATTTTTTATTCGTCAAATGATTTACTCGTTCTCTTCCAGGAATTTGGCCGCCTGCATGGCAGCCGCCGCACCCATTCCCGCCGAGGTGACCACCTGGCGGAACAACGGGTCGCAAGCCTCCCCGGCGGCATAGACCCCCGGCACGCTGGTCTGCATGCGCTTGTCAGCCACAATGTACCCGCCCGCATCCATCTCCAGCTTGCCTACAAACATCGAGGTGTTCGGTTTATGTCCAATAAAGATGAACAACCCATCGGTGGCAAGATCACTCGTCTCGCCGGTCTTGACGTTCTTTAACTTCAAAGTCTGCACAGCGTCCTTGCCCACCACTTCGGTCACCACCGTATCCCAGATAAAGCGGATCTTGGAGTTGGCCTTGGCTCGCGACTGCAAAATGGCCCCCGCCCGCAGTTCGTCGCGCCTGTGAATGATCGTCACCGAGGTCGCATAGCGGGTTAAGAAAATGGCCTCCTCCAGCGCAGAATCTCCGCCGCCCACCACCGCCACCTTCTTATCCTTGAAGAACCAGCCATCGCAGGTCGCGCAGTAAGACACACCCTTGCCGGTCAACTCGACTTCGCCCGGCACGTTCAGATGCGTGGGGCTGGCCCCGGTGGAGATGATAAGCGTCTCGGTCTGAAATTCCTGTCCGTAAGTTTTCACCGTAAAAGGCCGTTTGCTCAGGTCCACCTCGGTGGCTGTGTCAAATTCCACCCGCGTGCCAAAGCGTTCGGCTTGCTTTTGGAACAACTCGCCTAGCTGCGAGCCGCCCACGCCTTCCGGAAAGCCAGGATAATTCTCGATGGTGTGAGTCAGGGCGGCTTGCCCCCCCAGTTCCATCCCCGTCAGAACCAGCGGGTTCAATTCTGCCCGCGCCGCGTATAATGCCGCCGCCAGCCCCGCCGGGCCCGACCCCAAAACCAACACCTTGTAGGGATGCTGCTGATGTTCTTCTTCTGCGCCGGTGTGGTCATTTAAGTTGAAATTCATCGATTGCTCCTTCGATCCATCTTCGATAATGATACCAGTTGGGCAATTCTACCCGAAAACTATCCCGTTTTCACTGCCCGGTCGGTAATTTCCAGGGCCCGATCCAGGATAGCGAAGCCCTCTTGCAGTTGCTCCTCTGTAATAATCAACGGCGGGATGATGAGCACCGTGTGCCAGTGAGTGTAAGCAAACAGGCCGTTGTCCAGCAGCGCTTTTCGCAGGGCGGTCATCTCGGCGCTGCTGCCGTTGAAAGGCGCCATAGGCTCGCGCGTCTTGCGGTCGCGCACCAGTTCCAGCACACCAAACAGCCCGATGGAGCGCACCTCGCCCACCGATGGGTGCCGCTCAACCAGTTCAGCCAGCATCTCGCCCATCACCTGCCCGGTCTGGGCGGCTTTTTCCACCAGCCCGTCCGCCTTCATCACCTCAATCACCGCGCAGGCCGCCGCCAGCGAGATGGGATGCCCATTGTAGGTCAACCCGCCCACAAATTCGCGCTCATTGAAGGCCGCGGCGATCTCCTCGCGCATGGCCACCGCGCCCAGCGGCGCATAACCCGAGGTCAGCCCCTTAGCCATGGTGACGATGTCGGGTTTCACCCCCCAATGATCCACGGCGAACCAGCGCCCTGTGCGCCCAAAACCGCTCATCACCTCATCGCAGATCATGACAATGCTATAGCGGTCACATAACTCGCGCACACCTTGCAAATAGCCCTGCGGCGGCACAATCACCCCGTTGGTCCCGGTCACCGACTCGACCAGGATGCCCGCGATGGTTTCAGGCCGCTCATACTGGATGATCTCTTCCAGATGGTTGAGGTAATCCTGGCAAAAATCTGATTCCGAGATGTCGGGATTCATGCGGTGGAAAGTAGACCGGTAGCGATAGGGGTCCAGGAAGTGCACCGTGCCGGGCATCACGCTCGGCTCCCAGGCGGTGCGGCGCGGATCACCGGTGGCAGCCACAGCCCCAAAACTGGCCCCATGATAGGAGCGGTAGCGGGAGAGAATCTTAAACCTGCCCGTATATCCGCGGGCCAGCTTGATGGCATTCTCGTTGGCGTCCGCCCCGCCCAGCGTGTAAAGATAGCGGTTCAGGCCTTGCGGCAGGATTTCAGACAGCAACTGTCCCAACGCAGCTCGCGGGCGCGTGGCCATGCCCGGCCCGGCAAAGGGCAGCTCGCGAGCCTGCTGCACAATGGCCTCAATCACCCGCTCGTCTCCATGCCCAATGTTGACGCACATGACCATCGAGTTGAAATCCAGGTAGCGTTTGCCTTGCGTGTCCCAAAAGTACACGCCCTTGGCCTGCTTCACCGGGATCGGCTTGACCTTGGCCTGCGCCGACCAGGTCCAAAAGTTGTGTTCCAGGCTGAGAGGAAGAATTTGATCGTCTGTGACCCAATCCAACATATTCGCCTCGATGCAGAAGTATTTTCAACCTGCTAGAATTATATCGCTTATAATCTTCCCCATGCCCACCTCTCCGTGGCCCCCGCCCAACCTGCCCGGCTGCTGCAGCGGCAGCCTGCATCCTCTGGCACTGAAAGGCATTCACCTGTTCAACGCCGGCGACTACTTTGCCGCCCACGAAGAACTCGAATTGGCCTGGCGCGCCGAAAAGGGACCTATCCGCGAGTTATACCGCGGCATTTTGCAGGTGGGCGTGTCCTATTACCATATCCGCCGCGGCAACTACCGCGGTGCGATTAAAATGCTGCGCTACAGCAAGGTCTGGCTGGAGCCCTTCCCCGATCACTGCCGCGGCGTGGACGTGGCTCAACTGCGCCGCGACGCCCTGCGCGTCGAATCCGCCCTTCTTGCCACTCCGCCCGACCAGATCTCCGGCTTTGACCAATCCCTCTTCCGCCCCGTGCGGGTGCAATGAGACACACCCCTCGTCTTGTAGCGGCTCGGTCCCCGAGCCCGTTGTAGCCCCCTACAAACCGCGACCAAGAACCTGCGTTTCCACTTTGCCCGCGCGCCTTTGCGGTGTGGGCGCAGCTCAATTCTTGTAGATACTCTTGCCTGTTCCCACCGCTGCGCCCCTATCAGACCATTCCGGTAAAATCTTCTTCTCTTCTATTCGTGTCATTCGTGTTCACCCTGGCCTTGCCAGGGCAATTCGTGGAGAATCCCTCTTCTCCTCCATTCGTGTAAGAAACTTCCTACCAATCGCTGGCCTCAAAAATGTATGCCAGGAACTCCGCCCGCTCTGCCTCGGTCATGGGCCGCGGACGGGCATAATCTTCCAGCATAGCCGTCAGTAACTCGGTTCCAATATATCGCCCGTCGTAGAAGATATGCCGGTCCAGGAACTCACGCCGCGTGCCGTCCACCGGCGTATCCATCTGATCGAAGAACAAATTGCCCAATCCATAGTGGATATACGCATTATTTGTAAACTTGAAGCCCTGCGGAAAGTGCGCCTGGCTGCCGCTCACAATAGTTGCGCCCGCTTCGGCCATACGCGTGAAGTCGCGCCGCTGCATATCCGATCCCTTAGGAATATACACCTCGGTGTGCTGAAAGGTGAACACCGGGATATAGCCCTCGGCGCGCAGGTTGGGCAGCTCGGCCTCCAGCCACTCGTAATCACACTGCGCCGCGCCGGGTTCATCGTTCGTGGCCCACACCGAAGGCGGCCCGGCCCAGTTACAGCCGATGAAAGCCAGCTTGTTGCCGTTGTGCTCAATCTTCAGCGCCTGTCGCGCCTCCTCATAGTTGCTTCCCCCGGCAAACCACTGCCAGCCCCGCTCGCGGTACATGTCCAGCGAATTACTGAAAGCTGTGCGGCCCCAATCGTTGTTATGATTGCCGCTCAATTCAACCAAATCCACGTCGATGTAGTCCAGCAACTCGATATACTCCGGGCGGCTGCAAAACATCAGGTTTTTCTGCAGAGGGTCAGCGTTAGGACAAGTTGAGATGAAGGAGACCTCGTTACTCACATGGGTGAAATCCGGCTCCAGCAGCCAATCGCGGATATCTTGGGCAGGATAAGTCATGCCCAAAGACTCCATCTTATCCCCAGTGGCCCGCACCAGGGCCGTGGTGCCCGTCAGCAGCACCACCGTCATGCGCTGCGGATCGCGATTGGTCAGAGTCGTGCCCCCGCCCGCCGCCGCGAACTGCTCCAGGCGAGCTGTCTCGCCACGCAGGGCAAAACGCGCCGTCAAGGGATAAGCCGCCGGATCAAATTCCTTGCTGTAAGGCGACTGTCCGTCCACGCGCAGCACCTTCCAGCGTGGTTCCAGTTGCTCAAAAGGCACAATTGCCCAGGCAGGTTGATCGGCCCAGGCCCGTTCCAGTAATTCATCATCCCCCGCCACGCTCACCGCCCCATCCGCTGGCGCACCCCACAGGCGGCTAAACAGTGCCAGCGTGGAGGGCGACACCAATAGGGGCTTATTGGCAAACGCAGCGCTGCCCTGCCCCGCCCAGGCCCCCTTGAGCTCATCCAGGCTGACCTCGTCGGTCACCGTGGAAAACGGCGCCGCCAGCGCGTACACCCATTCAATCGAACCCTCATCCATTTCCACTCGCACCCAGGCCTTTTGCGGGTCGTCCACCCACTGCCAGCCTTCCCGCTGAAGCCTCTCGCGCAGCCCATCCGGAACAGCTTCGTCCGCCCACACCGCCGGCACAGGCGGCAGGGTTGGCGTCAGAGTAGCCGTGGGGGTCAGCGTAGAGGTGGGAGTCACAGGCGTGGCCGTAGCCGATGGAACGGGCGTCTGGCTGGGTGTAGCCGTGTTGCCTACCGGCTGAAAGGGCGTCAGGCTGGGGTCCTGTGCGGGTGTAGACAGGGAAGCGCAGGCAGCCAGCATGTTTATGCTCAAGAAAATTACGCTCAAACGATAAATCGAGCGGTTCATCACCACCCCCCGGCCTCAAAGATATCAATCAAGAATGTTTCCCGCTCCGCTGCGGTCATCGGGCGCGGGCGGGCCGCATCCTCCAGCATGGTAGGCAGATATTCGAGCCCCAGGTAGCGCCCATCATAAAATACGTGCTTATCCTGAAAGGCCTGCCGGGTCTGACTTCGCTCCATCTGGTCGAAGAACAGGTTCCCCAACCCAAAGTGCAGCAGGGTGTCCCCCACGAATTCAAAGGTCTGTGGCCAATGTGAAGCGCTCCCGCTCACCACCACCGCCCCCGCCGCTGCCATGCGCCGGTAATCCCCCGCTCGCTGCATGATGGCAGGCTTGTAATCTTCGGATTCAAACGCCTGGAAGGTGACCACGGGCAGGTAGCCTTCCCCTGCCAGGCGAATCACCTCGGCCTCGAT
This sequence comes from Anaerolineaceae bacterium, assembly GCA_016927865.1. Lineage (GTDB taxonomy): Bacteria > Chloroflexota > Anaerolineae > Anaerolineales > Anaerolineaceae > Anaerolinea. The sequence continues at coordinate 6,662 of JAFGLU010000106.1, forward strand.
CCAATCCAGGTCGCACTTGGCCGCGCCGGGGTAAGTCTCCGCAGCCCACACCGGCTCCGGCCCGGCGTAGTTACAGCCGATGAAGGCCAGTCGGTTGCCGTTATGCTCCACCAGCAAGGCCTGGCGCGCCTCTTCCGCGTTCTCACCGCCGCCATAATAAGCCCAGCCCCGCTCGCGGTACAAATCCAGCGTATACAGATACGCTTCCGGCCCGTAATCCAGATTGTGATTGCCAGTCAGCTCAACAATATCCGTTCCGGCCAGTTCCAGTACCTCGATGTAATCGGGGACACTGCAAAAGCGCGCCTCTGGCGAGGCCGCCCGCTCTGGGCTGCACTGCTCGTTAAACGACACCTCATTGCTGACGTGGGTCAAATCAGCGGAGCGCAACCACTCGCCGGTGTCCTGCAGCAAATAAGCGGCTCCTTGCTCGTTGATCGTCTTAGCCGTTCGCCGGGCCAGAGCTGTCACCCCGGTCAGCATCAGCGTGGTCAGTTTACTTGGGTCGTAATTGGACTGCGGCAGCGTCCACCCCTCCGGTAACACTTCCGCGCCCGTCAGCCCGGCGCGCAGCGCCAGCGGGTAGGCCGCAGCGTCGAAATCGCGGTCGAAGGGCGAAAGCCCGTCCACGCGCAGAGCCTTCCAACGCGGTGATAGCTGCTCAAAAGGCAGCAAGACCACCTGTCCTCGGTTTTCCCAGGCTGCTTCCAACAAATCATCTTCCGCCACTACCTTCACCGCCCCCACAGCAGGTTTCCCCCACAGCGCCGTGAAAGCCGCCAGGGTGTCTTGACTCACCAGCAAGGCCTGCCCCCCACCCCGTTGCCACTGCCCGCGCAGCTTCGCGCTGCTCGCCTCGCCTGGAATAGTGGGGAACGCCGCCGCTGCCACGAACACCCACTCTGTTTCCACCGTGGCGCGCTCGCCTGGAGCCAACAAAACCCAGCGGTAGGTGGCTCCCTCTTCCTGTACCGACCTCTGTACCTCCGCCGGAACGGTCAGCCCCTCGTTCAGTGTATCAGGCAGGGACGGGTCCAGCCAAAGCGTCCGGGCAGGGATGCTCGTCGGGGTCGGCGTCACAGGCGTTGCTGTGGGCGTGCTGGTGGCGGTCGGCAGAGAGGTCGGCGGCGGCGCATCCGTCTCGGTCGGCGCCGCCATAGGCACAGGCCCACACCCGGCCAGAATCAGCACAAGAAGGCTCAGTGCAATGAAGCGTCGGAGAAACATGCCCCGATTATAATCCGGGTAGTGACAATTCACGAATTGTCACTACCGGCAATTACCAACCCCCGTGTCCTTTTAGGGATGCCCCGGCTTTTGAGGGGAAGCCCCGGCTTTTTGAGGGGTTTTGATAGATAATCCTATTACAATTTAAGTAACTACTCAGCCAGAGGCGGAAGAGGCCTGAATTTGAGGTGTGTGGGGTGCTTCGCACCCCACACACCTCAAATTCAGAGACTTTTTCCACCCTCTGAGCAGTGACCAATTTCACTCTCGGAGGCAGCATTCATGCGCGAAGTCGCGGTACTGGGAATTGGACAAACAAAAATCGACGAACATTGGGACAAATCCTTGCGCGAACTGGCCGGGGACGCCGTCCTGGCGGCCATGCATGACGCGGGTGTTCAAAGCGCCGACGCCTTGTTTGTCGGCAACATGATGAGCGGATCGGCCAATCACCAGCAGCACCTCGGCGCCTACATCGCCGACTGGGTCGGCCTGCGCTTTCGCGAGGCCATGCACATCGAGTCGGCTTGCAGCTCCGGCTCGGCGGCCTTCCGCAGCGCCCTCATGGCCGTAGCCTCCGGCGCCGTGGAAGTAGCCATTGCTGCCGGTGTTGAAAAAATGACCGACTCGCCCGGTGATGAAATCACCGCCGAACTGGCCACCGCCGCCGATCAGGACTGGGAAGCCTCGCAAGGCCTGTCCTTCGTGGCCCTCAACGCGCTCATCATGCGCCGTTACCTGCACGAATACGGCTGGCAGAAAGATGATTTCGCCAACTTCTCCATCAACGCCCACGCCAACGGCGCCCACAACCCCTTTGCTCGCTTCCAAGAACCCATCAGCGAAGCCGCCTACAAAAAAGCGGCCATGATTGCCGATCCGATCAACCTGCTGGACGCCTCCCCGATGGGCGATGGCGCCGCCGCTGCTGTGTTGGTGCCCGCCGCACACATTCAAGGCATGCACGGGGCCAGAATCATCAAGGTGGTCGGCTCCGCCTCTGCCACCGACGCCATCGCCGTCCACAGCCGCCGCGACCCACTGTGGCTGCGCGCCGCCGAGCAATCGGCCAAACAAGTCTACAGCCAGGCGGGCATCGGTCCGGAAGACATTGACCTGTTTGAAGCGCACGACGCCTTCACCATCATGGCCGCCCTCTCGCTGGAAGCCTGCGGTTTTGCCCCTCGCGGGCAGGGCCCTCGCCTGGCCCTGGATGGCGAGATCCGCCCCACCGGTCGCATTCCCATCGCCACCCGCGGCGGCTTGAAGGCCCGCGGGCATCCCGTCGGCGCCACCGGCATGTACCAGATCATCGAAGTGGTCCAGCAGCTGCGCGGCGAGGCCACCGGAACCCAGGTAGAGAACCCGATCTACGGCATGGCCCAAAACATCGGCGGCAGCGGCTCGAATATCGTCGCCCACATCCTCAAAGCTGAATAAAACTATCCAACCCGGCTTGGAGGTTTTCCGAATTTAAGGTATTTGTGGGGTGCTTCGCGCCCCACAAATACCTTAAATTCGTGAAACTTTCTTCTCTCGCAAAATTCGTTTACAATTAGCCTGGCCCCGCAGCAAGCCACAGCGGGCTTGATCCGGGCCGCCTCATGTTTCATTGAGGCATTCCATCACAGCCGGGATCATGATGACCACTCTGTCGAAAGAAGCACTCGCCCAATACCGCGCCCAAACCTACCGCATCGCGCCGGGACTGCGTCTGGCCTCTGTGGACGAAGCTGTCGAATGGATCAACACGCGCGGCTTCACCTTTTTCTGGCCGGTCAAAGGCGCCGAAGCGCCCAGCCTGTGGAATGCCGCTGCCGGCGACCGTCCCGTTCCCGATGCGCACGACGACCCCGGGCACATCACTTGGGAGTGGAAGGACAGCCTCCTGCCCCAAAAACGGGTCTTTTACTCCCGCGTGCTGCGCCACCGCAATACCTTCATCTCCCTGGCCTTGTTTCCTTCTTTCTATGCTCTCTCGCCCAACTACGGCTCCCCCGAAGAAGATTACCTGATCGACTACCAGAACGGCCTGCTCACCGCCGAAGCCCGCGCCCTTTATGAGGCCATCCTCGACCAGGGCCCGCTAGACACCCTGGCCCTACGCAAATCGGCTCGCCTGACCAGCAAAGGCAGCGATTCGATCTTCAATCGCGCCCTGGATGAATTGCAGACCTCCCTGCGCATCCTGCCCATCGGCGTGGCCCCGGTCGGCGCCTGGAAGTATGCCTTCATCTACGAAATCGTTGCCCGTCATTACCCCGAAGTCATCGAACAGGCCCACCCAATCACAGAATCGGATGCGCGCCGCAACCTGGCCACCGCCTATCTCAAATCGGTCGGCGCGGCTCGCCTGGCGGATGTAGCGCGCATGTTTGGCTGGCCCACCTCCCTGGCCGAAAAAACCATGCACAAACTGGCCGATTCCGGCGAGCTTGTTGCCGATGTCAAACTAGAGGACGCCCCCGGCGTCTATTTCGCCCTCCCGCAGTTAATTTCTTAATCCCAATATTCCCACGATCCCTTATTGGACTTTTGACAAAGTCAGCGAAAAAGGTGGAACTGCGTACAATAGGGAGTTGTGACCAACCAATTGCAGCAGTTCCGAGATGAAGTTTACCAGAACTTTAACA
>JAFGLU010000107.1 GCA_016927865.1 Anaerolineaceae bacterium
GCCTCCTGGCTCAGTGGAACCTGGCAGTCTTTATGTCAGGCCCGTTCCGCTCTTCCCTTGGGCATCTGACATCTTTTGCGTGCACACCATTCAGACCCTAAGGGTTTCGGGAAACCCTTAGGGTCTGAATTATGCGCGCTCTTTTTGAGCGAGGAGGGAGAAGGTGAGGGGGATTTTGCCGCGCAGCTCTGGTTTGAGGTTGGGGAACACTTCCCAGTAGGGGTCGGGGTGCTCGCCCAGGTGGCGCAGGACCAGGCCGCGCTCGAGCAGGGCCTGGACGATGCGAGCGATGGGCCACAGGCACTCGTACTTGCGCGATTGCTGTTCGAGGGGGCCGGCCTGGTCGCCGATGTAGGTGCTGGGCCAGCCCAACCCTGAGTCGGCGTGGTTGAAGAAGTCGATGTTGTCGTATTGGTAGGTTTCGGCTTCGAGGTTGAACAGCCAACTGGCGGGGTGGTCGTCGAACAGGGAGAGGTAGCCGCCGGGTTTGAGCAGGCGGGTGACGACGCCCGCCCAACCGTCGAGGTCGTTGATCCAGCACATGGCCCCGCGCCCGGTGTAGACCAGGTCGGCGGCGCCGTCCAGTTCGTGGGGTGTGTCGAGGAGGTCGCAGCGGTACCACTCGGCGGGGGCATTGAGCGCGGCGGTGATCTGGCGGGCGTTGGCGATGTGCACGTCGGAGATGTCGACGCCGATGACGCGGGGCACGCCCTCATTCCACAGCGAGAGGGTATCGCGGCCCGAGGCACATTGCAGGTGGATGGCGGTTTTGACCTGGGGGAGGAGTGGAGCCAGGTAGGAGCGTTCGACCGGGTGCAGGTTGCTTTGGCCGGCCTTCAAGAAGGCGATGGCTTCATCGATTCCAGCGGTGTACATGGCGGCGCCTTCGTTCCAGGCGGCGCGGTTGGATTCATGCCGGGCGCGGGCTTCGTCCTGCGATTGGGGCATGGGCTCGTGGCGGTAGATGTCGTCGGGGGTCAGGTCGGGCATGGATTTACTCCTGGGGTTTGCGCATGGCGCGGCGGGTTTGGAGGACGAGGGAGAGGAAGCGGGCGGTGTGTTTGAGCGGGCTGATGTGGCTGCGCTCGTCGCCGTAGATGGTGCGGATGGGGGTCCAATCGAGGCGGAAGCCGCGCCGGACGCAGAGGACGACCATTTCGACTTCGAACTCGAAGCCGGAAAGTGAGCTTTCTAGGGCGGCTTCGATGAGGCGGCGGCTGACCAGGCGGTAGCCGGACTGGTTGTCGGCGATGGGCCGGCCCAGGGCCCAGGAGAAGAGGGCGCGCCCGCTGGTGTTGGCAAAGCGGCGCACGGGAGGCATTTTGGTAAAGTCGCGGGCGCCAATGAGCAGGTCGGGGGAGCGTTCGGCGTAGGCGGCGAGGAAGTTGGGAATTTCGGCGGGGTCGTGCTGGCCGTCGGCGTCGAGGGTGAGGACGGCTTCGATGTCCAGTTCGAGAGCGCGGCGGAACCCGGCTTTGAGGGCCGCGCCTTTGCCCTGGTTGGGGGTTTGGGTGAGGACTTGGGCGCCGGCGGCGCGGGCGACTTCGGCGGTGTTGTCGGTGGAGCCATCGTCGACGACCAGGACGGGGAGATGGGCCAGCGCGCCGCGAATGACGGGTTCGATGCGCGGGGCCTCGTTGTGGGCGGGGATCAGGGTGAGGAGGGACATGGGGTGATTATAACCTGTGTGGTTATCCGCGAATGGAAGAGAGGGGATTTTATCCGCGAATTCAAATGGGAAGAGAAGAGGTTTTATCCGCGAATGTACGCTAATTTTCGCGAATGGAAGAGAATGTTTTGAGAATGAGGAGAAGAAGTTTTGGGCGCGAATTTCGGGTAGGGGGGCAGCGGTGGGATCGGGCTCGAGAGTCGACAAGGGGTGAGCTGCGCCCGCTCGGGGTGAAGAGGAACCGCAGACCCTGGCACTGCCCGCCAGGGCAAGTGGGCACAGAGACCGACGAGGTGCGCAGAGAGGAGAAGAAATAAAAAATGTGTGATCAGGGGGGATTTGTAACATGGGAATCCTTTGCTGTGTCTTGTGGATGTGGCTGCGCCGGGTAGGGATACCCGGCCTACGCGGAGGGGGGTGAGCTGCGCCCGGCAGGGGAAAAACGAATGAAAAAAACGAATGGAACGAATGTACCTTGTTGTGGTGGAAGGATTGGGCGGGGGAGGGAAAAAGGCGGTATGGCACGAGTTTATTATAGAATGAATGTTCTATTTTTGCAAGAGTCAATTTTTTACCGATCATTTGTGCTCAGAACCATTCTCGGATATATAATGCGAGAAAGCAGCACTCGCTAACAAAAAGGAAGAATTTTCATGAAAATTGTCAATCTTGCAGAGAAGTTCGATCGAATCAACGAGTATTGGAGCCCACGCATCGCGGGGGAGCTGAATGACAGTTATGTTAAGCTGGTAAAGCTCAAGGGAGAGTTTGTGTGGCATCACCATGAGAATGAGGATGAATTGTTTTTGGTGGTGCAGGGGCGGCTGTGCATCAAGCTGCGCGACCGCGACCTGTGGTTGGAGGCGGGCGAGTTTGTGATTATTCCGAAGGGGGTTGAGCATTGCCCGGTGGCGGAAGAGGAGGCTCATGTGCTGCTGCTGGAGCCGAAATCGACGCTGAACACGGGGAACGTGGTCAACGAGAGGACGGTGGAGGCGGGGTGGATTTGAGTAATCAGGGAGAGGAGATTTCTCTACGAATTGCCCTGGCAAGGCCAGGGTGAACACGAATGACACGAATGGGAAGAGAAGAAAATTTTTCCGCGAATAGCCCTGGCAAGGCCAGGGTGAACGCGAATGGGCACGAATTTCTTGTGGGGGCGCAGCGGTGGGATCGGGCTCAGGAGTCGACAAGGGGTGAGCTACGCCCGTATGGGGTGAAGATGAACCGCAGAGGGCGCGGAGAGCGCAGAGGAACGCAGAGGGGAAGAGGAAGAAAGAGGAAGAAAGAGGAAGAAAGAGGAAGAAAGAGATTACACTTTTGACGGCTGACGGGGGACTTTGCGCTTCTTATAAATTTTTTATACTCCTTTTATAGAGAGTTAACAGTCGACGAGTAAGATTGTGGTTGTAAGACAAAACAACAAACACAATCAAAGTGAATCAGGAGGTTGACATGATTTACCGCAGATATTCTGTACCGTCGATTTGGCAGGAGATGGACCGCATGCAGCGGGAGATGAACCGCGTCGCGAGCGCGTTCGCGCCCGAGCGGGGCGAGCGCAGCCGCGGGACGGTGAACTTCCCGGCGCTGAACGCCTGGACGGATGACGACGTGGAAGTGATCACTGCCGAGATGCCGGGCGTGGACCCGAAGGACATTGAGGTGAACGTGGTGGGCGATGTGCTGACGATTAGCGGAAAGCGCAGCCCGGAAGATCCGGATGCCGAAGTGCAGTATCACCGGCGCGAGCGGGTGTGCGGCGAGTTCAGCCGCAGCATTCAACTGGCTTTCCCGGTAGATTCGGAACATGTGGTTGCGGGCTATGAGAACGGCGTGCTGCGCATTGAACTGCCACGCGCCGAAGCCGACAAGCCGCGCAAGATCAGCGTCAAGACTGCGTAGTGAAGATGAAAAAGAAATTGGAGGGTACTATGTCCGACGAAATGAAGTCGATTGAAGTGAAGACCGATCAGAACGAGATGGAAGAGAAGACCGAACGCATTCGCGACCGCCGCGTATATATGCCACGCACCGATATCTACGAGTCGGCTGACGAGTTGGTTTTGGTGATGGATATGCCGGGTGTGAGTGAAAGTGATGTGGATATCGTTCTGGAGAAGAACGTGCTGACCATCAAGGGTTTCCCAGTTTTTGACCGGCCCGAGAAGCTGAACCTGGCGTATGCCGAGTACGGTGAGGGTGATTATCAGCGCAGCTTTGCGCTCTCGGATGAAGTGGACCGCGGAAAGATCGAAGCGCGGGTGAAGAATGGGGTGCTGTATTTGCACCTGGGTAAGGCCGAACAGAAGAAGCCGCAAAAGATTGCGGTGAAGGCCGGATAGGAAAACCGCTATCACCGTGTTGAACAGACCTCCGGTTCTATGCGAAGTGGAAGTGGGCAAGATCACGGCGACCTATAAGAAGAGGGAAATTACGGTCGTTTTGTCCAAGGCCACCCGCCCGGAAGCGATGGAGAAGCGAAAACTGGTGACCAAAGGTTAACGGGTTATTGTGGAACGAAATCAGGCAGGCGAAAAGCCTGCCTGATTTCGTTAAAGCGGGAGGAATTTGTTATCCCGCCAATCATGCCGTCCGGCCCCCTCCCTTTGTCCCTCCCCCAGCTACTCAGCAGCCGGGCGGATTTAGTCGTTTGAGCTGGGGGAGGGAAAGAAATCCAGAAAGGTGAGGGGCGAAACGCCCCTCACCTTTCTGAAATCTGCCACCTCACCTCGTCGCGAAACGTTTTGCGCCCTGATTTTCTATGCGTGGGGAGGGGAAATACGTTGATGCGGGTATAATTGCCGCATGGCAGTTCCCAAACGAACACGTGGAAAATTGAAGATCTTCTTGGGTTATTCGGCAGGCGTCGGCAAGACCTATGCGATGGTGGAGGCGGCTTTTCACCGCAAGACGCAGGGCGCGGCTGTTGTTGTGGCGTGGATCAATTCGCGCGGGCAGGCGGACACGGATGCTTTGCTGGAGAAGCTGGAAATTGTGCCTCCTTGCCTTACCTGCGGGGGAGAAGAACCGCTGTACGAAATGGATTTGGACGCGGTTTTGCGGAGAAAGCCGCAGTTGGCGCTGGTGGATGAATTGGCCCATGCCAACGCGGCAGGCGGGCGGCATAGTAAGCGCTGGCAAGATGTAGAGGAGCTGCTCAACGCGGGGATCGATGTTTATACGACCTGCGAGGTGCGGCAGTTGGGCAGCCTGGTGGACAAGGTGCGCGAAATTACCGGGCTGGTGATGGATGAGACGGTGCCGGATTTGCTGCTGGACCAGGCGGCTGAGTTTGAGGTGGTGGATTTGCCGCCGGAAGAGCTGTTGCAGCGTATTCAGGCAGGTAAGGTGGATTTGCACGCGGAATCTCCAGAGGCGGTGGAGCCGTTTTTGCACAAGGGCACGCTGACTGCGCTGCGCGAGCTGACGCTGAGGCGGGCCGCAGAAACGGTGGAGGACCAGCGGCTGGTTTTGGAAAGCGCGGGGTCCAAGCGAGCCTTGGCCGAACGGGTGGCGGTGTGCGTGAGTTCCCATCCAATGGGGCCGCAACTGGTGCGGGCTGGGCGGCGGCTGGCCGATGATTTTAATGCCGAATGGTTTGTAGTATATGTGGAGACGCCGGCGCATTTGCTGATGGGCAGCGAACAGCGCGGGCGGCTTTTGCAAACGCTGCATGTGGCAGAAGAGTTGGGCGCCAAGGTGGAGACGCTGACCGGTGAGCGGGTGGCGAACACATTGATCGAGTTTGCGCGGCGAGAGCAGGTGACCCGAATTGTAGTAGGAAAGCCCTTGCGCCCACGCTGGGTTGACGCGCTGCGCGGCTCGTTGTTAGAACGGATTGTGCGCCTGAGTGGGGATATCGATGTTTTTGTGGTGAGCGGGGCAGCGGAAGGGGTTCCTGACTGGCAAACGCAAGATTTGCAAGCGCTGCCAGGGATATGGAATTATATGGGCGCTGCCCTGGCTGTGGCGCTGGCTGTCGTATTGGGGCTTCTGGCGCAACCCCTGGCACAGAGCGCTGTGTTGATGGCACCTTTCCTGGCGGCGGTGGTCGTCACGGCGTTGTTCCTGGGACGCTGGCCGGCCATTTTGGCGGCGGTGGGGAGCGCGCTGGCGTTTGCGTTTTTCTTCAGCGGCGAGCGGATGGGGTTTGGAATGGTGGATTTTCAACACGTGCTGACCCTGCTGGGACTGGTGGCGGTGGGGTTGGTGATTAGCCGCATGGAACGGCTTTTGCGCGAGCAGGTGCGCGCTGCCCGAGAGCGGGAAATGCAATCGGACGCGTTGAACGACTTAAGCCGTGATTTGACCGTGGCGCTGGAGCTGGAGGAAATGCTGGAGGTGCTGCTGCGGCATGTGCACCACACGTTTGGCGGCGAAGTGGCTATTTTCCTGCCAGTAGGGGGGGCGCCGGCGGTGATGATTGCCACGCCGGGGTTCAATCCAGGGGAAAATGGACCGTTGATTGCCAAATGGGTGTATGAGCATGGGCAGGCGGCAGGGCGGGGAACGAAGACGTTGGCAGATGCGCCTTTGTGCTATCTGCCCCTGGAAACCAACAACGGAACGGTGGGGGTGCTGGCGGTGGCTCCCAGTGAGACGGGGGAATATTTGTCGCCGGATCAGCGCGAGCTGTTGGATGGGTTTGCCAGCCTGGCAGCGCTGGGGATTGAGCGGGTGGAGCTGAACGAGCAAGCCCGCCAGGCGGCTGTCTTACAAACGGCGGAAAAGTTGCAGACAGCGCTGTTAAATTCGATTTCGCATGATTTGCGCACGCCACTGGCAACCATTTCGGGGGCGATTAGCACACTGCAGGAAGCCGAAGACAACGAGGTGATGTTGGATAAAGAGGCGCGCCTGGATCTTTTGGAGAACGCGGGAGAACAATCGGAGCGGCTAAACCAGATTGTGGGCAACTTGCTGAACATGACCCGCCTGGAAGCGGGATCGATGCGTGTGAAAAATGTTGAAGTGGATGCGCAGGATTTGATTGGCACGGCGCTGCGGCAAAACAGCCGGAAATTGGTGGGGCGAGAGGTGAGCACCATGATCCCGCAGGGGCTGCCTTCGCTGTGGGTTGATTATGTGCTTATTTTGCAGGTGTTAAACAACGTGATTGATAATGCCATTAAGTATTCGCCGCCAGGAACGCCGCTGGAAGTGAGTGCGGAGGCGGGGGAGAAGTTTTTGACGGTGCGTGTTTCTGATCGGGGGCTGGGGATCCCGGCGGAGGATCGCGAGCGAGTTTTTGGCAAGTTCTACCGGGTGCAGCGCAACGACGGCGTGAGCGGGACGGGGTTGGGATTGTCGATTTGCCGCGGGATTGTGGAGGCGCACGAGGGCCAAATTTGGGCAGAGGAGCGCCCTGGCGGAGGGACCACGATGGTGATCGATCTGCCTGTGATGAAAGAGTAAGGAGTAGAGGGATATGGTAGAGACTGGGTTGAAAATTTTGGTGATTGATGATGAAAAAGCTATCCGGCGCTACCTGCGCACGTCTCTGGCAGGGCACGGGCACGAGGTGCTGGAGGCGGCGACGGGACAGGCGGGGTTGGACGCAGTGCTGGCACGCAAGCCGGACTTGATTGTGCTGGACCTGGGACTGCCGGATATGGACGGTGTGGAGGTGACGCGGCGGCTGCGAGAATGGTCGACTACACCGATTATTATTTTGTCAGTGCGCGACCGCGAGGATGACAAGGTGGCGGCGCTGGACGCCGGGGCAGATGATTACTTGACCAAGCCGTTCGGGATTGGGGAGTTACTGGCTAGAATTCGTGTAGCCATGAGGCATGTAACGCAACCGGTGGTCGAGCCGGTGATTGAGGTGGGGGAACTGGTGGTTGACCTGGGGCGGCGCGAGGTGACGTTGAGGGGGGAGCGGGTTGCGCTGACGCCGACGGAATACGATTTGCTGCGGGTGATGGCGCAGAACCTGGGCAAGGTGTTGACGCATACGCAGCTGCTGCGGCAGGTGTGGGGGGCGGCGTATGAGGAGGAGTCGCATTTGCTGCGGGTGAATGTGAGCAATTTGCGGCGGAAGATTGAGCCGAACGCGGACCAGCCGCGGTATATCCTGACGGAGCCGGGGGTTGGGTACCGGATGCAGGATAAGTAGAGGGGATTTTTCCGCGAATGCACGCAAATGAAACGCGAATGGAAGAAATAAAAGAAAGAGATTACCCTTTTGATAGCTGATAGCTGATAGCTGATAGCTGATAGCTGACCCATAGGAGCATTCTTATGTTGCGAATTGGATATATTGGATTAGGCCTCATGGGCAAGTCGATTGCCCGGAACATTCTCAAGGCGGGGTTCACGGTGGTGGTGCACAACCGCAGCCGGGGGGCTGTGGAGGAGTTGGCGGCGGAGGGAGCGATCGCGGCGTTTTCGGCAGCGGAGGTGGCCCGGCAGGTGGATGTGGTTTTCACCAACCTGCCCGACTCGCCGGACGTTGAGAAAGTGGCTTTGGGGCCGGGTGGGATCATCGAGGGGGCGCACGAGGGGTTGATCTTTGTGGATAATTCGACGATCAAGCCGGCCACGGCACGCAAAATCGCCCAAGCGCTGGGCGAGCAGGGCGTGCAGTGCCTGGATGCGCCGGTGAGCGGCGGGGACATCGGCGCGCGCAACGGGACGCTGACCATCATGGTAGGCGGGCCGAAGGAAGCCCTGGAGAAGGTGCTGCCGGTGTTCCAGGCTATGGGTAAGTCGGTGACGCATATTGGCGATGCGGGCGCGGGGCAGATTGCCAAGGCCGCCAACCAGATTATGGTGGCGGCGCAGATGGTGGCGATGGGCGAGCTGCTGGTGTTTGCGCAGAAGGCCGGGGCCGACCCGCGCAAGGTGGTGGAGGCGATCAAGGCGGGGGCAGCGCAGTGCTGGACGCTGGACGTGAAGCCGCAGCGCCTGTTCGCGGGCAACCGCCAGCCGGGATTCAAAGCCTATATGCAGGCCAAGGATTTGAATATTGTGCTGGAATCGGCGCGGGAGTTCGGCGCGCCGCTGCCGTCGCTGGCGTTGGACAGCCAGATGTTCAACGCGATGGTGGCGCAAGGGCCACGCCTTTCTTAAAGTCGAAAAAGGGTTGAAAAAAGTGACCTTCTTGGGTAAATTGTAGGCTCCTACACCAACAAACACCAAAGAA
>JAFGLU010000108.1 GCA_016927865.1 Anaerolineaceae bacterium
CACGGCCTTAATCAAACAGTCTCCCCTCCCGCTGGGCTGTTTCTTCCCCGACTACGCTTCCTTTAACGATAAACCTACCCTTTAAAGACCCCCCGGCCCCCTCTCCAATATCACAAAAACCGTGATATTGGAGAGGGGGGGCGAGAGGTCTTTTTCCCTCTCCAAATTTTTTCAAAATTTGGAGAGGGGCAGGGGTGAGGTCTCTTTCAAGATGATCCACCAACCCACATTTTCAAACGGAGCCCCCTATGCAGCGAATCGGATTTCTACTCAAAGTTAAGCAGGACATGCTCGAAGAATACAAGGCGCGCCACAAGGCCGTCTGGCCCGAGATGCAGGAGGCCCTGCGGCGGACCGGCTGGCACAACTACTCGCTCTTCCTGACCGAGGACGGGCTGCTGTTCGGCTACTTCGAGACGCCCGACAGCTTCCAGGCCGCCCTGGACGGGATGAGCCAGGAAGAGGTCAACGAACGCTGGCAGACCTGGATGGCGCCCTTCTTCGAGAACATCGGCGGCAAGCACGCCGATGAGGGCATGGTCCAATTGGAGCAGGTGTTTTACCTGGAATAACCTAAGCAGATCAAAACAGGAGCAATGCATGAAAATCACGCGCATGAAAACCAACCGCATCACCAACCCGCTCGGGTTTACCCTGGGCGTTCCACGCCTGTCGTGGGTGGTCGAAGACACCGCCGCGCAGCGCCAGGCCGCCGCCCAGGTGCAGGTAGCCGCCGACCAGGGCTTCACCCAGATCCTGTTCGACTCCGGCAAGCAGCCCGAGCTCGACAGCCTGGCCTATGCGCTGCCCCTCGCGCTGGAACCGGCCACGCGCTATTACTGGCGGGTGACGGTGTGGGGCGACAACGGCGACACGGCCCAGAGCGAAGCGGCCTGGTTCGAAACCTCCAAAATGGACCAGCCCTGGCAGGCCGAGTGGATCACCCCAGACTGGGAAGACCGGGAAGTCCACCCGCTGCTGCGCAAGGGCTTCAGCCTGCCGGCCGAGGCCGTCTCCGCCCGCGTTTCGGTGTGCGGGCTGGGCCTCTACCGGCTGATGATCAACGGCCAGCGCGTGGGCGACGAATACCTGACCCCCGGCTACAACGCCTATGACCGCTGGATCCAGTACCAGACCTACGATGTGACCGGGCTGCTCAAGTCCGGGCCGAACGCGCTCGGCGCTATGCTGGGCAACGGCTGGTACAAGGGCCGCTTTGGCTTCGAGGGCCGCCAGGAACCGATCTATGGCGACCGCTTCGCCCTGTTGTGCGAGCTGGTGGTGACCTGCGCCGACGGCAGCACGGTGGTGATCGGCAGCGACACCACCTGGAAGGCCGCCCCCGGCCCTGTTTCGCGCAGCGGCATCTACGACGGCGAGTGGTACGATGCCCGCCGCGAGACCCCCGGCTGGGCCACCGCCGGCCTGGATGAGAGCGCCTGGCTGGCCGTCCGCCCGGTCGAGATCGGCTTCGAGCGCCTGGAAGCCCGCCGCGGCCTGCCGGTGGTGATCAAAGAGACCCGCCAGCCGGCGGAAGTGATCCACACCCCGGCCGGCGAGACCGTCCTCGACATGGGCCAGAACATGGTCGGCTGGCTGCGCCTCAAGGTGGCCGCCCCGGCCGGGACGGAGATCTTCCTCCAGCACGGTGAGATCCTGCAGGACGGCAACTTCTTCAACCTCAACCTGCGCACGGCCCCGGCCGAGTACCATTACATCTCCAACGGGCATCCGGCTGAGATCGAGCCGTTCTTCACCTTCTACGGCTTCCGCTACGTCAAGGTGACCGGCTGGCCGGGCGAGCTGAACCCGGCCGACTTCACCGGCTGCGTGGTCTACTCCGACATGGAGCAAACCGGGACGATCGAGACGGCTCACCCGCTGGTCAACCGCCTGTTCCTCAACGCGCTGTGGGGCCAGAAGGGCAACTTCCTCGACGTGCCGACCGACTGCCCGCAGCGCGACGAGCGCATGGGCTGGACCGGCGACGCGCAGGTCTTCTCTGGCACGGCCAACTTCAACATGGATACGGCCGCCTTCTTCGCCAAGTACGGCTACGACACGAGCCGCGAGCAGGAAACGCGCGGCGGGATGGTCCCGCACGTGATCCCGGCCATGAAGATGGGCGGCGGCGGCGCCTGCGGCTGGGGCGACGCGGCCACCATTATTCCCTGGAACACCTATCTCTTCTTTGGCGACAAAGCCATCCTCGAGCAGCAGTTCGACAGCATGAAGGACTGGGTCGGCTGGATCCGCGGCGTTGACGAAAAGACCGGCGGGCGGCGGCTGTGGTCGGTCGGCTTCCACTTCGGCGACTGGCTCTCGCTGGACGGGCCCGACCCGAAGAGCCCGATGGGCGGCACCGAAGAGGCCTACCTGGCCTCGGCCTACTACTGCTACTCGGCTGAGCTAACGGCCAAGGCCGCCGCCGCGCTGGGCAAGACTGCCGAAGCAGCCGCATACCAGCAGCTGGCCGATGAGGTCCGCGCGGCCATCCAGGCCGAGTACTTCACCCCCACCGGGCGGATCGCCATCGATACCCAGACCGCCATGGTGATCGCCCTGTTCATGGACCTGGTCCCCGCCCAGTCCAAGGCCCGCCTCGAGAAGAACCTGCGCGACAAGATGCGCAAGGACCACTACCACCTCAAGACTGGCTTCCTCGGCACGCCTTACCTGTGCCGGGTGCTCTCGGCCCACGGCAGCAACGACCTGGCTTACAAGCTGCTCCTGCACGAGGATTACCCGTCCTGGCTGTACGCGATCAAGCTGGGCGCGACCACCATCTGGGAGCGCTGGAACTCGCTCCTGCCGGATGGTGTGATCAGCGACCTGACGATGAACTCGTTCAACCACTACTCCTACGGCTCGATCGTCGAGTGGATCTACCGCAACGCGGCCGGGATCAACCCGGTCGAGGACCAGCCTGGCTTCCGCCGCGCCCACCTGGCGCCCCAGCTCGACCCAAAGATGAAGTGGATCAAGGCCGCCTACGACTCAGCCGCCGGGCGCTATGAGAGCGAATGGGCCATCCACGAGGACGGCCAGTTGAGTTTCCACTTCCGCGTGCCGTTCAACGCCACGGCCGGGCTGCGCCTGCCCGACGCCCCGTTAGGCGCGGTGACGGTCAACGGGCAGGCCCTGGCAGCCAGCGGGCTGAGCGCGCAGCAGGACGGCGCCGACACGCTGGTCGAGCTGCCGGCCGGCGCCTGGGACTTCACCTACCAGCCCACCCGCGACTACCTGCCGCGCCTGAGCACCCACTCGAGCCTGGGCGAGCTGTTCGCCAATGAGCAGGCCCGCGCCTTCATCGCCGAGGCCTTCCCGCAGTTTGCCGGGATGAACCCCCACCGCCTCGAGCGGATGGCCGAGGCTTCGCCGCGCGATATGCTCGACAGCCCCTTCCTGCGCATCGCGCCCGAAATGCTCGACGCGCTCGATGAGAAGCTGAAGACGATTAAGCTGTAAATTCAACCCATTCCGTAGGGGCGGTTCATGAACCGCCCCTACCCCGCCCGCCCCTCCTGGCCCTCCTGGTGACAACGCTCCCGAGTTGTCACCTCCTCTCCCGGCGCTCCGCGCCCCCGTAGGCCGGGATTCCATTTCCGGCGTCTTCACCGGAACCGGGTATGGAAACCCGGTCTACTGGAGATTTCCGATGAAAACCACCTATGAGATGACCCCCACCCGGCAGGAGCGCCTGCTGAGGATCGCCCGCGAGACCCCCTGCACCAACGGGCGCCGCCCCGAAACGTTCATCCGCCTGCTGCAGACCAACACCGGGCTGATCGGCGCGCTGACCCGCTCCGGCCTGGACGAGCACGGGCTGGAACGCAAGAACCCGCTCATCGTCGCCCTGGGTGACAGCGTGACCGCCGGCCATTTTGAAAACCTGTTCCCGCTCGACAACTGGCACAAAGCCGGCGAGATGATCGCGCGGGGAGAGCCGCTGGAGATCGTCGACCTGCGCCAGGTCTACCATGAGCAGTTCCGCCTGCTGCTGGCGGAGAAATTCGGCGTGACCTCGCTCAGCGTGATCAACGCCGGGATCGCCGGCGACAGCATCCTGGGCATGTACCGGCGTGTCTACCGCGACGTGATCCGCTACCAGCCCGACCTGGTGATCCTCAACGGCTCGTTGAACTGGGGCGATTTCCTGGGCGCGCCGGAAGACTTCCGGCGCGGGCTGGCCGCGACGGTCCAGGCCATCAAGGCCAACACACAAGCCGAGATCATCCTGCTGACGCCCAACCCCATCGCCGAGCCAGCCGCCAACGCCCAATTGGCCGGGCGGGTAGAGAACATCCGCGCGCTGGCCGGAGAGGAGCAGGTGGCCCTCGTGGACGTGTACCGGCTGTGGCAGGAATTCAGCGCGGACATGGCCGAGGTGGCCGCCTGCCTGGCCAACGGCCTCAACCACCCCACCGCGGTCGGCCACCAGGTCTACGCGCTGGCGCTGATGCAGCTTTTCTAACCATGTTCCTATCTCCCGCTGAAATCGACGCCTGTACCGCCTGGCTGCTGGAAAACGCCTCGCCGCCGGTGCGTTACCTGACCCACGTCCACATCCTGAAAACGGACCCCGGCTCGGAAGCGGCGCGGGCGCTGTGGCGAGCGGTCGAAACCTGCGCCGACGCGCAGATGATCTTCTCCCTGCAGAACGAGGACGGCTCGTGGTTCAGCGGCGGGCCATGGGGGCCGCGCGGCTACCGCCAGCAGACCGGCAGCGGCTACACTACCACCCGGCCCAAGTTCGTCACCACCGCCTGGATCCTGCCCTACCTGGGCGAGATGGGCTTCACCGCCGCCGACCCGCGCGTCCGGAAAAGCTGCGAGCTGATATTAAATGAAGCTGGCTACCAGCAGCAAGCCCGCGATCCAGACCGGCGGGAAGTTAACTGCTGCGGGCTGGCGGCCATCCCCCTGCGCGCCCTGGCAAGCGTGGGGATGGCCCCCGACGAGCGCCTGCGCACCGGCTGGGACCAGCTTGCATTATGCCAGCGCTCCGACGGCGGCTGGCTCAACCCGCGCCACCTGGCCGATTCCCCCAACCCATCCCAGACCCAGGGCAGGTGGCCCTGGGACCGCTCCTGCGCCTGGGGTTCCTTCTTCGCCGTCCAGGCGCTTTATTATGCGCGCGACCCGCGCCTTGCAGACGCCCTGCGCGCCGCGCTCGACTTCATGCGCGGTCACCTGGAGCAGAAAGACCCGGCTGACATCCAGACCTGGGTCTATCACGGCCACAACACGGTCAAAGAGCTGCTGATGTTCAGCGAAGCCGGGCTGGATCTGAGCGCGCCGCCCATCCCGGCCCTGCTGGAGTGGCTGAAGGGTCACTACCGCCCGGCGGAAGGGATGTTCCGCGCGCAGGAGCGGCCCATCCCCGAGTTCACCCGCCAGGTTGCCGCGATCATCAAAGACTACGCGGCCCGCCGCGGCGCGGGCTACTGGGAGACCATCTCTCGCACCAGCCCGCCGGTCCTACGCTACCACCTCTACCACCTGGCGGAGGATGACTGGCTGACCTATTCTGCGACCCGCATTGGGCTGAACCTCAACGCCGCCGCCTGATCGAGCGGCCCTGGCCTACAAAACCGCCAGCACAATCTTGCCGGGCTGATCCGCCCCCATGCGATACGCCAGGGCCTCATTCACCGCGTCCAACGAGAAAGTGCGGTTGATGAAGATCTTCACCCGCCCGGAGTCGATCCGCCGGGCCAGGTCATCCAGATGATCGACGCGCGGCTGGGTGGCCAGGCCCACGGCCTTGATCCCGCGCTGCCCGGCCTCTTCGGGCGCGGAAGGCATCATCAGCGAGGTGACATAGCGCCCGCCCGCCGGCAGGAGGGCAAGCGAGCGCTGCATGTTCTCGCCCCCGACGAAATCGAGCACCAGGTCCACGCTGCCCGCCGCGTCCTCGTAGCGCTCGGCTTTGCAGTCGATAAAATGCTCCACGCCCAGCGCGCGCACGTGCGCGCCTCTTTCGGGCAAATCGACGGCATAGACCACTGCCCCCAGGTCCCTGGCGAGCTGCACCGCGCAGCCGCCCACCGCCCCGCCCGCGCCAATGATCAGCACCCGCTCGCCTTGTTTCGCCTGGCCCAAGTCAAACAGGGATTGGTAGGCCGCCAGCGAAGCCAGCGGGGTCCCCGCTGCCTGGACGAAATCCAGGGTCTCTGGCTTGTGGGTGACTTCGTTGGCCTTCGCCACCACGTACTCGGCAAACGAGCCCGAGTGCATCGGGACCAGCCCATAGACGGCGTCGCCCGGCCTGACATGGCGGACCTCCGCGCCCGTTTCGACCACTTCGCCGGCGAAATCGGTGCCCAGCGTCAAGGGCACGCTCACATACCCCTGCAGATACCCGGCCTGCACAGCCGCATCGAGCGGGTTGATCGACGCGGCATGGACCCGCACGAGCACTTCATCACCCGCCGGTGTGGGCCGGGGAACGTCTTCCAATTGGGTGGGTTGGCCCCACGCATTCAAACGCGCAGCTTTCATCATGACATCACCTGTTTGGATCCTGGTATGGTCGAGATAATTATATATTATTTACCTTATTTATCTATATAAGATTATACGCGCTTTCTGGAAAAAAGATATACCCAATTTCCAATCCATGAACCCGGGTTGGATATAATTAGCCAGGATAAAACAGCGCAGTACCAACGCTCCGGTGAGGTTCGCTCCAATGGACAAGAAAACCGAAAACATGAACATTTCTGAAAACCCTGTCTTTTCCGCCATCTACGGGCGGCGCAGCATTCGCAACTACCAGGACCGCGCGGTGGAGCGCGAGAAAATCGTCCAGCTCCTCCAGGCGGCCATGGCCGCGCCCTCGGCCTGCAACATCCAGCCGTGGGAATTCATCGTCGTGACCGGGCCGGAGACGGTCGGAGCGATCAAGGACAGCATCGCCCGCTGGGGCGGCTGGAACGCGCCGGTGATCATCGCCGTGTGCAGCTACACGGCCTACATCCCCTGGCAGGGCGACCCAGGCACCTTCGACTGCGCCGCGGCCATCGAAAACCTGCTCCTGGCCGCGCACGCGCTGGGGTTGGGGACGGTGTGCGTGGGCGGCTTCGACCCGCGGGCCATCCGCCAGATCCTGGCCATCCCGGAGAGCGTCCACCCGGTCTGCCTGGTCTACCTGGGCTACCCGGCCGAGCAGCCCGCGCCGCGCACGCAGTACCTGGAAGAAGCGGTCTACTGGGAGCAGTACGACGCTGAACGGCCCCACCCACCCAGGCCAGGGAACATCCTGGTATGAAAGTCCTCTTCGACACCGACATCGGCAGCGACATCGACGACGCCGTGTGCCTGGCCTACCTGCTGGCCAACCCCGCGTGCGACCTGCTGGGCATCACCACCGTGACTGGCCAGCCGGAGAAGCGCGCCCAACTGGCCTCCGCGCTGTGCCTGGCGGCCGGGCGCGAAGACATCCCCATCTACCCCGGCGCGCCGGACCCGCTCCTGGTGGCCCAGCGCCAGCCCGAGGCCCAGCAGGCCGCCGCGCTGGCGCGCTGGCCGCACCGCGAGACCTTCCCGCGCGGCGAGGCGGTCGAGTTCATGCGCCGCACCATCCGCGCCCACCCCGGCGAAGTGACCCTGCTGACGGTCGGCCCGCTGACCAACCTGGGGCTGCTCTTCCGCACTGACCCCGAGATCCCCGGGCTGCTCAAGCGGCTGGTGATGATGGCCGGGCACTTCACCGGCCAGGCGGCCGGGAGCGGCCACGTGGACTGGAACAGCATCTGTGACCCGCACGCCGCCGCCATCGCCTACCAGGCGCCGGCAGCGGTGCACCGCTCGGTCGGGCTGGACGTGACCACGAAAGTGGTCCTGCCGGCGGCGGAGGTGCGCGCGCGCTTCAGCGCCCCCCTGCTGCGCCCAGTGCTCGATTTCGCCGAGATCTGGTTTGCGCACGCGCGCGAGATCACCTTCCACGACCCGCTGGCGGCGGTGAGCATCTTCGA
Source organism: Anaerolineaceae bacterium (assembly GCA_016927865.1). Lineage (GTDB taxonomy): Bacteria > Chloroflexota > Anaerolineae > Anaerolineales > Anaerolineaceae > Anaerolinea. The sequence goes on from JAFGLU010000108.1 coordinate 7,980, forward strand.
CGAAGCGGTGTGCGGGTTCAAGCGCGGGCGGGTGGAGATCGAGCTGGCCTCCCCGCGCCTGGAAGGCTATACGCACTGGTCCCCCGAACCCGGCGGCCCCCACGAGGTGGCGCTGAAGGTCGACCCGGGGCGCTTTTTTGAGCAGTTTTTTGGGGTGTTTGCGGGGTAGCTGGCGGGTCTAAGGTGTCGATCACCAGCAAAAATTCGTAGGCGTTGACCCGGTGCGCTTTTCATCCTATAATGCGCCATAAATTTTGGTGGCGCATTTACGTGTGAAAATTGACAAAGATTGCAACCATTTAAACCTTGCCGGCGCGAGCAGGCACACCCAGCCCACACCACACGGGGCGTCGGCGGGAATTAATCCTCGCTTAGAGTCAATATGTTGTGTTCGGTTTAGGTAAATTTTCGGCCTGGATTAATTGGAACAATCGTTGCGATTCTTGGCTTGGATCAACCCCAAGCTCACGAGACAGAAAATTTCGACAATAAAAATATTGCATCAGAGCATCACTGCGCCTGCCTTGTAATGCCAGCGCTTTCATTAATTGTTGATAAGCTTCCTCCTTCCAGGGCGCCAAGTGAAGCTGCATATGAGCATAAGTTTCTCCTTTTTTGTACTGGCCCAGGCCCAAACAGGTTTCAGCCAATTTGAATAGGGTTTCCAGCATCTGCGAATTGTAATACTCTCGCCGTGCCAGGATCCATTCTTCAAAACCTGGACAGTCATCTACCAAAAAATTTTCTAAGAAGTTTCCTTTGTAAAGCGAAATGGCTTTTTCCCAATATTCCTGACGTGAGTTGCTTGAATTTCTACTTTCCAGATTTTTCTGCAACAGATTACGAAACTCACATGTGTCAATTTCAAAACAACTGTAGGAATTAAAAGTAACTGTCTCCCGATCTATTAATAAAAAAGGAGGGATTGCTTCAGCATTTCGTAGCAAATGGCGAAGTGTTGTTAGCGTATGCCTCAAATTGCCCTGAGCCGCGCTTTCCATACGTTCAGGCCAAAGGAATCCAGACAACATTGAACGCCATTGAGCCTGGCCAGGATCCTCAGCAATATAGGCTAACAACGCACGCGTCTTTACGCAATCAAAACCAGTTATGATGCGATCATCCAAACTGGCTTGAAAGGATCCGAACATTTTCAGGGATAAATGTAACATTCCCGCCTCCCGCTACCCCCTGATTCATGTCCCATTATCCTGATATTGATTTATTGTAACTACCAGGGGGGAAGAGGACTTCTCTCATCCCGGCTGAGCAGTTAGATTCATTTTGAGTTTAAGAAAACAGTAAGCAGTCGAATGACTGATATTCCCACATAGTTTTACAATACCAATACTTATTATACATAAATGATATTCAAATTCAATGATTAATAAACGATTTTTTAACGAATTCAAAACTTTCGCCTGTTATAAAAAACATAGTGACAAAACTTCCTAAAGTTTATTCAGTAACCAGCTATTTAAGGTTAAGTTCTTTCCCGCCTTATCATACTCACCATAATGGTCTCGCTACCACACCTGGCAGTACCCGGACAATAGAAATCGTAGATAACAAAAGGAAAAGCAGCCATGAGAGAATTTAAGGCTCTAAACCCAATAGATCTTCCTGGCGGATTCGACCTTGAGGTACACACTGAAGAACCTGTTGTAGAAGTCAAGGAATCAAAGGGGAAAATTGTAATTAACTATGTCTTCCCTGGCTTTTATCTGGTCGATGACAATCGCAAGGTTGCCGGTGAGCAATTGGAATTGAAACAACTTTATATCACATCGACTGGCTTCCTTTCCGAAAGCGGCAAACCATTGCTACCCTCCTTCGGACGCTATGTCCAAATTCCTCAAAATTGTGATTTTAAAATAAGGGTTAAAAAGACTCAGCCAGTTAAATTCGATGATGTTTTGGTTTCCCCGGCCCAAACACTTCTTTCAGATAATCCGAACCAGAAGCATGAATATGAATTTGATCAAGAATTCTACGCTAAGGACGAACTTTATCCGGATGAGATCTGCAAAGTAACAGGTCCATTCACGATTGATCAATATCGTGCTTTACTGGTCCATATCACTCCGCTCCAATACAATGCTGCAAAGAAACAGCTCATTGGTTATGGAAATATCACGGTCACGATCAACCTCAAAGAAAAACCAGATCAGGAAGAGCGTATTACGGATTCCCTGGTCGAGAACGAGGCATTCGGTAACTTGATGCTGAATCCTGGTCTAAAGGTTGCAGAGAGGGTTGGTGTTAAGATCCCTCCGGTGATCGTTCCATTTACAGGGCCACAGCTGCTGATCATTTATGCAAAGATCTTTGAGAAATCGGCGAAAAAACTGGCCGATTGGAAAAATCACAGGGGACTTCTTACCGAAACCGTTTGTGTTGACGACATTGGAAATAGCGTCGACAGACTGAAGGCCTATATCAGAGGCAAAAGAAGCCCATTTTACTCCCGTCTGCGGTATGTGTTGCTTTTAGGCGATTCAGACATGATCGCAACTCAAACGAATTTCAATTGCATTTATGGTTGCACCTTTAGGGATGATTTGCAGACCGCGACTGACTATTATTACTCTACCCAAACTGATTTTGATCCGGCGCATCCAAACGACAAGCTGATCTTTCCCTGGCTGTCGATCGGTCGCATCCCTGTGCGTCCGGATTTGGAGGGCCCGCCCGCAAGCGGTGACTCTCAGGCGCAGCTGGTGGTGGATCAGATCATCGCCTATGAAAAGAAACCACCGGCTGATCCCGGCTTCTACAAACGGATGGTATTTGCTGCCTACTTCCAGGGAAACAACCATACAGATACTCGTGGTTACTTATCAACAATCGAGAATATCCGTTCACAAATGGAGGCGCTAGGATACTCTACAGAGAGAGTTTATGTGACCAATGATACAACAACTCCATTGTATTACAAGGATGGAACGCAAATTCCCGCTGCTGTGATATCTGCATTCGTAAACGATGCTACGGCGACGCAAATGCTCATAAATGCTACGACGGAAGGTCAGTTATACATCGGCCACCGAGATCATGGTAATTGGGATGGATGGGTCCACCCGCGGTTTAGGAACTCTGATCTGGATCATGTGACCGGCGACATGCCATCCATTTACTACAGCATTAATTGTGAGACCGGCGGTCTAGATTATCCCGCACCGATAGAGTGTTTTGCCGAAAAAAACCTTAGGATGAAGGGTACAGCGTCCTCACTCATCGCCGCCACCAGGGATTCGGGTACTTACTTAAACAATGACCTCGTTATGGCCATATTCGATGCCACCTTCGGGGGTGTTCTTCCTACCTTCCCAGGTGGGAATGCGAGTTACCCTGTGCGGAACAACCGCCTTGGAGACATCCTGAACTATGGCAAATTCTACTTGCCAGTAGCAAACACCGATATCCGCAGTGTCAGAGATCACTTCGAAATCTACCACGTAATCGGTGATCCGACATTGGAATTGTGGACACACATGCCTCTAAGGGTCGCCATGAACGTTAAGATCGTCAGGAAAAACCTCGATATCCAGTTCCTGTTAGGCTGTCCGAGCGGCGCGGTCGTGACCATCTGGTATGGCGCCAGGATGTTGAAGAGATTGGAACCCACATCGAACCACATAACCATCCCATTAACAAATCTGGTTCCCTTCCCCTTGCCAAAGCCTTCTCCCACATTGAAAGTCTTACAGGTCTGTTTCTGGGCACCTGGTTATCAATACACTGAAGTAAAGTTGATTATTCCCACATTAAGCCCGCCAATTATACCGCCTGTTCCGGTGAATCCATCTTTAGAGCCTGTATCCTGAAAAAACTGAAGGGGCTGCCCAATCTTTCATCTTGGGCAGCTCCCAGTTGGTTCTCTCACTAATTAATGAGATTATCTGGCAGGGCAGAAGAGGGCTGTTGTCGTTTACGGGCAAATATGGATCGAAAGTTGGTTTTCGATAATCAATCAGCGTTCAGCGAGCATGGTGGATATCCTCTTGCCAAGCAGTTGCACATGGACGGCGTTGCCCCATTATTGACAGCGAACGTTGATTGCTTGTTAGGGAAGCAGGCAACACCTGAGACCGTTTCGTTTTCCCCTGCTTGGGCAGCGTGCAGCTGCGGTCTTCCAGCATAGCCACAATGACCTCACCCGCTTGACCAATCATTAGACTGCTTTCCGGGGTTGCTGCAACCTTTAGGATGGTTATAGCCGAACACTTGACGAGAGGATCCATTAGGAAAAATAGAATGAACAAGAATAAGATGAATTTGTGGAAGAAACAGCATTCATTTAGTTTACTAGTAATACTCGGAGCAGCTGTCGGTTTTGGATTACAACCACTAACAAAAGATATTTTGATAACTTGGGGAATAAATTTAGCATTGTTAGCCCTTTTTACTTTAGTTGCTGGACATGGTATCACCGGACGCTGGTCTGGATGGCTAATCAACGAACAATTCAGGATGAGTCTTTCAAGGCTACAAATGTCCCTTTGGACCATCGTTGTCCTATCAGCATTTCTAACGATGGTATCGAACAATATCAGAACGGGAAATTTCAGTACTGCCCTTGATATCAAAATCCCAGAAGAATTATGGGTGGCCATGGGAATTAGCACAGTTTCGCTCGTTGGCACACCGTTGATTCTTCAAACCAAGCGGGATAAGAAAACGAATGAAAAAGCCGCGGAGAAGACATCTGTTCATTTAGGGCTTTTGGATAAAAGCACACTGGAGATTGCAAAAGATCCGTCAAAAAAAGACTCTGTCGCAATTGATAAGGTGAAAAAGGTTATCGAAAATCATACCTATGGCCAGTTAATGGTTAATGAAAGTCCAAAGGATGCACAATTGGCGGATTTAATTAGGGGTGAAGAGGTTGGTAACGCTGCTACACTTGACCTCACCAGACTCCAAAACCTATTCTTTACTTTAATATTAGTTGGCACTTATACAGCTCTTTTGGCCAATGGACTTGCAAAAGATCCCAATATAACAGCATTCCCTCAATTTAGCGACAGCGGTAATGCATTATTAGCAATCAGCCATGCGGGATACCTGGCTGGTAAATCAGTCGATAAACAATCGGAAGGTGAAAATAAGTGAGACAACTGCCAATGAAGGCTTATGGCAATTTGCTTTCTTATATGTTGTATTTTTGAGCACAAATCTGATAAACGATGACTTCCTTCAAAGGGAACTCACGATGACACTCGACGATATCCTGAAAATAGCAATTACCACATTGATATCGGCCTTAGTCACAGGTCTGGTGGACAGATTGATAAAACAGTCATCCACAAAATTAAGAATTCCGTGGTTATCTTGGATTATTTCCGGCTTTCTCGGCGGAGCTATCGGAGGATTATTGAGTGGGCTAGTGATTGTAATATTCGGTGGTACTGTTTCCCCTAAAGGGGTAGCAACATTCAACCTTGTTGTTTACGGCAGTATTATCGGATTTACCGAATGGCTTGTTTTACGGTCCTATCGGCCTGTGAATATGTGGTTTGTTGTAGCAAGTGCAATTGGATGGTCCATTAATGCATTGTTCAATAACTCATTGTTAGGTTGGTTTGCTGTAGGACTGGCAGTTGGAATAATGCAATTCTTTAGTTTAAGCAAATACCAAAACGCTTATTGGTGGATTATCGCAAACCCAATAATCTGGTTAATCGCAACAACCATGGGAATCCTTATTGCGGGGCCAGTGTCTGAGACAAACCAATCTTGGGGTTGGATTTTTGGATGGGCAATTGTGGGACTAATCGGTTTCGCTCTCTTATTGATTCCTTTGAGTTTTCTAAAGGAGAAGGCGTTTACAGCATAACCTTCATGATAAACATGTAAAGGAAGAGTAAAAACACAAATGAGACACGCTGGTTAATTCACCCTGCATTCACCTGATCCCCTTCAGGCTGTTCAACAAACCCGTTTGTAAAAAGGAGCTTTACAATGTCTGACCCAAATGATGTTCCCATCCGAATATTCCCCTCGCGGGGAAAGTATGCCGACCTTGATACACAGGATGAAACGCCGGTGACTGAGATCATCCGAAAGGAAGTGCTTTCTAAAACTAAAGCCGATTACTATCGCGTTGATGTAAAGATCAAGCGAAGGGATCAGGCGCCACAGTACCTGGTTGCCTACCTTTTGCGGAAAGACATTTATCTCGCCGAAGTGGTTCGGGTTGACCTCGCGAGCGATTACTCGTCTCCCAATGTCACCTGGGACTATGATGATTCAGAAGAAAAAGAGGAAGACGAAGACACAGAACCGGGGCCTTCCCCGTTGATTGACGAAGAGGGATATGCCGGGCCATTTGATTTTGTCGCCTCGACTCCAGTCCCAGAAATCCCGACTGCCCGAGCAGCTGTTGAAAATTTGCATGGGTTGTTCACCAGCCTTGGTTTCCGGTCAAGGATGCTGAAAGGATCTGAGGCAACGGTCGCTAATTACAAGCAACTTTTAAGCACCGGTTTGAAGGGCTTCGTGAATATTGGCCACGGCAACCCGAATGGAATCGCTCTTTATGACGGAGCGCTGAACGCAGCATGGTTTAACGCGGTCGCTAACCAAGCGCTAAAACCGGGCGTGGTGTATTTCAACTCCTGTCAGGTTCACAACCCACCACTGGAACCCACCGTGATGAAGGCAGGCGCGCGGACATACATCGGAGGGAATATCAACCTGGCGATTGGGCCTTCGGAAGCGGTCTGCCAATGTTTCTGGAAAAGCATCCTGAACACTGGTCAACATATGGGGGCTACTTTAACCCAATGTGAAAAGAACAACTATCCCACCCAGGGAGCACACGGCATTTCCGGCGATATCGGGCCATTCTTCAACGAGGTATTGCATCTGGCCCATGCCATGTGGATCCATGGGCACAGCATTCAGATCGAATATCCTGACCGGATCACGAAAATCTGGCGGGCAGGTTTTTTCGCCCAAATCGAAGGCAAGCCTGGCACAAACAACTGGTTCCATTTTGCGATTCCAACGCCAGTCATTGTTGATGGCAAACGGCTGCGCGTAGGATCTGTCTTACTCGTGTTCCGCACCAAATCAGCAGATGCCGCTGTGAACAGCATTCATGTGTATGATGGTGACCGGAAAATCGTCGAGTACAACGGTCTCAATCTTACTGGCGAACTTGGCATGCGGCGGTTCGATGTTCCTGCTCATCCATCGGTGGTAACCGGTGTTGGCATCTCAATCGGCGTTGGGTTTGGGGTCGAATCGATGTCGCATTGCATGGAATTCATCGCGGCAGGCTGCGATTTCGTGTCGTAGCTCCTTCCAGGCTCTCCTCAATAAACAAGTGGAAAAACCTTAGGATCCGGAATTGGAGAAAGGAGGTTCACGAAGACGCGTAAGAAAAACACAAACTCTCTCATTAATTGCTTTATTTTGCCGAAATTGCTTTCACCGTATCAGGAGGTGCGTAAATGTTACTCATTACTGCCGACATTTTCTCTGGAAGGCCTAACCCCGGATGGACGTTGACCGATGAGAAATTGGTGAAGACAGCGCTGCGAGAGATTGCCAGGAACCGCGACCTTGTCTTAGATTCCGCACTGCCCGAGGCAGTGCTGGGGTTTCGAGGGGTTGTCATAGAGCCACTCTCTGATGAACTGGCTAAGGATTTTGATGTACCCTCAAGCATGTACATCGCGCTTGGTGCAGACAAAGCTGCCAAAGGCGCTGAAATTGCGGAGTGGCTCATCAGTCTCATCCCGAAATCCGAGATGCCGGTCGGAGCAGGCCCGGATACCATGGCGCTGGATGAATCTTTGCAAGGCTTTCTGCAAAGCCAGCTTGATATGGGTAGCCGGATGGCAACTGTTGATGGAGCCGAAGCGGTCGGGGCAGTAGAATCCGCTGAGGAGGCTCAGGCCATTTGTTATTATGATCTGACCCCCTACAACCCAGGCTTTTGGAACACTGACGCGAATGTCCGTTTGCATAACAACTGTTACCATTATGCCAGCAATAAACGGAGAAATTCTTTCCGCGTCCTGCCTGGAGGGGGGCAGCCTGGCGCTGGTTGCGGACACATGTACACAGCCCTTACTTGCGCGGAGGTGACTCGGGCTGCTTTGTGTGATGGACTGCACAGACGTTATAACTGCTTCCCAGATACAGAATATCCTCGGCATCTGGTTGCCCTTGTGATTTGGCCAGGTAATGATTTTCACTGGTATCGCAAACAGAGAGAGGGATACTGGGCCCACAAACCGGGCTCTACTGCCGTGCGGAATGTAGATAATCGCAACATTGTGATTGCAAATCCAGCCGCTTGCGATCGGGGACCGTATACCGAATTCTGTGGGTATTTTTACACCTGCCGAAGTCAAAGGATCGTCTAGGATCGTGAAGGAACCGAAACACAAGGTGACCAAACATTCCAAAAACAATCACCTCAGCCACGAGAAGATCACTCTCTCTTACGGTATTATGGTATTACCGGTTTGCATGGCCCGAAAAACGGTAATACCAAAATGGAAATGGCTTATGTGGGGTGGCTTGCAAGGAAAACTACTTGTTGCAGCTGTCTTGTTCTTAACGGCCATCGGCATAATCGGTTGTAAAACTGCCCGCAGCACGAAGGATCTTATTATGACTCCAACCCAAAGTTCGATGAAAGGGTATGAATTGTACAGTTGGCAAGCCGACAGTGGGTGGAATTTTGCGCTGGTCGTTGGGACGAATCGGCTCAAGACTTTCGATGAAATCACTTCACCGGACGTCACATCGAAATCGCTAAGCGAACTGCGATCGCGCCTTTTGCTCCTCACAAAAGGTGAAGATATCATCTGGATCACCCAGATCGATGCTCGCCTAGCATTGCCACCCCAATCAATCATCGATGAAGTCAAGGCGATCTGTCAGGAGGCAGGATTGAACCTGACCATCACAACCAGGTAACCCGATTCACAGTCGTGCAATGGTTTTGACTATAACAATTTGGCGTTGCTACCACAACCTGTCAAACCCATGCGACCTGGTAAGCAAATCCGCTCTCCGGATCCTGGTTAGAGCGGTACCTCTGTCTCAAATGGACTTTCTTGTTTAGGTTTTTAAGGAGAAACACATGAGCACACCAAGACCTAAAGTCAAAACTGAAACCGAACGTGCTTACACGAATAAGTTCAACCAGAAGCACATTCGGTTTACGCCCAAAGCGGATGAAGTGGTTGCCACATTTAAACCCCAGGCTACGGATGCAGATGCAGATGCAGTCATGCACGCGACCTCATTGGCAGTAAGTCAGGCCGTTAATGCCGAGCGCGGATTTGCTGTTTTTCAGGTTGTTCCTGGGCAGGACGTTGAGGAGGCCAGCGACACGCTGGATATGCAACCTCAAATCGCCAACACAATCCCGGTCCTAATCGACGACGAAGGGTTGACCCGTTACATTCTGCCGGATGAATTTGCTGTCCAGTTCAAGCCGGATGTAAGTAAGCAACGGGCCAGGCAGATCATCAAAGAGCTGGGGAGTCACATCATCATCGAACAACGCACGGCCGGATATTATACCCTGGCCGTTCCTGAGGGTGTTGGGCTGTTTGAAACCCTGCGCAAGTTTTCAGATCTGGATGATGTAGAATTTACCGAACCAAGCGAGGCTGGCTTCAACGACGCGTTGAGCTACCTTCCAGACGATCCAAACTTTAATCTACTGTGGGGGCTGCACAATGCTGGACAGGTCGTAAATGGAGTAGGAGGCACCGCAGACGCAGACATTGATTGTCCGGAAGCCTGGGATATTACGCGAGGCGATCCAAACGTGATTATTGCTGTGGTTGACACAGGGGCTGATCTAAATCATCCGGATCTTGTTCAGAATTTCTTGCCCAGGGGGGCAGAAGATTGGGACTTTGCCGATGTAGGCGACCCAAGTCCGGACGACACTGATGGTCACGGCACCCATGTCGCAGGTACAGCTGCGGGAGTGGACAATGTGATCGGGATTCTTGGCGTGGCACCCCGTTGCCGAATCATGCCATTAAGAATAAATCTGACAGCGGGCATGAACCAGAATCGAGCTGACGCAATAAACTACGTGGCGGCCCAGGCAGCGGCCCATCCAGAGCGACGCTACGTCATCAACTGTAGCTGGAAGATGAGTGGTGACCACGCTGGTGTTCATAACGCGATCATCAATGCAGTAAACAACAATGTCGTGGTTGTTTTTGCCGCTGGAAACGCCAACGCGAACATTGATGTTATTCCACAGTATCCTGCTGTATACCCCGAAGTCATCGCAGTGGCCGCTATAGATCAATCTGATGTACGAGCATCTTTCAGCAATTACGGCGCTAAGGTTGACGTCTCGGCACCCGGGGTAAACATTTACTCTAGCTATCCGGATGACACCTACATGTACCTGGATGGTACCTCAATGGCTTCTCCCCATGTAGCCGGATTGGCGGCGCTGATCTGGTCACGCAATCGCACCTTGAGCAACCAACAAGTAAGACAGGTCATTGAGACCACCTGTGACAACATCGATGCTAAAAACCCTGGCTTTGTGGGTAAACTAGGTAAAGGGCGGATCAATGCATTTCGCAGCCTCATCAATACGCCGCTGCCGCCAATTGCCTTCGAATATTTACGGAAATTCCCCTTCCCTCAAAGAAATTCGGGGTCTAGCTCAGGCTTATCGTTCGCCCGACGAATCCGCATCGGGGCAACAGCAAAATCAGCACTGCTGTTTCTAACACAAAAACCGATGTCAGAAAGGATCTATTATCTCAGCCCAGTGAATGGCGCAGTCCTTGGTTCAATCGATCCAGTTAATAACAACACGATCGGCAGCTTGGAGTGGGACGGAACCAAAATTCGAGTTGCCAACGTAACGACTGGCGCGGGTTGGATCAACACAATCAATCCTGTTACCGGGGCGCAGATTGGCGCAACCCCTGCGCCAGCGGGACGTGGTGAAGGGCTTGCTTACGATGGGGCTTTCCTGTACTACTCGACGATCACACGAATCCACGTTATCGATGCTACCACCGGCGCCATGGTGCGATCCTTCCCTGCCCCTAACGCAGAATGCCGGGCCCTTACGTTTGGCCGAGGGTTCTTGTTCAGCGGAAATTCTCACACGGGGATCATCACAGTCTTCGATCCGGTTACCTTGCGGATTCGCGGCACGATTGTCGCTCCAGGAGGCGGTACAGCCCGCGTTGAAGGGTTAGCCTTTAACACAACAACCAACGAACTGTTCATCGCCAACCAGAGTGAGAACATGATCTACGTTGGCCGCGTTGCCCTATAACTTATTGCACCTGTTATTGGGTAGTCGCTGCCAGGAGCGCCTATTCCTATATACTTTTTATCAAAATAGTTTATTGATAATTTATTGATAGTATTTTGATACAAAGGGATTATGGAAATAATGCCCTATCTGACATTAACATCAAAAATATTCTCCCATGAAAAGAACACTTGATCCAACCAGATCAAATTTGTGGGATTGATATGAAAGGATTTGAAATGAACATTAAAGAGTTTCGAACCATTCTAAAAACACAGAAAGCATCGTGGACTTTATTACCCGACCTTGATGATGCTTTGAAATTGGAGGATATTTCCTCGCCGTTTCCCCTGGGCGCATTACCGACCCCGCCAGGCGTTCTTACCGCAAGGATGCCCAGAATGCGGCGTACAGAAGGGGATCTTTACTTCCCCTGGCAACCCCTATCACCGGCCCGTCTCAGACCAGCAGTCAATGCTCTACCTGCATCTTGGGATTGGAGAAATAACAACGGACACAACTGGATTACCCCTGTAAAACAACAGGGCGGATGTGGTTCTTGCGTTGCATTTGCCACGACAGCTTCGGTTGAGGCATATCAACGAATTGAAACTGGACAGCCCAACCTGCAATTGGATTTGTCGGAAAGCTCATTATTCTTTGTGAACAACCGGCAATGTAACCCGGGGGATCCAAATTATGGTTGGTGGGTACCAAGTGCCCTGGATTTTTTGGTTGATGAAGGTATTTGCTTTGAAGAAAATTATCCATATCGGGGTGTTAACCAAACTGCCCAATTGCTAGAAGGAACTGAACGGACCCTTAAAATACATGGGTATGATTCATCCTCTTCAACATCACAAATGAAGAGGTGGCTCGTTGAAGAAGGCCCATTGATTACAACTTACAATGTATATGACGATTTCTTTCCTTTCTTTAGATCGGGCACTGGTGTATATACCCATATCTCAGGGGATTTAGCAGGAGGGCATGCAGTTCTGGTTATTGGATACGACGATAATCAATCTTGTTGGATCTGTAAGAACAGTTGGGGAGCAACTGTATCTCATCCGGATGGGTGTTTCCTTATTCGTTACGGACAATGTGGCATAGACAACAGGATGTACATGGTTCAAGATGTGTACGATATTTTCACGGTTGATGAGTTGCCATATAACCCAAATAGACTCCGAATTGTCAATGAGGGAAATAAAGGATGGCTCTTAACCGATGGACGAAGCCGGATGAAGATGCTCGATAATAAAGAGGACGCCCGAAATGCGCTGCGCGTGGCTCGGAGGCATACTTGCCATGGTTTTGTTGGGAGGGATAATCCGAGATCCAATCGTATCGATTACATCACCGAATATTGGGCTGGAAACAGCAGGTTACCATATGAACCACTTACTAAGGTGGATTGCATTCCCTACAATCCCAATAATGTGATTGCAGAGGACCTGGATGCCAAAGGTTGGCGAATCCGAGATGGCAACCATTGGATGCTTCTCGCTCATGATATGAACGATGCGCTTGCTATTCTCCGAATTGTCGAAAGGCACACTAAAATGTGCTTCATAGGACGCGGAAATCATAGGCCTAACCGGAAAAACTACATCATGACCTATTGGGAATAGGATGATTTAAGAGCCAATGATCTCGCCAAAGTTTATTGAAAATTATCTATTGAGAGTTTATTAATAACCGATTGGGATAACAATTACGGAAGTTATCTTTATAGATAGCGGATATTTTAATGATTGGAGGAAATCGGTCACAATTCACATCTTAAGAAAGGATGAATGAAATGTCACCAGAAAAAAGGTCCACAAAAATGAGTGATGTAAAAGTTCCCGAGCGGCTCTTTGCTACTGCATCGCCGCTTTCCGTTGGTGGGGTGTCATTATTTGACGCGGGAGCACGGATCAATGCCAATACTGTGGCGAACTTCTATTCTGAAGAGAAGATCATTTACAATGCTGTCTCGAAATTACGCTTGGCTGGTTTCGAGATCCTGCAAATTTCACAGACGACCATCAATATTGCAGGCAGCCTGGATACCTACATGAAAGCCTTCAATACCAAGATTGTTCATGAAGAGAGGCCAGTGATTAAACCTGGGGCTGTGGAAGACACGGCGACCTTCTGGGAATGCCCCGCATCCGAGTTGCCAGGCCTGATCCCAGCAAAAGGAACGCCGTTTGAGGATGTGCTTGAGGGCGTTGCGATTGAGGAACCACGCTATTTCATGGAATCCATGCTTGCACCAACCAAAGCGTACTGGCACCTGACCATGCCAGGAGATGTATCCTTGGGATGCAATGCTGATCGTGCTCACCGAGCCGGGATCACCGGGAAGGGCATCAAGGTGGCGATGGTGGATAGCGGCTGGTATAAACATCCATACTTCGTCGGACGTGGCTACAGAGTTTCTCCAGTGGTGCTCGGTCCAGGGGCAGCTAATCCTTTAAGGGATGAATCAGGGCATGGCACTGGTGAATCCGCCAATATCTTTGCTGTGGCCCCGGATGTGCAGTTGTTGCCGGTGAAGATCAACTTTGTCAACAGCTTAGGTGCTTTTAATGCTGCAATTGGGCTTGGACCAGATATTATTACCTGCAGTTGGGGCAGCAGCAATCAGAACGGTCCGCTCAGTGCTGCTGATCAGGCTCTGGCAGCTGCTATTGCCACAGCTGTGGCTAGTGGGATCATTGTCATCTTCTCAGCAGGCAACGGTCACTGGGGGTTTCCAGGGCAGCACCCAGATGTGATTTCAGCTGGTGGTGTATTCATGGATCAAGATGGATCGCTGAGAGCTTCGAACTACGCCAGCGGATTTATGAGCAACATTTACCCGAATCGGCGTGTGCCCGATCTCAGTGGACTGGTAGGCATGAGTCCTGGGGCAAGTTACATTATGCTACCATTGGAGCCAGGAGATCAAATTGATACTGATCGAGCTGGTGGTGTCCACCCACCTCAAGACGAAACTGCACCCAACGACGGGTGGGCGGTGTTTAGCGGAACCTCAGCGGCTGCACCTCAACTCGCCGGAGCAGCGGCCTTGGTCAAAGAAGCCTGCTCTCGTCTCACACCAGCAGATGTTCGCGATGTTTTGATGAAGTCTGCACATGATGTGACGGTAGGAAATTGTAGCCCCAGTACTGGTGGTAATGCAGCAGTAGTTGGCCCTGATACAGCCACCGGTAATGGTCTAGTAGACGCGCACAAAGCTGTTCTGCTGGCTAAGATAAGATGCATGGGACCTATCCGCGGCATTCGGCGCCCTATTGAACCTATCGAACCCATTCGGCGCCCTATTGAACCTATCGAACCCATTCGGCGCCCTATTGAGCCCATCGAACCCATTCGGCGCCCTATTGAGCCCATCGAACCCATTCGAACTCCTATTGAGCCCGTTCAACCCAGAACCGAAGAGAGAGAACGAATGCTCAAAGAAGCCAGTGTTGAGCAGCCTGCATCCAAGCTCAGTCAGGAGGATATCGAGGCATTAGAAGATCTAATCCTCAGCACTAAACTTGATCCAGAGGATTTAAAGTAATCTGGCGTTCAGGTGAGAGCCGCCACGAGCAATTTGCTTGTGGCGGCTCTTGACCAGGACCGGGAAGGTTCATCAGTAATCATTGTTTGACGCAGGAGTACGGATCAATGCTGGTAAGACTGCAATCTTCTACTAAGAGGATTATTTACAGTACCCCGACAAATACAGATTATGCTGTGCATTAATCGGTCATGAAAAGGGCTTTACATGGGTAGAATTCTGTTAATAAGTATGCCTTTCGGATCATTAAACCGTCCAGCTTTGGGGATTAGCTTACTCAAGGCGCGTTTATCTGATTTAAGCATTGCATGTGATATCAAATACTTTGGGATTACGTTTGCTGAATTGATTGGATGTGATGAATACCAATGGATCTCATCAGAGATTGCTTATACCGCATATGCAGGCGATTGGACTTTTACTGAAGCATTATATGGAAATAACGTTGAATCTGATCAGCGGTATATGCAGGATATTCTTCGTACAACATGGCAACTCGATGATTATAGTATCAATCGGCTTTGGCGCATTCGATCTTTAGTTCCATACTTTCTTCAACACTGCATGGATATTATTCCTTGGGATAATTATTCAGTCGTAGGTTTCACATCCACATTCGAGCAGAATATCGCTTCCTTGGCGCTCGCTAAGGCTATCAAACAGGCACACCCACAAATTGCTATTGTTTTCGGAGGGGCTAATTGGGAAGGTGATATGGGCTTTGAATTGCACAAGCAATTTAAATTCGTAGATTATGCCTGTTCAGGCGAGGCGGAAAATAGTTTTCCGGCTCTGGTCCAATTAATATTGGGGCGTCGAGCATCAAATAAATCCATTGATGAAATTCGAGGAATTATTTATCGCTCGGCTGGAGCGACAATTTATACTGGCGATGCTGAGTTAATACTTGATTTAGATGAATTACCAATTCCGGATTTTTCTGATTATTTTCATGATCTGTCACAGAGTACAGTTATCGCATCAGTTATACCCGTATTACTCTTCGAAACATCGCGTGGATGTTGGTGGGGGCAGAAATCGCATTGTACTTTTTGTGGACTTAATGGAAAGAATTTAACTTTTCGGAGTAAGAGTTGCACACGGGCGCTTGAAGAGTTATTTTATCTTGTTGACCAATGGCATATCAGCTTGATTGAAGTTGTAGATAATATGCTGGACATGGGGTATTTTAAGGATTTTCTACCAACCTTGGCAAAAACAGAAAAATCATTCAGCCTTTTTTATGAAGTGAAGGCGAACTTGACACGAAGCCAAGTTAAAACTCTTCGAGAAGCAAATGTCGATCGAATACAACCTGGGATTGAAAGCCTCAACAATCATGTATTAAGCTTAATGCGGAAGGGTACAACTGGATTAAGAAATCTTCAGCTATTGAAATGGTGTAAAGAATATAATATACAAGCTGATTGGAATATCCTTTATGGTTTTCCAGGAGAGACTATAAAAGACTATGAATCAATGATAAAAATCCTTCCATCCATCCGCTTTTTATGCTCGCCTCCTACTTGTGGCCCAATTCGAATGGACCGTTTTAGTCCATTTTACAATCAAGCACCTGAGTTTGGTTTGACTAATGTACGACCGATCAAATCATATCAATATATTTATCCATTTGACAGAAAAAGCCTATTGAAGATTGCCTATTGTTTTGATTTCGACTATAAGCCCGAGGTTGATCCTACTGGATGTGCATCACAACTAACTTCATATATAGAAGCTTGGCGTCAAGATCCAGAGAAGGGTACTCTTACTTCGATCACTCGCCCTGATGGTACACTTGCCTTGATTGATACCCGTTCTAATGCAAAACAATCGGAATATATCCTGCCCGAATTAGAAAGAGATGCCTACGAATACTGTGATTCAATGCGAACTGCGTCATCGGTGACCAATCATCTTTCGCAAAGATATGCACAAATTAAAATAGAGTATCAGCAGGTAGTTAAGTACCTTAATTCTCTGGTAGCAAACAATTTGATGGTGACAGATGGTACACATTATCTTAGTTTAGCAATTTCATCGAATTCGATGACTGATGAGATCTAATGAATCGTAAATATCGAGAATCTTTCCTTGTTGTTTCATTGGTTTTGGCCATCGTTTCCATTGTATTTTGCTCGTGTGAATCCAATGGTAGAATACTCCTTGAGGAATGTGAGGGTGAAAATCTTATGAATCTAGAACCGAATAAACTTACTTCTGCTCAAGTTCTATTGAGGTCAGAGAGTGGAAAGGTGATTGGACCTGAAACGGCCATCACTTCTGAAAACATCCAAGATTATCTGCCTTCCATTGAGAGTGTAAATCTTGCTAAGAAATTTTTCACGGAAATGGAGTTCGATGTGGGAGAATGGGTTGGTATAGGTTTTTCTATTACCGCACCAGTAAGCAAATTTGAACAAACATTTAAAACAACTTTATGTATGGAACAGGATGGAGGTATAAAAGCGACTAGCGAGGATGGAGTTATAAAGTATGAGTTACCATTGGATTTATTACCTAAGTCTGTGACTGATCTAGTTATTGCAATAACATTTACGCCACCACCTGCTTTTGGTCCCATTGATTTTTTTGGACCATAAAAACATGCAACATGTGGAGTTCTTTCTATTCCTGGGAATGACCAGCCCCCATGAATTGGTCCAGTTTTTAAGTGGTAGTCGGGACGACCACGGCCACCAGCGAAGTACCAGTTGAGGTATCGGGACCGCCTCAGGTGCAGGAGGAGGATAGTGTAGAGCACCATGAGGTCTAACGCTCTCGTCATCGCTGATGCCGGCGGTTGTGAGCCTGAAACCTGCGCCGGTAGCGGTGGAATGATTATCTCGATCGAGCGAGGGGGCTTCGACCGGACGGACATTCTCCGGATAGGTCAATAAACTGGTGGATTTGTCGATGGCGTCCCATGCTCGGGCGGGATGACATACCAGCTGAGTTTATCCTCGGCGCCGGTGCTGACCACGCCCGCCACGCGGTAGCGGATGACAAAAACATGGGTGGCATCGCTGGTTGGCGCAAAATGCCAGGTATTCTTGAGCGGGTCGCCGGCGACCACTTCGACCTGTCCCGCGCCAGTGCCTTGCGGCATGACATCGCCATCCAGGATGGCGGCCCGCACCTGGCCCCGCTGGGGATCGAAGACGAAGCGCGTCGCTTCTTCCGCCGCTACGGGCTTGAAGAAGGCGCTCGCCGGATGCCCTCAGCCTGGGTCGACGCGCTCTCGGCCTCCGGCACGCCCGAACAGGCCGAAGCGGCGGTCCAGCGACTGGCCGAGGCTGGCGCGGATGAGGTGGTGCTGACCCCGGTTGAGCCCGACCCGGCTGCATTTGAAGAGACCATCCGCCTGCTGCTGCCGGTACTGATGAGATCAGTGAGTTGAACCCTCCTTAAAAAAATGCCAGCTCCCGCGAACACCACGCGCTCACGCGCATCGAGAAGGTTGTAAGAATCATCGAAAACCGCTTGCATGCTGCGCTGGCGCGGCTAACCGTCCGGCCAAACCAATTTTGATACCTGGTCCGAAAACCTTCTACAATCTAATGAAACATTTAATATAAATACGGTCCGATTTATGTATAATTAATCCTGTCCCCTGGGGCATACCCGGGCGGCTCTCAAAAACCAACTGCACAACACCGATCGAACCGATGATGAGGAGGGAAAACATGTCGGCTCAAAGCAATCGTAACGGCGTGATGCGCATCGCCCGCATCCTGGCGGTGATCCTGTTGTTCGCGCTGGCGCTGCCCACCCGCGGCGCCCAACCGGCACAGGCCGAGGCCCCCGCCGGGGCCTATGCCCAGGCGGCCAATCTATCCGGAAACCACCTGGTGACGGGGCTAAATTTCTCGCACGCCTCGCCCAACATCCTGCGCGCCGGGCAGAACCTTTCCATTGACTTCCAGTACAATACGGTCGAG
>JAFGLU010000109.1 GCA_016927865.1 Anaerolineaceae bacterium
CGGTGAGCAGTTCCTCGCAATTACCAGAAAACCTGTTCGATTTTAACCTTGATCGCTTGACTCGTCAATCTCTAGCCCAGCAGTTCTCGCACCGCCCCGCCCGGCGAGATTTTCCGTGCTTTCAAGCGCGCCAGCACCGCCGCCACCGTCTCCGGTTCCGTCCCGGCACGCCAGCGAGCCAGCAGTTCCTCTTGCAGCAGGGCTTCAAATTCACGGGTCAGGCGAGTCTCGTCCCGCTGTCGCCGCCCTCCGCTCTCGCCCAAGTATTCTCCATGCGCCCGGATGGCCGCCAGGATCTCGGCAATGCCCTCGCCGGTCACCGCCGAAGCCCGCAGCAGGGGCGGCTTCCACCCAGCCTGCGCGTAGCGTTGCTCGCCAATATCCAGCATGGCCTGCAAAGCACGCAGCGTGTTCTCCACGCCCGGCTGGTCGGCCTTGTTCACCACCAGCAGGTCGGCAATCTCCAGAATCCCCGCCTTAATCGCCTGAATGTCGTCTCCCAACCCTGGCGCGTCCACCACCAGCACGGTGTGCGCCAGCCGGACAATATCCACCTCCGACTGTCCCGCGCCGACTGTTTCAATCAACACCGGGTCATACCCGGCCGCATCCAGCACCTGCACCACTGCCGCCGTGGCGCGGGCCAACCCGCCCAGCGTGCCCCGCGCTGCCATCGAGCGGATGAACACGCCCGAGTCGCCGGCCACATCTTTCATGCGCAGGCGGTCACCCAGCAGCGCCCCCCCACTGAACGGACTGGTAGGGTCTACCGCCACCACGCCCACCTTCGGCGCGCCTTCTTTGCGCATGCCCAACGCCAGGCGGTTGGCCAGCGAGGATTTGCCCGTTCCCGGCGCGCCGGTAATGCCCACCAGGTGAGCCCTTCCGGTCAAGGGAAACAGGCGTTCCAGGGCTTCTCGCCCGGTCGGAGTGTTGTTTTCCACCTGGGTCAGCAGCCGGGCCAGCGCCAACCGCTCGCCTGCCAGCACCCGCTCAACCAGTTCCACGCTAACCTTCCGTCGCGCCGAGCACCGCCGCGCGGATATCCTTGCCAATCTCTTCGGTTGAAGACCCCGGGCCGTACACCGCGTGAACCCCGGCCGCCTTCAAAGTGGGCACGTCCTCTTCGGGGATGATCCCGCCCATGAACACCAGCACATCTTCCTGCCCGTTGGCGCGCAGCAGTTCGATCACCCGCGGGGCCAGCGTCAAATGCGCCCCCGAGAGGATCGACAACCCCACCACGTCCACGTCCTCTTGCAGGGCAGCCTCGGCAATCATCTCTGGGCTCTGCCGCAGCCCCGTGTAAATCACTTCCATGCCCGCATCGCGCAGCGCCTGCGCCACGATCTTTGCTCCCCGGTCGTGTCCATCCAAACCGGGTTTTGCCACCAATACGCGGATTTTGCGTTCAGACATGCCACGCTCCTCAAATTGATTTATCCATTGCCATTATAAACCGGCTCTTGCCCTTCTGCCCCCCGACATTCATCCCGATTGTGCCTGAAATGCGTCAGGGATCGTGCCCTCCCGTAGCGCAGGTTTCCTACCCGCCACCCGCCAGCCCAAAGACGCGGGTTCCAAACCCGCGCTACAAGATTGAGGCCAACCTCACCCGCAACAGCTTGATAACATCTTGATGTTTTCCGTATGGTGCAGCCTCGCCGATTGATATATAATTTTTCTAGCAAATGAGGCCTCATCCCAAAAGGCTTCATACTGGAGAAAAGATGATACGCTGGAAAAGCGGCCTGCCATTCTTCATCCTCGGGATCATTTTCATCATGTGCTCCGTCTGCTCCCTGGGTTGGGGCGGAAACGGCGGTGATGATTCTTCCAACACCAACACCGACACATGGAACTGGAGCCCCAACGATTCCGGCTCTGATCAAACAGATTGGGGCGATTGGGACACCGATTCGGATGGCTCCGACTCGGGAAGTTGGTGGGATGAGGATGAGGACTCAAACACCGATTTCTGGGACTGGGGCAGTGACTCGGGTTCCGATTCGGGCAGTTGGTGGGATACAGACAGTGATTACGGCGACGACTCCGGCTCCTGGGATTGGGGCAGCGATTCCGGCGACGATTCGGGCTCCTGGGACTGGGGCGGCAGCTCCGACTCAGACAGTTGGGATTCGGGTGGCTGGGACTCCGGAGGTTGGGATTCTGGCGGATCCGATTCAGGATCCTGGTAGGAGAACAATATGGAATTTGCAGCGATTTTCTTTTGTTTGGGCGTCATGCTACTGGTCATCGGTGTCATCGTGGTGCTCAGCCCTAAAAAGACGCCCACCAACGCAGCGACTTTTCAACCGCCCACCCCGCGACCGGTTGCTCCAGTGATTAAACCGGTGGTTCCCGTCCAATCGGTCGCCCAGGCCGCCCCTGCGGCGTCTGCCGCGGCGGCAAAGACCCCCGATTTGAACTGGATCAAGGTCGGCGACCGCATCTCCGTGCCGCACCCCGTTACCGGAACCCTAACGGTCTTTGTCTCGGCTCGGGCCACCTATCAGGAACTCTGGCAAACGCAGCGTGGGCCGCAAGCCCCCTGGGTGCCCACCGGTAATAACTTCACCGGTTTTTGGCTCGAAACCAACCGCTTCCTGCTCGCCTGGCAAAACCGCTGCTACATTCTTGATGAAGGCGTGCCCATCTCCGATGCCGATATCCAGCGCGACCTGGCGCCCTACGCCAAACAGTTCGCCCAATCCAATCAGACCGCCGAAGTCTTGTTCGCCTATCCTCCCGCCAGTTGGAAGATGGACGACATTGGCAAGTTCCGCATCGCCGCGCTGGAAGGCAGCGGCCTGAACGCCAATCTTGGCGGCGTGGGCCGTTTCATCCACGCCAGCGGCAGTGATAACCGCGCCCTGGTGATCGAGGATTACGAAGGCGGAAGCGGCCAGGATATGGTCTGGAACGGTTACTTAATTGATATTGCTGAAATCAAACCTGTCGCTGCCTAGGAGGCAAGATGCAAAAGCTCAATCGTGGTTTTCTCATTCCCGCCATCGTTCTGGTGGTTTCGGTCATTCTCGGCCAGGTCGCCGCGCTGCTCATCTCCCCCGGCGCCTACCAGACCTACCTGGGCCGCATTCCCGCCATCCTCAGCATGGTTGCCTTCTGGGCGCCCATCATGGCCCTCATCGCCGGGTTCTTCATCTGGGCCATCCTGCGCCTGATGGGCTTCACCTCCGTTGAACAACTGCGCCAGGAATCCGTTGAACAGAATAACCCCGTGCCCGCCATCATCTTCGCCGGCGCGCTCATCGCCAGCATCCTCCTACTGGCCATTGTCATCCGGCCATAGTTCGCGCCTGGCTGAACAAAATCGGCTCAGGGAGTTAGCGTGTGGAATCCCCGCTATTAGGGGATGAGTTGACAACTCGCAAAGAACCACCAAAAATGAGGTGCTTGCAGCTTCATACTCACAAACACCTCATATTTGGTATTTTTTTTTGATCTGGCTGAATGATTAAAAAATCGAGGGTGATACCCCCGACTGCTTGGAGCACGCAGCAGTCCTGGTACACCCTCAATTTTAAACTCCGAAAAGTTTAAATACCTTCTAACAGGTTCCCGGCAGCCAGCACAACGAACGCAACCAGCATCAGCCAGGGGGCAAACGGGGTCATGGCCGCCACAAAAAAGCCAATCAATGCGATAACGGCCAGCGCAACAGCGATGTAGAACGTTACATTTTTAGGTGTGCTCAGTTTCATTATTCTCTCCCTTATATAGTGAAATAGAAAATTATTACTGCTCCATATTCATTATATACACAAAATGATTTTGCATACTGCAAGCGAAAATGCACAGTGAATTTTTTGCCACCTGCCGACCGGTATTAACCGCCGCTCTGTATCCAGGCGAAAATAATTGCCAGCACAACCACCGCGACGCCGATTCCAATAGCCAACCAATTTGCAAATCGCAAACGCATCTTGCCCTCCCTAAACCATGTCGAAACGCTCAGAGTGGAAATCGCCCAAGAACACGCCAGCATCTACCAGGGCTTTCTCAACCGCATCCATCATTGGCTTGGGTCCGCAGATGAAAATTTCGGTGGCATTCCGCGCCCGGTCCGCTGGCAAATAACGCTCGAGCATGGCCCGGTTGATAAAACCGCGTTCACCCGACCATCCTTCCGGCGGGTTTTCCAGCACATGCACCACTTGCAAGTTCAGCCGCTCCCGTAAATTCTCTAATTCTTCAGAAAAAGCCACGCCTTCTCGATTTTTATTGGCATAGAGCAGGATGAGCTTTCGCTGGTCACCACGGTCCGCCAGGGTGCGCAACATGCTCAGCACCGGCGTGATTCCAATTCCCCCGGCCACAAACACAAAATTCCTGGCATGATCGTGTCGATCCACGCTGAACGAGCCGTAAGCTCCGTCCACATAAACACGCTGCCCGGGCTGCATGTTTTTGATCGTGCTGGTAAAATCCCCCAGTTCTTTGATGGTGAACTCGATCGTTTTCTGATCTTCTGCGCTGGAAGAAAGCGAAAAAGGATGCTCGCTGTCTGAAAAAGGCGAGTTCCAGGCCGTGATCCAGGCGAATTGTCCAGGTTGGTAGCGGAAACCGTTGTGCCCAACCGGTTTCAAGCGCAGCGACCAGGAATTGCCCGGCTGGCCGGTCACAGAAACCACTTCCCAAGGCTTGCGCAGGAGAATCAACGGTTTGATCAACCGCACCCAGGCCAGCATACCCACAAAGAACAACCCATACCCCACCCACAACAACCGCTTGAGCGTACCGTCCACATAATGCCCCACCAGGGTGATGTGCACCATAGCCAGGGCAACTGCCGCGGTAGCCAGCAACCCATGCCAGATCCGCCAGCGGTTATATTCAATCTTCAATTTCTTCCTCCACACCGAAATGACCACCAGTGCAATCAAGGCCAGCGTAGCGGTGACCGCCGCGCGGGCTCGCCAGGGAGCCTCAAACACATTCAGTAAGCTCAGGGTTTGGGGGTCGAACAAGAACAACATCAGCGGGTGGGCCAGGATGAGCACAAAAGCCACCAGCGAAACCTGCTTATGGAAGTAGTAAACGATATCACTGCCATAGGGGGCTTTCACTGTCTTAAAACGAGCGGTTAGCGCAAACTGCAGGGCCATCATCGCCAGGCCACAAAATCCCAATGCCACCGAAAGTTCTCGCCAAAACTCACGACCTTCCGGCCTCGGCCCCGCCAGCATGAAGAACAAGGGCGCCAGGGTCAACCCCAGGTAAATCAGTATCCAAAAAATCGCCTGTACGGTTTGCCGTAGTTTCATTCTGCACCTCTATAAAAAATCGTACCATATTCTAAGAAAATATAGTACGACTGTACAACCTTTCTATGGAACTATTCAATCTACTAATCCCGAAATTAAGGTAGATGCGGGCGCGAAGCGCCCGCATCTACCTTAATTTCGGATATTCTTATTTCTGTTTGAGCAGTTCCATCCACACAAGAAATGATCAAATCGGCGAGTTAAATAATCTGATACAACTCTACCAGCACCCCGCCCGTGCTCTTGGGGTGTACAAAAGCCATCTTGCGTCCTGGCAATTCCTGCGCCGTCTCGTTGATTAAACGCACGCCCTTCTGCTTCAACTCAGCCAGCTTAGCGTCAATGTCATCCACCTCGATACACAGGTGGTGCATTCCGCCGCCTTTTTCGGCCAGAAATTTGGCCAGCCCCGAATCATCCGTGGTCGGTTTGACCAGCTCCACCTCGCTGTCACCCACTGGCAGGAAAGCCACCACAGCCTTCTGGCTGGGCACCTCTTCTACATGGTGCAGTTGCAAACCCAGCGCATCTTGCCAAAAGCCCAGCGCCTGATCAATATCGGCCACCACTACCGCAACGTGATTGATTTTTTTGATCTCAGCCATTCTTTGCTCCTCTATCAGTAACAATCCAGAAGGCGATTAAAACCCTCAACCCAAACTTCTGCGGCGTTATAACCAGGCCGGGGGCTGGTATTCGCCCCAGGTTTTGCGCAGCACGCCGCACACCTCGCCCAGAGTTAAGTCATGTTCAACACATTCTACCAACAGCGGCATGAGGTTATCGCTGCCCTTCGAAGCCGTCTCCAACTGTGCCAGCAATTCGGCAGCCTTGGCGGCGTCACGACCAGCCCGCAATTGCGCCAGGCGCGCGCGCTGCCCCTGCTCGATGGACGGGTCCACCTTGAGTCGCTCCAGTGTCAGGCTTTCATCCACCTGCAAGGCGTTGACGCCCACCACCACCTGATCTTTCCGTTCCACCGCGCGTTGGTAATGATAAGCCGCGCTCTGAATCTCGCTCTGCATATACCCCTTTTCAATGGCCTGCCGCGCGCCACCCAACTCGTCGATTTTTCCAATATATTCGCGCGCCCGGCTCACAATTTCATCCGTCAGGTATTCCACCAGATAAGATCCCGCCAATGGGTCAACCGAATCCGCCGCGCCCGATTCATAGGCAATGATCTGCTGGGTGCGCAGCGCCACCCGCACCGACTTCTCGGTGGGCAGCCACAGCGCCTCGTCCATGCTGTTCGTGTGCAGCGACTGCGTTCCGCCCAACACCGCAGCCAGCGCCTGCATTGTCACCCGCACAATGTTGTTCTCGGGCTGCTGAGCCGTCAGTGTGCTTCCGGCAGTTTGCGTGTGAAAGCGCAGCATCCAGGATTTGGGGTCCACCGCCTGGAAGCGCTCACGCATGATCTCTGCCCACAGGCGCCGCGCCGCCCGGAACTTGGCCGTCTCTTCAAAGAAGTTGTTGTGGGCATTGAAGAAGAAGGACAACTGTGAGGCAAATTCGTCCACCTTCAGCCCCGCGTCCAGCGCCGCCTGCACATAAGCAATCGCGTTTGCCAGGGTGAAAGCCACTTCCTGCACGGCCGTAGAGCCTGCCTCGCGGATGTGATATCCCGAGATAGAGATCGTGTTCCAGTTGGGCACGTTCTTGGCGCAATAAGCGAAAATATCCGTAATCAGACGCATCGAAGGCGCCGGCGGGAAGATGTAGGTTCCCCGCGCCACATATTCTTTTAGGATATCGTTCTGGATGGTCCCGCGCAGCTTGACCGGCTCCACGCCTTGCCGCCGCGCCACGGCGATATACATGGCCAGCAGCACTGCCGCCGGCGCGTTGATGGTCATACTCGTAGAAACCTTATCCAGGGGAATTTCCCGGAAGAGGATTTCCATATCGGCCAGCGACGAGATGGACACGCCCACCTTGCCCACTTCGCCCATCGACATCGGATCATCGGCGTCGTAACCGATTTGGGTAGGCAAATCAAAGGCCACGGACAGCCCGGTTTGGCCTTGCTGCAGCAAATAGCGATAGCGCTGGTTGGATTCCTCGGCTGATGCAAACCCTGCGTATTGGCGCATGGTCCAAAAGCGCCCGCGATACATGGTCGGCTGCACCCCGCGTGTAAACGGGTATAGGCCTGGAAAACCTAGGTCCTTTTCATAATCCGAGTCCATGCCGGTCAAGAGTCGCGGTACGGGGATATTGGAAGAAGTTACAAATTCGCTCTTCCGCTCGGGGAATTTGCCGAGAAGAGGTTTGAGAATTTTTTCTTCCCAGCGTTGCTGCTCGTCTTTTATACTCATGTGCCATCCTCTATTTTGGATCCAGGCTTGTAAGGCATTGCGTTACCACTCAGCCAGTGGTGAAAGAGGCCCAAATATTCCTCACCCTCTAAGTGGTCTTCTCAAAAAACATGAACTATCAACTTGGAGAGAGAACCACTAAGTAGTTACGGCAGTACCAGTATACCAAAACCACCAAACTGGAACATGGATTTAAGATATGGTAAACTTTGGATGAATATCCTGATTAGAGGCATTTTTTCCCCAAGGGAGAGCCGACTTTGTCCCCATTTATCCAACTGACCCTCGTCCTGGCCATCATCATCTTATTCGCTAAAGCCGCGGGCTATTTGAGCACCCGAATCGGCCAGCCTTCGGTTTTCGGCGAATTACTGGTCGGTGTCCTGCTCGGCCCTACCCTGCTCGACGTGACTCACATGTATTTCATTACCGATTCCCACTTGGGTGAGGTGGTGCACGAGTTCGCCGAGTTAGGCGTCTTAATGTTAATGTTCCTGGCCGGGCTGGAGTTGGAATTTCATGAACTGGCCAAGAACACACGCGTGTCGGCCTACTCTGGCATTCTGGGCGTTCTTGTTCCCGTCGGTTTGGGGCTGGCCATTGGCAGCGCCAGCGGCATGCCCTTCAACCAGGCCGCTTTCCTCGGCCTCACACTAGGCGCCACCAGCGTGAGCATCTCAGCCCAAACCTTAATGGAACTCAAAGTCTTGCGCAGCCGGGTGGGCCTTGGACTGCTTGGCGCAGCCGTCTTCGATGACATCCTGGTCATCTTATTACTTTCCGCCTTCAGCGCCATCGGTTCCGGCGGTGGCTTGGGCGAAATCGGCATCGCTCTGTTAAAAATGATCGCCTTCATCGCCCTCTCAGGCGCCTTCGGTTTCTACGTTCTCCCCAGGCTCACCCTCCTGTTATCTAAACTTCCCATCAGCCAGGGAGTCATCGCCTTTGCCCTGGTCATCATGCTGGTATATGGCATTTCCGCCGAGCTGCTGGGCGGCATGGCTGCCATCACCGGCACCTTTATGGCCGGCATGATGTTTGGTCGGACAGCCGAAAAACGCAGAATCGAGCAGGGCTTTGGCATCATTGCCTACGGGTTCTTTGTGCCTGTCTTCTTTGTAGATATCGGACTGCGCGTTGACATCGGCGAACTGCCCCTCAGTTCGCTATGGTTGTTCTTAATCATCTGTACTGCCGCCATCCTCGGAAAGCTCATCGGTGCGGGCCTGGGAGCTAAATTGGGCGGCTTCAATTGGCGCGAATCGACTCAGGTGGGCATCGGCATGGTCTCTCGCGGCGAGGTCGGCCTCATTGTTGCCACCGTTGGAATCAGCGAGGGCTTCTTACCCACTGCCGCATTTACGTTAATCGTTGGGATGGTCCTGGTAACCACCCTGGTCACCCCGCCGCTCTTGCGAGCGTCATTTTCTGCTAAGAAATCTGCTCCACAGGAGGCCTAACAACCATGTTCATGATCTTATACGTACTCCATGACGAAACGCGGTTGGATGAAATCCTTTCCGCCTGGGACGAAGCCGGCGTGTCGGGTGTGACCATCTTACCCAGCACCGGAATGGGCAGGTTACGCAAATACTCTGCTTTGCGCGAAGATATTCCCCTCATCCCAAGCCTCTCTGACTTGATTGAAAACCACGAGGAAGTCCTCAACCGCACGCTCATCACCCTGGTCGATTCACAAGACTTAATCGACCGCGTGGTGAAAGCCACAGAGGATACCGTTGGCCCCTTGGCCAATCATAACAACGGCATCCTGGCTGTACTTCCGGTCTTACAGATTTATGGGCGGCGCCCCACAACCAAGTAAACCATGCAAATCCTTGCCGTGGATATTGGTACCGGGACGCAAGACATCCTGTTATTCGATGCGCGCCTGGATGCCGAAAACAGCTTCAAACTGGTGCTACCCTCGCCCACCATGATAGTGCGCCGCAAAATTGAATCGGCTACCCAGCGCAACGTGCCCATCGCCTTACACGGCGTGACCATGGGCGGCGGCCCGTGCTCCTGGGCCATCGAAGCACATCTTAAAGCCGGGCTAAAGGTATTCGCCACACCGGCCCCGGCCCGCACCTTAAACGACGATCTGGCTGCTGTACGTGAGACTGGCATCCAAGTGATTGATGAAAGCGAATTACCCGGTCTCAGCACCGCTGTCGAGCGCATCGAAATGCGCGACTTCGACTATCCCGCCATCCGCCGGGCGTTCGCCGAATTTGGTGTTTCCCTCGATGATCTTTCTGCCGTAGCAGTGGCCGTTTTTGATCATGGGGCTGCCCCGCCAGAAATATCAGACCGCCAGTTCCGCTTTGACTATCTCGATGAGCGAATTCGAGCCGAAAATCGCCTGAGTGCTTTTGCCTTCCCCGCTGAGCGCATCCCGCCCATCATGACCCGCTTGCAAGCCGTAGCCGATTCCGCCGGCTTGCTGCCTGCGCCGTTGATCGTCATGGACACCGCCCCCGCAGCCATCCTGGGAGCCGCCCTCGACCCATTCGTGGCTGCCCAACCCCAGGTGTTAATTGCCAACGTGGGCAACTTTCACACCCTGGCGTTCCGCTTGGGCCCAGGGGGCATCGAAGGTGTTTTTGAGCACCATACCGGCCTGCTCGACCGTCCCGCCCTGGAACAACTCCTGCGCGGGTTGGCCGCGGGCACGCTCACCCATGCCGAAGTATTCAACCACCACGGTCACGGCGCGTTGTTGTATCGCGATCAACCCCTCCAACTTGAACCGCAAGGTACGCCCCTGGTCGTGACCGGTCCGCGCCGCTCGCTGCTGCGCGAATCACCACTGCGGCCCTACTTTGCCGCCCCATTTGGTGACATGATGATTGCGGGCTGCTTTGGCCTTGTTTCAGCCGTCGCCGATCACCTGCCCCACCTGCGCGAGCCTATTCAACAAGCCCTCCGTTCCAGCCGAGACATCGCGCCGTGGGATGTGACATAAGAAAGCACTATGGGCACCCGCCAGGTGGTGTCACCTAACCCCTCTCCCGGAGGGAAAAGGACGCAGGTTCTTACCCCTCTCCCTCCGGGAAAGGGGTCGGTGAGGGTCTCTTTCCGACTTTGGGAAAGCCATAAGACAATCAACTTCTTCAGTTGACGGTTCCACCTGCCTCTGGTATACTCGTTCAGCCTACGGCGTTGTACCCTTCGCCGTAGAGTATCCCAAAAAGCTTGAAAGGGCTTGAAAATGAAAGTTTTGCTGATCAAGGACGTTTTCAAATTGGGTCGAGCAGGTGACGTGAAACGCGTTGCCGATGGCTTCGGCCGCAACTACCTGCTTCCGCAGGGCATGGCTGTTCTAGCCACCCCCGGCGCCCTCAAGCAGGTGGAACACATTCGCACCAAGGCCAATGTCCGCCGCGCTGAGTTGAACAAAGAGATGGGCGGTCTGGCTGAACAACTCAAGGGCGCCTATGTGACCTTCCCCACCAAGGCTGGTGAAACGGGCAAACTGTATGGCTCCATCACCACCGCCATGATCGCCGATGCGCTCACCGCCAAGATTGGCGCCACAATTGAACGCCGCCACGTGGAATGCCAGCCCATCCGCAATCTGGGCACCTTCAAAGCCTTCGTCCGCCTCACCGTTGACCTCAACCCCGAAGTGCTGGTCATTGTCCACCGCGAAGGTGAAGCCCCCGAACTTCCTGATGAAGGAACCCCCGCAGTAGAAGAACCTGCAGCGGAAGAACCCGTTCAAGAATAACACGATGGATCAAAGATTTTGGGCGGGCCCTCCGCCCAAAATCTCTATTAAGCCCACATGTCCTCCTCCGTTGGCAGCCAGCTGAAACAAGCCCGGCAGGCGCGGGGATTATCCCTCGAGCAGGCCGCTCATTCAACCCGCATCCGCATCCACTACCTGGAAGCCCTGGAGCGGGATGATCGTACGCCCTTGCCCTCTCAAGTTCAAGGGCGTGGTTTCTTACGTTTGTATGCCGATTATCTCGGCCTGCCGGTGAAATCCCTGCTCGATCAATGGGAAGGTCGAGCGCCGGTTGAAGAAACCCCGGAACCGGCAGTGGAGCAACTCCCTCCGTCTCCAGAGCTTTCCGAAACAGCCTCCGATGATCCTGTCGAGCTGGAGGAAGTGGAGGGCGCAACTGAAGCCCTTGCAAAAGAAATCGAGGTCGAAGAAGCACCCGCTCTCCGCCCGGAACCCGTCTCCACCCCGCCTGTTTTGCCAGAACGGTCATCTCAATCCGGCTCAGCCCAGTCTATTTTTGTCGAAATCGGTCAAACGCTGCGAACGCAACGTGAGACCCTGAGCCTGTCGCTGCAAGATGTGGAAAAATACACCCATCTGCGCCTTCATTACCTGAAAGCCCTGGAAGCAGGCGCCCTGGACCAACTCCCCTCCCCGGTGCAGGCGCGAGGCATGTTGAGCAACTACGCCACTTTTCTCAACCTAGATAGTGAAGCGCTGCTCCTGCGTTATGCCGACGGGCTGCAAACCCGCCGCCTTGAACGCACCGTCCCGGTAAGAGCCAGAGGGCGCCCGTCCGTGCGCGGCGCAAAACCCACCTCGCCTCTGCGCCGCCTGGTAACGCCAGACTTATTGTTTGCCGTGACTTTGCTGGTTGGATTGTTCGCCTTGCTGCTGTGGGGTGCGTCCAGCATCGGCTTACTCGATTCCGCTGAGGTTTCTCCCACATTGCCCTCCGTCGGCCAGGTTCTGCTCACCACCCCCTCCGACACGCCTCTGGCATCGCCCACACCTGGCGGAACGCCGCAAGATAGCGAGGCAACCATCGTGCCGACCGAAGAAGCTCCACTTGACGCCCAGCCGACCACTACCATTGCTGCCATCAATTCAGACCCACTGCAAGTCTATGTGATTGCCAGGCGTAGGGCTTTTCTGCGCATCATCGTCGATGACCAATTGAAGTTCAACGGGCGAATCATCCCCGGCAACGCTTACCCCTATTCGGGCAAGCAGCGCATCGAACTGATTTGCGGCAACGCTGCCGCCATCCAGGTTTTCCACAACCAGCAAGACATGGGCTCATTAGGCATCGCTGGGCAGCCGGTCAGCCTGGTTTTCAGCGCAGAAGGCATCCTCACGCCCACGCTCTCGGTCACCCTCCTGCCCACCATCACCCCCCAGGCAACCGTCACCCCGCAGCCTTCTCCCACCATGCCCACCCCAACCATTACCCCCTTCATCCCATAGCGTATGTCGGACAAGCCCACGCCTGCCTCATCCGCTCGCCAACTTCTCTTCTCAGCCCTGTTGCTGGGCGCAGCCGAGTTTGCTGCGGCGGTCTTTGTCCTTGCTAGTATTGAGCGCGACCCAACGAACGTTGCCTTCCTGGGTCTTTCGCCCCAACGCCTGACCCTCCTGGCCTTTGCCGCCCTCGCCGCGCTGGCCTGCCTGGGGGCTGCCGTGACGGTGCTGCGTCAACCCACCCTGGCCGTCTCCTCGATCGAAATTCTCTCCAGCCGGGCGACTTTCCGGCGCGCTGCGTTTTGGTTGCTTGGATCTCTGGCCTTGCTCGGTTGGCTGGCTCTGGCTCTGCCCCCCTATATCTTCCTCGAACAAAAAGACTTTTTCATACGCCTGCGCCCCATTCCAATTGCGGCTGGAGCCCTGGCCTTCCAATTATTATTGTGGGGTCTGCTGGTGCTCACACCCCAGAAGAACGCTCGCCTGAAAGCTTTCTACACAAACAACCGCCCCGTTGTGCGCCTTTCCGCCTGGATTCTGGCTGCGCTCCTGGCGCTGTGGGCGATCGTGTCCGTCACCGGGGCTGGCCTGGTTCCTGACGACCGCTTTTGGAATGTTCCCGGCATGCCCATCACCGGGTTCCAGTTCTTCGCCAGCCTGCTCCTGGTCACAGTGTTGATCTTCACCCAGCCTCTGCGCCTGTCTCGCCGCCAGATCGACTTTCTAGCCTGCCTGATCTTGTTCCTGGCCGCCGGGTTGTTATGGAACGCCACGACCCTCAAGCAGCACCACTTCTCGCCCCAACCTACAGGCCCCGATCACCAACCCTATCCGGCCTCAGATGCTATTGTCTACGACGCTTCCGCCCACTATTTCATCAATGGCTACGGTATTTTCAGCAGCGGATATAGTGATAAGCCCTTATATGGCGTCTTCCTCGGATTGCTTCACCTCCTTGCCGGAGAAGATTATTGGCTGCTCACCCTCTTGCAGGTCTGGGTGCTGGCGCTCATCCCGCCCATGATTTACCTGATTGGGCGCTCCATAAACAGCCCGCCGCTGGGCTTCTTTCTGGCGGTGCTCATCCTTCTGCGCCAGCGCAACGCCATTGCCGGGTCGCATTTGATTGCCTCGGCCAACGTCAAACTGCTGGTCAGCGAAGTGCCTATGCTGCTGGGGCTGCTTTTTTGCGCCTGGATCTTGTTCAAATGGTGGAAGTCCAGCCCGCGCTCCGGCATCCTGGCGGCTGTGGCAGGGGGCATCATTGGCATCATCTCCCTCATCCGGCTGAATGCTATTCTCCTACTGCCTGCTGCAGCGCTCTATGCCTTATTCCTCTACCGGGGTCAGATCAGGCTGTGGTGGAAGCACATCGCTCGCCTGGCGCTGGCTTTCATGTTGGTGTTCACCCCGGTCGTGCTCACGGGCACCGGCCCCGATGGCGTTCCGCTGCTGGTGTTCAAATTCATGGAAGTCATCCGCACGCGTTATCTGCCGGGCACATCCTTCCAATTACCCGCCTCCCAAACCGCTTCTGCTGGGACGTCCACAATCCAGATCCCCCTCTTTGCAGCAGATACCCCTGCTTACCAGTTCGTGCCGGCGCACTTTGCCCATAACCTGGTAGGAGCGCTGCTAACCCTGCCCGATTCGCTGGTCTACGACAACCTGCAAACGATGGCCGAACGGCCTTACTGGGTGGAAGGGAACCAATGGGCCGGGCAGCTTCCGCCTGGGCAAATTGCAGCCCTCGCCGTCAACCTGGCTCTGGTCGCCCTGGGGCTGGCCCGCGCCTGGAAGGATTACCGCTGGGCAGGGCTTGTCCCGCTGCTCATCTTCCTGGTATACAACACAGCGCTCAGCCTGGGCCGCACTTCCGGTTCGCGCTACCTGGTGCCTATCGATTGGGTGGTCTACTTGTACTTTGCCACTGGCATCGTAGAGTTGTTGGCTTTGTTGAAGGCAGTTTTTGTCCCGCACCCTACTGCATCACAGCCCGCTCAGGCCGTTATACCTGTTATTTCTCGCGCAGGGCGGCAGGCAAGCTGGCTGGTATTCCTGCCCTTTGCGCTGGTCGGCGTAGGCATGCACATTGTCGATGATTACATGCCCAAACGCTTTGCGGAGTCAGCAGCAATAGATTCCGCTGCCTTGGTCCAGTCCTACCTCCCGGACAACAACACTTCTGCCACAAGTTACTCCATCTACGCCGGGCAGGGACTATACCCCCGCTTTGCTGGTGAAAAAACCGACCAACCGCACCTGGATTTCTATGTGCTCAGTCCGGAGCATGGGGTCATAAACGCCAGGCTTATCCAGCACAATGACCTTCAAAGCTTTCCGTCCGGCTCATATATTGTCGTGGCAGGCTGTCCTGTCGTCGTCGCCGGCGAACGGCCAAAAATCAATTTGGACACGCACTTGATCGTGGTCATTAGCCCCGATTCAAATACTGTTCTGTATTCACAGCCGAAGCCCGACGTTTGGGGTTGTAGGTAATTTTCTACGCCACCACCAAAATCGAGTAGACATCCACCTCAAGGCGCAGTTCTTGCCCCTCAATTGTTGCCGGCAGGAGCCGTTCAGGGTTCCACACCTCCGCCCGCACCGGCCGGTCGAAGTGCACCGTCACAGCTTGCGCTTGCGCATCGTAATTCACCAGGTGAACCTGGAGGGCCCCATCGTGCTCCCACACCTCCACCAACACTGGCGATTCAGACTGCACCCTCACCCGCAAATCCAGCGGCAGTGCTTCTAACAAAACCTTGCGCGTGGCCGAGTCTGGCAAGCGAAAATA
Organism: Anaerolineaceae bacterium; assembly: GCA_016927865.1. Lineage (GTDB taxonomy): Bacteria > Chloroflexota > Anaerolineae > Anaerolineales > Anaerolineaceae > Anaerolinea. Next base: position 15,601 of record JAFGLU010000109.1, read on the forward strand.
AGGGCTGCCTGTGAACAGGCGCATGGCCCCCGCGCCGTCCAACATGCGGCGTACGACGCGGCTGGCAAAGTATCCTCGAACGGTCTCGCTAATCACGCGAGTCGTCAACCGCCGCAGCACTGAACTGCGCTCCAGCCACGGCGTACTGGACTTGATCCGCCAACCTTCAAGGCGCGGCACTTCCAGCATGTCCACCTGAGCAGGCAACTTCATTCCCCGCAAATCTCGCAAGTCGAACACCAGCAGCGCCTTCAAGTGCGATAGATCGTCCCCAGGCAGCACCACGCGCCAGGGCAGCCCCACCGATAACAAAGTCTGGGCACAGGCAAAGTAAATCCGCGCGGGCTCGCCGTTGTTGTGCCACAAGCGCTCCTGCGGGTGTAACAACCCAATCTGCGCCAGGTTCCGCCCGCCCTGCAACATCGCCGCGCGCTCATCCAACCACTGGTTGAACTTGCCAATATCTAGGCGCACATCAGTGTACCGTTCGTCGGTTAACAGGGTAAAGCGGCCGTCTTCGTCTACAAACTCGGTGCCTTTGACCACGCAGCTAGCTCGACAGGCAGCCGCTTCAGCAATGGCTTGCATCGTTCGACGCGCCGGGAAGACCTGGTCAAAGCCAATGCCCTTGTCATAAGGGTCCACGCTCAAAGGAATGCCGCCGCACAAAGCTCTGGCTGTGCGCAGCGTGACGGCGTTATTCACCAACTCATCCGTGGCCGGGTTCCAGCGCGGCAGGCCATAATCCTCGATCATCATCACATCCTGCACCTGCGCCAACTGCTTCAGCTCAATTCCTGCCGTTACCGAACTGGCCCGCATCACGGCATCGAAGTCGTTGACGCTCACCGGCGCGTCGTGCTTCAGGCTGCGGGTGTACTCCGCCAGTTCACGTAGGCGGTGCGTCACCCGCTCCTGCCGCCAACGTAAATAAGCGTCCGTTTCAGGCCGCCCCGGCTGGATGACGCGTGGCATTTCTTGTCCCGCTGCCAGCCGGTAGGCCGCCCGGCAGCGCTCACAGTAACACCCCGCCCCGCCCAACCAAACCCCACCAAAGTGCATGGGCTGCCCGGCATGCCAGGGGTTGTCAAAGAAAATCCCGTCCGCCCCACGCCGCAGCGCATCCGCCACACGCTCCTTCAAGTACGCCAACCAAGCGGGGTGTTCCCAGCAGGTCATGTAGCGTCCGGTGTAGTAGAAAATCTTTCGCCCGTGCCAATCGCGTGCGTACCAGTCCTGCTCGCGGAAGCTGCCATCGTACACGCAGTTGGAACTTTGAATATACGCAAAAACCAGCCCGCCCGCCTGGTGATAGGCCTGCGTAGCGACATCAAACGACTCCCAATCCGCGCGCTCCACCTCGGGCGGAAAGCCCCAGTTGTACATCAGATAGGCCCAGCGGCAGCCCGTTTCGGAGATGGCCCGATGCGCGCCGTCCAATGTGTGCGCGTGCAAGTGGATAGGCTCGTCCACCCTAGCTTCCATGAACTTCAGCCGGTTCATTCGCACCGTGCCCGGTCCGGCCCACAGGTAGATCGGGCGGTGTTTGCCCGGCTGCAACGTCTCGCGCAGGTTCGGGTGATGAGAGCTTAGCACCCTACCCTTCTTTAGGCTTCCACTTCAACGTCACGGCGTAGTTAGCGTCTACCGCTGCGCGCGCCACCAGAAAGCCGCCCACCTCGCCCGAGGCCTTCAAGCCAAAGGTCACTTCCACCTCGCTGGGCTGGTCATCCAACCCCTCGCGCATCTTCTTCACCAGTGCCCCGGCCATTTTCCGCGCCCCGTCCAGCGACGCTTCAAAGGGGTGAACCTGCTTTTCAGCATCTTCCTCGCCCCGGCTGCTGGGGATCAGGCTGGCCGAGCTCTTCGGCGCATCCATCGCCTCGATGTAAACTTCCGTGCCGTCTTCAAGCGTAAATGTCATGTAAGGCATAATTGGTTTCCTTTAATCAAAATTGTTGGGGCATCTTTTCCATTTAGCGGTTCTCGCGCTAAGTTGTTACAGCTAAAGTATAAACCGAATCCAGTTCGGGCCGCCCGTCTACCCGCGCGAGTAATTCAAACTGCCGAACGTCTGTAACCGGCAGTAGCACCTGCGCTTGTGGGCCTTGCAGGTTGGTCGCGGCGGGCAGATCAGGGAAAGTCCAATCAAGCAAGAGGGACTCCTGCCCATCCACGCGCAGCCACACACTCACCTCTCCGCCCGCCAGCGGCTGCGGAGCATCGTTCAGCATCCACACCTCAAAGCTCAACTGTTCACCCGCCCGCCATTGGAAGCGCGGAATGCGCAGGCTGGCCAGGGCCGGGCGCAGCGCATCCTTCACCGCCGCCAGGCCGGATTTTGGTTTGGCCGGCCAGGCCACAATACTGCAATTGGCCGCCGCCGGCCAGGGCTCGTTGAAGCACCAATTGATCGCCATTGAGGCCGCCATCTTCTGCCGCCGCACCTCTTCAAACATGCCCTTCAGCACCTCCCCCTGGATCAACTGGCTTTTCTCCACCAAATCCTCCAGGCTCTGCGCAGGCCCCAGCAGCCGCTCAGTCACCTCCACGTTGAGGTGGGCCGAAAGCAGCGAGCTGCCGTAGGCGTGATGCGCCACCCAGGCCGCATCGGGCCGCGGCGTGAAGAGCGACTCGGGCGGGATAATCTCGCCCAGCGAGTCTACCGGGGCCATGCCACCCGTACAGCCAAACTCGCAGTAAGCTGTCTTGCTAGCTTGCTGAAACATCGGCCAGGCTTCCTGCTGGTGCACGTGGTCAAAAATGTAGTACGGACCGTGCCCGGCGCCGTTCAGCGGCGAGGTCATGATAAAGGGCCGCCCGGGGTCCATTTTCAAGCAGATGCTGTCCAGCAAGCGCAGGGCCAGCGACTGCTCGGTCATCATCGACCAGTTGTTGAACAGCTCATTGCCCCCGCACCACAGCACAATGCTAGGATGATGCTTGAGCTTGCGAATGATTGAGCGCGCTTCCTGATCCAGCACGCGCAGGTAATTCTCGTCATCCGGGTAATTATTGCATGCCAGCGGAAACTCCTGCCACAGCATGATGCCCATCTCATCGCACAGGTCAAAGAAATCGGCTTTTTGCACCGGCGCGCCGCCCCAGCAGCGCAGAATGTTCATGTTGGCGTCTCGCGCCAGGCCTAACAGGTCTTCATAGATCGCCCGGTTGAGCTTGCCGGGGAAGATGTGCGGGCTGACCCAATTGGACCCTTTTGCGAACACCTTGCGCCCGTTGATCTCCAGCGTCATCGGCGCGGCGCTGCGCGTCATGGGGTAGTGGTCCGGCTGATCCCAAGCGCTTTCGTTCATCACCAGCTTCACGCGCCGGAAACCTGCCCGTCGCTCAAGCCAATCCAGCACATTCCCGCTCTCCTCCATCAAGGTCATCCGGCTGGTGTAAAGAGCCGGTGTGCCCTGGTCGTGAGGCCACCATAA